>NZ_CP109432.1:4800000-5114629 GCF_036227065.1 Spirillospora sp. NBC_01491
GAATTCGGGGCTTGGAACAGTGCGATGGGCGCCGGCCTGATAGGTGTTCTCGCGGGGGCGTGTGTCCGCTACTGGAAGGATGCCGTGCGTGCCGCGTTCGCGGGTCTCGTGGCCGGTGGCCTGCTAGGAGCACTATGGGGCGCCAGTAGCGGGTCGTCCGACAGCGCCCTAGGCACTGGTCTGATGGGCGCTATGGCCGGGACGTGCATTGCCTTGGTCGTGACGGCGGTACGCAACTCATGGAGGAGCCGCCGCGAGCAGCGCAAAGAACGCTGAGTATCGAACGTGATCGACCCGGTCTTCCTCGCCATCCGCGCATTATGAGAACGCATCCTCTCCTTGCCTTCAACCTCACCCCCGCCCACATTCCTACGTGCCGCCTTCACCCCTCCCGGGATTCGGCAATCGTCACCGCTTCCCTCCCCACGAAGACGCACCGACGTCACGCAGGAGCCCGCAAGGCTACGAAGCCCTTCGATTCGGTCTCGATCAATCGTCCCGCGCTGCGACGTCGATCGGGCGGCGGGGCGTACCCGCGGCAACGGTTGGCCGGGGGCCGGCGCCCGGTGGTGCGGCGCGCAGCGAGGGGCGGCACCCCTTGATCTGGACAGCGGGACAGTGCGGGGCGAGGGAGACGTGTACGTGTCGGCCTCTGACAGCAACCGGAACGCGGCGCGCCTCCCTACTCTCTGGGACGCACCGCGTTCCTTTTGCGCGAGACGGCCTGAGAGGCACTCTCACTTCAGTGGGTCACGCGAAATTGATGGCGGCTGCTGGAATGCGCGCAAGAGGGGATCGTCGTTTCCGGCAAGAGTGCCTGACCTCGGTGGCAGAATGCGGCGGCAATGCTCCCGTCAGGAAGGAAAGGCCTCGGGATGGACGCGAACGACAAGCCGCGGTCCCTCTACCCGCTGAAGTTTCTGGAGCTCCCCGCGCTGTTGCCCCTGGATCCGGTCGAGCCGGTGCCGGCGGAGGTCGAGCCGGGTTGGAGGCGTACCGGAACGGAGACCTGGACGACGCGATGAACGCGTTGCGGGACGTCGCCGAGACGGGGCGCACGACCGTGGCCGGGCACGCGGCGGCGGCGCTGGCGGGGATCGAACTCGGCGCGGGTCTGATGAACTGCTGGGATTCGTTGGACCAGGTGGCGGAGGGCGAGGACCCTTGGCTGGGGCCGCTGGCCGGAGTGCTGCTCGCGGAGCTGGAGCTGCGGGAGGACGGGCGCTCGCTGCTACGCGGGGTCACCGCGCAGCTCACCGGCGACGCGGAGGCGGCGCGGGCGCTCTACGCGGAGGCGGACGAGGAGATCGCCACCGTTCTGCTCGGCAATCTGCTGATCGTCAGCGGCGACCTCGTGGCGGCCGAGGAGCCGCTGAGGCGGGCGCTGAGGTCGGACAACAACATGATCGCCGGGTATGCGGGGCACCCGCTCGGCCACGTCCTCATCTCGCGGAACGAACTGGAGGAGGCCGGAAACGTCCTGAGCGACGCGTTCTGGCGGTGCCACCCGCGCGGAACGGGTCCCGACGGGCTGGTGCCCTGGGTCGGCGTTCGGATCGGTGAGCTGCTGGCCGGGACGTCATGCTCGACGTGGTCGATGACCTCATGGAAGCCGGCGGCATGAGCGAGCTGTACTTCACGCGGGACTTCTTCGAGAACGCGGCACACTTCACCAAGCACGGCGGGCCGTCGCTCACCAAGATCGGGCTGCACCTGTTCCCGTGCGACTTCGACGTCGTCCGGGACGCGCTTGAGCGGCTGAGCGTGTGGAGCGACGAACGTCACGAGAGGGGCCGGGCGCTGACTGTTCTCCTGGGCAGGCGATTGCTCGTAGAGGAGAAACCCTGGTCCGACTACTACCGACTCTGGCGGGAGTGCGTGGCTGACATCGGCGGCGCCTAAGAGCTTGTCTCATCTGGTGGCGTGATGAGCTGCGGCATCATTGCCTTTCGTGGGTGCTGGATCCGCCGCCGGATCTCCATGGTGGAATCTGATTTTGTGGTCCAACGGGTCGCCCAGAAAGCTCGTCCGACATGATGACCTTGGCGAGTTTCTCGTAGCAGGTCAGCGTGGTGGTGAGGCGGCGGTATCCGAAGAGCCAGGCGATGGACCGTTCGATCTTCCATCGGTGGCTGTGCGGGCTCGCGCCCGCGCTCGGCCTGCACGCCTCGGACCTGTCCCCGATCGCCGGGCGAAGGATGCCGGACGACCTGGGTCCCGTCGCAGGACCCTGCGGAGCGGCATCGGGACGCCGCTCTCGCCTCGAGCGTGGTCCCCATCCTCACCGCATGCAGAGCGACCGCCCAAATCTCACAACACCGCGAACTTGCGCCTCTGTAGTGGCATCGGACTCTGTGTACGACGCACTAGGAGCCGATGGCCGTTTCGGCCCTGGCCCCCGTTCAGAGGAGAGATCCATGAAGTCCTGGCGCTCTTTCGCCGCCGCCGGCCTGATCGCCGGTGCCGCCTTGACCACGGTCTCACTGGCCACGGGCACCGCTCTCGCCGACCCCGGACAGTGGACGGTGGCGGGAGGCGGGTACCCGACGCTGGTCGCCTGCCAGGTGGACGGAGTCAATTACGTCTCCGATCCGGCGAGCAACGGCGGCTACCACGAATTCGCATGCGCCCCGTCCACAGTCGGCACCTGGACCATGTGGGTGCGCTGACCGACCCGCACTGAGAATTCTCCGCCCCGAGACCATGCTCGGGGCGGAGCCCGGGTGCGGTCCAGCTCGGCAAGCTCAGCACGTCCATGATCCGGGACTGGCGGACGCCCATTCTTGACACCAGGGTCTCGGCGAACATGGCGGCCAAGGTGTACCGGCTGCTGCGGGCGGTGCTCATGACGGAGGTTGTGAAAGACAAGATCTTGACCCGCAATCCGTGCCGTTCCAAGAAAAGGATTTTGCTTCCCAGGGAGCATGTTGACTATGCATAAATGGCCCTGGGGGCGGGATGGCGAGTTGGACCTGGACTCGTTACCGGTGGCGCGTTCGGAATACCGCAGGCAGGTGCAGCGTGTCTTTCCGGGCCGGCTGGAGGGGCGGGCGGTGGAACTGGCGGAGCTGGCGGAGTTCTGCACTCGTGCTCAGGGGCCGTCCTGGATGTGGTGGCAGGCGCCGGCGTGGTCGGGCGAGTCGGCGTTGCTGGCCTGGTTCGTGCTGCATCCCCCTGAGGGGGTGCGGGTGGTGTCGTTCTTCATCACCGCGAGGTTTGCCGGTCACAACAGCCGGGCGGCGTTTGTGGAGGTGGTGTCCGAGCAACTCGCTGAGATCGCTGGGGAACCGGCGCCGGTGAGCGCGTCGGAGAGTACGCGCGAGGCGCATCTGCTGGGGTTGCTGGGCCGGGCGGCGAGTGCTTGCCACGTACAGGGGCGGCGGCTGGTGCTGGTGGTCGATGGGCTGGACGAGGATCGCGGGGTGGCGACCGGTCCGGAGGCGCACAGTATCGCGGCGTTGCTGCCGGAGATTCTGCCCGATGGTGTCCGGGTCGTGGTGTCCGGGCGACCTCATCCGCCAGTGCCCTCGGATGTGCCGGAGCGCCATCCGCTGCGGGATCGCGGCGTCATCTGCCCGCTGAGCGCCTCGGCGGCGGCAGGGGCGATCAAGGGCCCTGCGGTACGCGGGTTGACGCACCTGTTGAAGGGGTCATCGGCCGAGCAGGACTTGCTCGGCCTGGTCACTGCGGCCGGAGGTGGCCTGTCGGATGCCGATCTGGCCGAGTTGACCGGGTGGACCACTCCAGAGTCGGCCGAGCACCTGGCCGCGGTCTCGGGGCGGACCTTCACCCCTCACGTCAGCCGGTGGGTGTCGCAGGGTCGGCCCGAGTTGTATGTACTGGCCCATGAGGAACTGCGGATGATGGCCGTTGATCGGCTGGGCGCGCAGCGGCTTGGGGGATACCGGCAGCGGTTGCGCGTCTGGGCGCACGGCTACCGAGACGGAGGATGGCCTGCGGATACCCCGGAATATCTGCTGCGGGGCTATTTTGCGATGCTGCGTGCGGCCGACGACCTGCCGGGCATGATCGAATGCTGCCTTGATACGGCGCGGCATGACCGGCTGCTCCATGTCAACTGCGGCGACCATATCGCTTTGGCCGAGATCAAGGCCGCCCAAGAGGTCATCTGTGGTAGCGAATTCCCTGACCTGCCGACGATGTTCCGCCTCGCCATCACCCGTGACTACCTCCAGCAACGCAATTCCAACATTCCCTCAGATCTACCCGCGGCATGGGTAATGCTGGGCGCTCCAGACCGGGCTGAGGCCTTGGCCCGTTCTCTCACCGACCCCTTCCGGCAGGCGCGGGCGCTATCGGATCTGGTGGAGGCGGTGATGGCCAGTGGTGACCTCGACCGGGCCGAGGTCCTGGCCCGCTCCCTCACCGACCCCTCCCAGCAGGCGCGGATGCTGTCGGATCTGGTGACGGCGGTGGCGGCCAGTGGTGACCTCGACCGGGCCGAGGTCCTGGCCCGCTCCCTCACCGACCCCTCCCAGCAGGCGCGGGCGCTGTCGGATCTGGTGACGGCGGTGGCGGCCAGCGGTGACCTCGACCGGGGTCGCGAGCTAGCCGCTCAGGCCGAGACCCTCGCCAACTCCCTCACCGACCCCTTCCAGCAGATGTGGGCGCTGTCGGTTCTGGTGAAGGCGGTGGCGGCCAGTGGTGACCTCGACCGGGCCGAGACCCTCGCCAACTCCCTCACCGACCCCTTCCAGCAGGCGCGGGCACTGACGGATCTGATGACGGCGGTAGTGGCCAGTGGTGACCTCGACCGGGCCGAGACCCTGGCCCACTCCCTCACCGAACCCGCCGAACAGGCACAAGCACTGACAGACCTGATGACGGCGGCGGTGACCAGCGGCGACCTCGACCGGGGACGCCAACTGGCCGCCCAAGCCGAGACCCTCGCCAACTCCCTCACCGAACCCTCCGATCAGGCGCGGGCGCTGACGGACCTGATGAAGGCGGTGGCGGCCAGCGGTGACCTCGACCGAGCCGAGACCCTCGCCAACTCCCTCACCGAACCCTCCCAGCAGTTGTGGGTGCTGAGCGATCTGGTGACGGCGGTGGCGGCCAGCGGTGACCTCGACCGAGCCGAGACCCTGACCCACTCCCTCACCGACCCCCTCCAGCAGGCACACGCACTGACAGACCTGGTGGAGCCGGCGGTGGCCAGCGGCGACCTCGACCGAGGACGCAAGCTGGCCACCCAGGCCGAGACCCTCGCCCACTCCCTCACCCGCCCCGCCCAACAAGCGCGGGCGCTGACGGACCTGATGAAGGCGGTGGCGGCAAGCGGTGACCTCGACCGGGCCGAGACCCTGGCCCACTCCCTCACCCACCCCTCCCGGCAGGCACAAGCACTGACAGACCTGGTGGAGCCGGCGGTGGCCAGCGGCGACCTCGACCGAGGACGCAAGCTGGCCACCCAGGCCGAGACCGTCGCCCTCTCCCTCACCGAACCCTCCGATCAGGTGTGGGTGCTGAAGAGTCTGGTGACGGCGGTGGCGGCCAGCGGTGACCTCGACCGAGCCGAGACCCTGGCCCGCTCCCTCACCGACCCCTTCGAGCAGGCACAAGCACTGACAGACCTGATGACGGTGGCGGTGGCAAGCGGTGACCTCGACCGAGCCGAGACCCTGGCCCACTCCCTCACCCACCCCTCCCGGCAGGCACAAGCACTGACAGACCTGGTGGAGGCGGCGGTGACCAGCGGCGACCTCGACCGGGGACGCCAACTGGCCACCCAAGCCGAGACCCTCGCCAACTCCCTTACCCACCCCGCCGAACAGGCGTGGATGCTGAGACGTCTGGTGAAACCGGTCGCGGTCAGCGGTGACCTCAACCGGGCCGAGACCCTGGCCCGCTCCCTCACCAATCCCCTCCAGCAGGCACAAGCACTGACAGACCTGATGACGGTGGCGGTGACCAGCGGCGACCTCGACCGGGGACGCCAACTGGCCACCCAAGCCGAGACCCTCGCCAACTCCCTCACCGAACCCTCCCAGCAGTTGTGGGTGCTGAGCGATCTGGTGACGGCGGTGGCGGCCAGCGGTGACCTTGACCGGGGACGCGAACTGGCCGTCCAGGCCGAGACCGTCGCCCTCTCCCTCACCGACCCCTCCGATCAGGTGTGGGTGCTGAGCGGTCTGGTGAAGGCGGTGGCGGCCAGCGGTGACCTCGACCGAGCCGAGACCCTGGCCCACTCCCTCACCGACCCCTTCGGGCAGGCACAAGCACTGACAGACCTGGTGAAGCCGGTGGCGGCCAGCGGCGACCTCGACCGGGGACGCGAACTGACTGCCCAAGCCGAGACCCTCGCCCTCTCCCTCACCGAACCCTCCCAGCAGGCGCGGGCGCTGGTGATGGTGGCGCAGACCGTGGATGAGCGCGCGGCTAAGAACTACATCGCTCAAGCTCTGTCCGTGGGTGCTTGGACTATCCCCCTGGATGCCTTTGCCAGGGTCGATCCAGGTCAGTTGCTGGCAGTTGCCGACTACTTCCTGCGTAGCTCAGTAAGCCGGTCGGCTGGGGCGGGACCGGCCCGGAGAGACCGCATGCCCGGCCCGGACGAACCGGCCCCGGCCGCGTAGCGGCCGGTTTAGAGATGTAGAGACCGTTCTCCTCCAGCCGCATCCAGCCTTCAGCGTCCTCTGGGATCGGGGGCGGTGGTTGGGTCGTGCGTCGTTGTGGGTGGGTCCGGGGTGGCAGAACGCTCGGATATAGGTGAGGAGCGGCTTGCGGGGATCGGTCGGGAGTTGCGGCGGCTGCGGGGCTGTCGGGTCCTCATCGCCCCTACGACGACGATGGCCTGCGGAGCGACAAAGGCCCGACGTAAGTCGCAGACGTAGACCACGCCCTCGCTCTCCCCGCCGGCTGATCACGGTGGGTCCCAGTGTCATCCGGGTGTCTAACGATCAAGAGCTGAGAAAGCGTGGAGCGGGTGACGGGAATCGAACTCGCGCTATCAGCTTGGGAATCATTCTGATCTTGCCCCTCAGGGCCGCTGACCTGGCGTAGTGCCGTGCCGCAAGTGACCGTGAATGCCCCTTGATCACCGTGGCTAATCGCTCGTCGCCTACCTAGTGCTCCGGCTCGCGGGGGGCTGGGGGCTGCGAAGCCCCTCGCTTCGGGCACGCCCAACCCTTTGGCCCTGAGCACCCGCTGATTAGGCGACGACCGAGGCGACGAAGGCGTCCAGGTTCGCCCTGATGCGCGCGACCTTCTCCTCAAGAGAGACACCGTCGTCGTGGCCATCGCCCAGCAGGGTCTGTTTCCTTCCCCGTACGTAAAGGGAGCAGGCCAGGTCAGCGCACAGGTACTTCCCGACGGTGTTGCCCCGCTTGCCAGTCTCGCCGCTGCGCCTCGCGCTCATCAATGCGACGCCGCCGCCGGTGTGCACGGTCTGGCAGAACGAGCACAGACTGGTCGAGTTGAACCCGCGCGCCTTGCCGGGCGCGGACGCGAATCGCAGCGCGATCCCGGTAAGCTGGTCACCCGTGTCAGCGACCAGGTAAGCGCGGTCGGGGGCCTTGGGATCACGCCAGCCGAGGAAGTCAAGGTCGTCCCAGGGTGACTGCGTGAAGTCCTTGGGAAGGTTGAGGCGCTTGGCGTCGCCCTTGGAGCAGTTGACGAAGCAGGACCTCAGGTCGTGTTCGGTAATCGCTCGCATGAGGTGCAAGCCTAGGTTTGCGTTCGTGGCACGGGCAAAGGGTTATCGGGCTAGCGACCTTGGGGAGTGGCCGGCGCCGTGGGCGGATTCCAGTTCAAGCATCGAGGGCCTAAAAGCCGCTGCCCGCATCTCGTGGGCCTGCTCGTTGGAACGGGACTCCTGCCCTCTTCGATGTTCGCTTGGCGGTTCTGGGGCGGCCGTGACCGCGCTGCGAGACGGGACCGGACGGAACAGGCCGCATGCCCGGGTCGCAGAGCCGGGCACGGCCGCCCCGGCGCCCGCTGGCAGGCGCCCTTGACGCTCTGGTGCGCGCCCAGCAGAAACAGAGCGATGTGGACGACGACCGCAAGGCGGGCGTGCTGGTGCCGATGGCGTAATCGTTCGCTCATCGCTTGTCGGCGTCGGAGCAACGGAACGACTAAGGCCCAGTGTTGGGGATCATGTCTCTGATCTGGGCCTTTGCGTGGAGCGGGTGACGGGAATCGAACCCGCGCTATCGGCTTGGGAATCAAACCGATCCCGGCCGTCATAGCGGCTGACCTGCCCTCGCTCGTACCGCCAATGACCGTGACTGCCCCTTGATCACCCTGCCTAATTGCACGCTAATTGCACGCCGCTTGCCTCGCTGACCTACACCGAACCGGCGGGCTCCCAGCGATCGCGCGACACCCCTCGATGCGAACTACCGGCGTACCCGGGCCTTCGCGGCTCTGCCCAGTCGGCAACGTGTGTCGGCGTTTGGATGCGTAAGCCGTTGTGTGCCTCTGTTGCTGTACTCGTCTGCTGTACAGGTCTTCGTGCCAGCCGCATCAAGGTTGATCGAACTCGGTCTCTGGCATCGGCTCGTCCGGGCACCGGTTCTCCGCCCAGGGTTTCCAGGCGCCCTCGTCTACTCGGCTGCTCATGCGATCCGCTTCAACGCAGGCCCGCATCAGCTGCGAGGTCGTGAGGGAAATGGCGGCTATGTAGACCCGGCCCACGTGATGGCAGAGCACGGAGCAATCTTCGCCGGACCGCATGCGCCTCCAAGGTTCGCCTGCTACAGCGGCCAGGTCCTCGACTGACCATCCCAGTGGCCCCGTCATCGCCTTGAGTTGCTGCATGTTATGCCAGCCCGCGCGCATCATGCCGTTGATCGTGACGCGGGACAGGCCGGCAAACGGCAACTCCCTGACGCCGAAGCCGCGGTTGCGCAGGAACCCGCTGAAGATCCTTGCGAACCTGTCCATGCCGGACGGAGTCGCTTCCGCGTCTTCGGGTACCTCGGCCGCCGACGCCGGGTTGCCCAACGCCGGGCAGGACACGTAGTCCTCCAGGGACCCCAACCGAGCGTGGTCGCAGAAGGTCACTCGGTAGGCGAACTCCTTCAGGACCTCGCGATCACGGGCCGGTGGCAGCAGGAGCGCGGGCACCGGATGTCCCGCGATCACCAAAATGTCGGAGAGGGGCAGGCCCAGTTCGTCCGCCAGGGCGCGCAGCCTCGCCGCATCGAACTGTTTGCCCCTGGCCACAAGATCTCGCAGCGCCTCAGCCCGCGTCATGGTTCACACGCTACGGGCGGTTGCGGGCGGGGCCAAGACGCGAATAGAACCAACCGGGTCCGGCGAACGAGAAACCTGGCGCTTGGCAAAACCAAGGCCCAGGTACGGGATCTGATCCCTGACCTGGGCCTTCGTGGTGGAGCGGGTGACGGGAATCGAACCCGCGCTATCAGCTTGGGAATCAAACCGATCCCGGCTGTCATAGCGGCTGACCTGCCCTCCGCTCGTACCGCCAATGACCGTGACTGCCCCTTGATCACCGTGGCTAATTGCACGCTAATTGCACGCCGCCCGGCCGCTGGCCTGCGCCGATCGACATGTGTCGGTGTCTTGTCGCCGGGTCGGCGCTTGGCCCGTACGGACGCGGGACGTTCCGGGGTGCTCGTTCGCGCGAACGGCGCGCAACCCCGTGACAGACCGTTTCGCGCGAACGAGTGCCCCGGCTCGCGGGGGCCCAGGGGGCGGCGCAGCCCCCTGGTTCGCGCTCGCTCCACCGATCACGCCGCGGGACCGGCCCAGTCTGCTCACCTTCCGAAGATCGGCGGACGGCTTGTCGTCATGGGCTACCGTGCCGATCATGGGCACGGACGACTGGTTGACCAACACTCGAACCTCGTATGACACAGTCGCAACCAACTACGCCGCTCAAGTGCGCGGTGCCATCGCTGGGCATCTGTACCTTCGCGCGGCTCTGGCCCTGTTCGCTGACAGTGTGCGGGCGGCTGGTGGCGGCCCTGTGGCAGATGTCGGCTGCGGCCCCGGCCACGTGACCGCCCACCTCCACGAACTCGGTCTAGAAGCATTCGGAATCGACCTCTCGCCTGGGATGATCGACGTGGCCCGGCGCGATCATCCGGGCCTTCGGTTCGACGTGGGTTCGATGACGGACCTGAATCTTCCGGACGCCTCGGTTGCCGGCCTACTCGCCTGGCAATCCTTGATCCATATACCCGATGAACAGGCGCTGACGGTGTTCGAGCACTTCCACCGAGCATTGCGTCCAGGCGGACCGCTTCAACTCCTGTTCCACGTCGGTGACGGGTCACAGTTGAAGACGGAGGGGTATGGCGGTCAGCCGATGAAGGTCCATGTCCACCGTCGTCAGCCTGACCAGGTGTCGTCCTGGCTACGTAACGCGGGATTCGAGGTCGAGGCTCAGATGCTGCTCAGCCCGGGCGAACCTGCTTCACAGGCGCTCGTATTTGCACGCCGGAGGCTTCAGGCGTAAATCCATGCCAAAGCGGGCGGGTGGGCGACGCGGCGCGGCGGGACCGGACGGGACAGGCCGCACGCCCGGCGCGCCGGGGCGGGCGGCCGCCGGCGACCGCGTAGCGGGCGCCCTTGACGCGCTCGTCCAGGCCGAGCAGACCCGAGACGGTGAGGATGACGACGGGCCAGCCGGAGCGCTGGTGCCCGTGGCCTAATCGCACGCTAATTGCACGACGGCTCTGCGGAGGCCCGGCAAGACCAAGGCCCAAGTACGGGATCTGATCCCTGACCTGGGCCTTCGTGGTGGAGCGGGCGACGGGAATCGAACCCGCGCTATCAGCTTGGGAAGCTGAAGTTCTGCCATTGAACTACACCCGCGTGGGGCGGTGGGGAACCGCCGCGTGGACATCGTACCGGAGATCGGGGGGCGGGTGGGACCGGGACGGGGCGTGCGCGGGGGGCGGCGGGAGCCGGTAGCTTTTCTGACGTGCTGCTCTCTGATCGCGACATCAGGTCCGAGCTCGAATCCGGACGGGTGAGGATCGACCCGTACGAGCCGAACATGGTTCAGCCGTCCAGTGTGGACGTGCGCCTGGACCGGTATTTTCGGGTGTTCGAGAACCATCGGTATCCGCATATCGATCCCGCGGTCGAGCAGCGGGATCTGACCCGGATGGTGGAGGTGGACGCCGACGAGGCGTTCGTGCTGCATCCGGGGGAGTTCGTGCTCGCGTCGACGTACGAGGTCTTCGCGCTGCCCGACGACCTGGCCGCGCGGTTGGAGGGGAAGAGCTCGCTCGGGCGGCTGGGGCTGCTCACGCATTCGACGGCGGGGTGGATCGACCCGGGGTTCACCGGGCACGTGACGCTGGAGTTGTCGAACGTGGCGACACTGCCGATCAAGTTGTGGCCGGGGATGAAGATCGGACAGATGTGCCTATTTCGGACGAGTTCGCCGTCCGAGTACCCCTACGGATCGGCGAAGTACGGGTCGCGGTATCAGGGCCAGCGGGGGCCGACACCGTCGCGGTCCTATCTCAACTTCCACCGGACGAAGGTCTGATCGATTCGTCCGGGAGAACGGGAGGGCAGGTCACCGTGGGCAAATGTGACGCAGATCACCAAAAGATGAAACATCTTCTCGGGACGGGTAGTTTCGGTCGACGCACAGCGTTGGCGTCCGGTTGACAGCTTCTTAACGTGAGCCACATCTCCTCGGGCGCCGTGCACGGATAAGCGCGCTCACAAAGTTTCCGCGCACCCCCGGACCGCCGGGGGCCGGCGTCCACTTCGGATGCCCGTGGGAACACGAAAGGAGATCGTGTCCATACTCCGCGCGGAAAGCGTCACCAAGTTGTTCGGCCGGAAGGCGGCCGAGGCGCAACGAAAACTCAAGGCGGGCTCGGATCCTGAGGAGATCCGCGCCCTCGGCGTCACACCGGCGGTGGTGGACGCGACCTTCGAGGTCGAGCAGGGCGAGATCTTCGTGGTCATGGGCCTGTCCGGCTCGGGCAAATCGACCCTGATCCGGATGTTGAACGGGCTCCTGGAGCTCACCTCGGGCAGCGTCGAGATCGACGGCGAGGACATCGCGAAGATGTCGCCCAAAGCACTGCGGACCTTGCGGCAGAACAAGGTCAGCATGGTCTTCCAGCACTTCGCCCTCTTCCCCCATCGCACCGTTCTGGCCAACGCGGCGTACGGCCTCGAAGTCCGCGGCGTCGCCAAGGCAGAACGAGAGGAGACCGCCCGGGAGTTCCTGGGCCTGGTCGGCCTCGACGGCTGGGAGGACAAGGTCCCCGGCCAGCTCTCGGGCGGCATGCAGCAGCGCGTCGGGCTCGCCCGCGCCCTGGCCGCCGGGACCGACATCATCCTGATGGACGAGGCGTTCAGCGCGCTCGACCCCCTGATCAGGCGCGAGGTGCAGGATCTGCTGATCGACCTGCAACGCCGGCTAAACCGGACGATCGTGTTCATCACCCACGACCTGAACGAGGCCATGCGCATCGGGGACCGCATCGCGGTCATGCGCGACGGCCGGATCGTGCAGATCGGCACGGCCGAGGAGATCCTCACCGACCCCGCGAACGACTACGTCGCGCAGTTCGTCGCCGATGTGGACCGTACCAGGGTGCTGACCGCCGCGTCGGTGATGGAGAAGCCCCTGGTCACCGTGCCCGCCAGCAGCGGCCCGCGGACCGCGCTGCGCACCATGCGCGAGCACCAGACCTCCGCGGCGTTCGTGCTGACCCGGGAGCGCAGGCTGGTCGGGAAGGTGAAGGCCACGGCCGTCGCCGACGCCGTCACCGACGGGGTGCAGTCGCTCGACTCACTGCTCGACCCCGAGGACCTGGACCCGGTGGCGCCCGACACCTCCGTGGCCGAGCTGTTCGCCCGCTGCGCCGAGAGCGATCTCCCGGTTCCGGTCACGGACGAGGACGGGACCCTGCTCGGCGTGATCCCCCGGGTCACGCTGCTGGCCGCGCTGGGCGCGATCAACACTCATGTGGTGGAGGTCACGGAGGAGCCCGCGGGCACCCCCGATCTCGAACTGACGAAGGAGGGCAGCACCGTTGACGCAGAATGACGTGATCGCCTCCGGTGTGCCCCGCGTGCCGGTCGGTGACTGGTTCGACAGCCTGGTCGGCTGGATGACCGACAACCTGGGCGTGCTCTTCGACGGGATCAGCTCCGCGGTGACGTTCACCGTCGAGCACCTCACCACCTGGCTGACCGCTCCGCCCACCTGGGTGCTGATCCTGATCTTCACCGCGCTGGCGCTGCTGCTGGCCGGCTGGAAGCTCGGGCTGTTCACGCTGCTCGGTTTCGGCCTGATCGACAACATGGAGCTGTGGCAGCCGGCGATGGACACGCTGGCGATGGTGCTGGTCGCGGCGGTGGTGGCGGTGGTGATCGCGCTCCCGCTCGGCGTCGCCGCCGCCCGGAGCAACGTGGTGAGCCGCGTCCTGCGTCCGATCCTGGACCTGATGCAGACGATGCCGCCGTTCGTCTATCTGATCCCGGCGGTGTTCTTCTTCAGCATCGGCGTGGTCCCGGGCGTGGTGGCGACCGTGATCTTCGCGCTGCCCCCCGGCGTCCGGCTCACCGAGCTCGGCATCCGCGGCGTCGACAAGGAGATGGTGGAGGCGGGCCACGCGTTCGGCACCCCGCCGAACCGCATCCTGACCCGCATCCAGATCCCGCTCGCGATGCCGTCGATCATGACCGGCATCAACCAGCTCATCATGCTGTCGCTGTCGATGGTCGTCATCGCGGGGATGGCCGGCGCCGACGGTCTCGGCGGCGAGGTGCTGGAGGGCATCAACCGGGTCGACATCCCCAAGGGCTTCGAAGGCGGCGTCGCGGTCGTCGTGGTGGCGATCTTCCTCGACCGGCTGACCGGCTCGTTCGGCCAGGGCGGCGGCATGGGGCTCACCCTCTTCCAGCGGGGCGCGAGCAACATGTCCTCCGGGCGCACCGTGGACCCCACCAAGCTGACCACGAAGCCGCGCGCGAAGACCCCCGCCGAGGTGCCCGCGAAGACGTCCGAGAAGGCGTCCGCGACGGCAGCGGCGGACTCGCCCCGTTGAACCTCCCGAAATACAACGAAAGGACACAGGCAGTATGCGCCTGACATTCAAGAAGGTGGCCGTGGCCACCGTGGCGTTGTCGCTGACCCTCTCCGCCGCGGCCTGCGGTGGCGGCGACGACTCCGGTTCCGGCAAGAACGACAAGAAGCTGACGATCGGCATGGTGTCCGGCTGGGCCGAGGGCGAGGCCGCGACCGCGCTGTGGAAGCGGGTCCTGACCGACAAGGGCTACACGGTCGACGTCAAGACGCTGGACACCGGCCCCCTCTACACCGGCATGTCCAAGGGTGACGTGGACCTGTTCCTCGACTCCTGGCTGCCCGGCACGCACGAGGACTATTGGAAGAAGTACGGCGACAAGCTCGAGAAGGTCGGCGTCTGGTACGACAAGGCCCCGCTGACCATCGCGGTGCCGAATTACTCGCCGCTGAAGTCGCTGGCCGACCTCAAGGGCAAGGGCTCCAGCTACGACGGCAAGATCATCGGCATTGAGAAGAGCTCCGGCCTCTACCGGGTGTCGCAGGAGGAGATGCTCCCCGCCTACGACATCAAGGACGAGTACAAGGTCACCACCTCGTCCACGGCGGCCATGCTCACCGAGCTGAAGAAGGCCACCGACGCCAAGAAGGACATCGTCGTCACGCTGTGGCGTCCGCACTGGGCCTACAGCAAGTTCCCGATCCGCGACCTGGCCGACCCCAAGGGCGCGATGGGCAAGCCCGACGGCGTCAACACGATCGCGCGCAAGGGCTTCGGCGAGGACCAGCCCGAGGTCACGGCCTGGCTGAAGAAGTTCAGGATGGACGACGAGCACCTCGGGCCCCTCGAGGACTTGATGGAGAACAAGTTCAAGGGCAAGCCCGACGAGGCCGTGAACGAGTGGATCAAGACCAACGGGGACTACGCCAAGCAGCTCACCAGCTGAGTCCCCGTCCCGGGTACGTCCTGGGACCGTTCCCGGGACGGCGGGCAGGGGCGCTCCAGCGCGCTCCAGGGCCGTCCCGCGGGACGCGAAGGTGACAGAGGGCCGTCCGGGCGACCGGACGGCCCTCTGCCGTTCCCGGACGTTCCGGATGTTCCCGGGACGTCAGTCGGCCAGGCCGACGCCCAGCAGGACCACGACGAGGCCCAGCGCGGTCGCGCAGAGCGTCAGGATCCTGGGGTGGTCGCTGTGCGCCTCGGGCAGGATCTCCGCCGCCGCCAGGTAGAGCAGCACCCCGGCGAACAGCCCCAGATACGGGCCGAGGACCGAGCGGGGCACGCTGATCAGCAGGGTGGCCGCGGCCCCGGCGATCGGGGCGAGGGCGTCCGCGAACAGCAGCACCAGTGCCGGACGCCGGCCGGCGCGGTTCAGCGAGGCGGCGGTGAAGGTGTTGAAGCCGTCCGCGAAGTCGTGCGTGACCACCGCGAGCGCCACGAACGCGCCGACCTCGGTCCCGGACTGGAAGCCGAGTCCGATGCTGAGCCCGTCGATGAAGCTGTGCGCCACCAGCGCGCACGCGGCCAGCAGCCCCACCTTCGCCGCCCCGGCTCCCTGGGCCCCGGTCGCCTGGGCCCCGGCGGCCGGCGGACGGGGCACGGCGGGACCGTGCGCGTGGACGTGCGGCGCGTACTCCCCCTCGTGCCCCCGGTGGATGGCCACCGACTGCTCCACCACGTGCAGCAGCAGGAAGCCGCACGCGAAGCCGATCATCGGCGCGGGCACCCCCAGCGGTCCCGGGCCGGACATCTCCAGTGACTCGGGCACCAGGTCGAACGCGACGACGCCGAGCATCAGCCCGCCGGCGAGGCCGAGCACCAGATGCCGGTGGTCGTGCACGCGCATGGCCGCGAGACCACCGGCGAGCGTCATCAGGAACGCCAGGAGCGACAGCAGCACGGCCATGGTCCGGTCCTATCCCGGACCGGGGAAACGCTTGCCCAACGGGACACCATGTACGCCTATAGAACGCCGACGGGGACGCGAAGGCCCCCGGGGCGGCCGTGGTGGTCGCGCCGGGGGCCCTGCGGCGGCCTATTCCGCGGCGACCGGCTGCTTCTCCGGTGCGGTGCCCTCACCCTTGATCGAGCGGATGAGGAGCTGCGAGACGTCCACGACCTCCAGGGTCTCCTTGGCCTCGCCCGAGTTCTTCTTCTCGTTGATGGCGTCGCCGAGCATCACCAGGCAGAACGGGCAGGCGGTGGAGACGGTGTCGGGGTTGGTCTCCAGGGCCTCGTCCACGCGCTCGGTGTTGATCCGCTTGCCGATGCGCTCTTCCATCCACATCCGCGCGCCGCCGGCGCCGCAGCAGAAGCCGCGGTCCTTGTGCCGGTGCATCTCCTGGGTCTTGACGCCGGGCACCGTGGCCATGATGTCGCGCGGCTGCTTGTAGACCTTGTTGTGCCGGCCGAGGAAGCAGGGGTCGTGGTAGGTGATGTTCTCCTCGATCGGGGCGACGGGGGTGAGCTTCCCCTCCTCGACCAGGTGCGCGAGCAGCTGGGTGTGGTGCACGACCTCGTACTGGCCGCCGATCTGCGGGTACTCGTTGGCCAGGGTGTTGAAGCAGTGCGGGCAGGTCGCGACGATCTTCTTGACGCCCGCCTCGTTCAGGGTCTCGACGTTCTGCTGGCCGAGCATCTGGAAGACGAACTCCATGCCGAGCCGGCGGGCCGGGTCGCCGGTGCACGCCTCCATCGGGCCGAGCACGGCGAACTTGACGCCCGCGATGTGCAGCAGCTCGGCGACGGCCTTGGTGGTCTTCTTGGCGCGGTCCTCGAGGGCGCCGGCGCAGCCGACCCAGAAGAGGTACTCGGTGTCCTCGGGCATCGTGTCCTCGACGACGGCGACCTCGAAGTCGAGCTCCTGGGTCCAGTCGAGCCGCTTGGTCTCCGACATCCCCCACGGGTTGCCCTTGTTCTCCAGGTTCTTGAGCATCACCCCCGCCTCGGACGGGAACGACGACTCGATCATGACCTGGAAGCGGCGCATGTCCAGGATGTGGTCGATGTGCTCGATGTCGACCGGGCACTGCTCGACGCACGCGCCGCAGTTGGTGCACGACCACAGCACGTCGGGGTGGATGACGCCGTCCTCGCCGACGAGCTCCCTGTCCACCTGCATGGTGGCCTTCTGCTCGTCGGTGAACTTCGCCCGCTCGTCCTCGGAGGCGAGCATGTACGGCGCCTTGGCGAACGCGTGGTCGCGCAGCTCCAGGACGAGCATCTTCGGCGACAGCGGCTTGCCGGTGTTCCAGGCGGGGCACTGCGACTGGCAACGCCCGCACTCGGTGCAGGTGGCCATGTCGAGGAGGCCCTTCCAGGTGAAGTCCTCGATCTTGCCGCGGCCGAAGGTGTCCTCGTCCGGGTCGGCCTCCTCGAAGTCGAGGGGCTTGCCCTGGCTCATCATCGGCTGCACCGCGCCGAGGCCGTCGGGCCGGCGCTTGAACATGACGTTCAGCGGCGCGATGAAGATGTGCAGGTGCTTGGAGTTGACCACGATGACCAGGAACACCAGCGCCACACCGATGTGCAGCAGCAGGCCGACCGACTCCAGCACCTCGAGGGTGTCGTGGCTCATCCCCTTGAAGAGCTGCCCGACCAGGTAGGAGAAGTAGGCGCCCTTGCCGTAGTCGAGGTTGCCGCTGGCCCACTCGACGCCGCGGAAGAAGAACATCGTCCAGACGACGTTGAAGATCATGAAGAGGATCAGCCACGCGCCGCCGGTGTGCGAGCCCTTGAACCGGGAGCCGCGGTCGAGCCTGGCCGGCGAGTTCTTCCACCGGATCGCCGCGAAGACGATCAGGCCGAGCGTGGCGGCGAGCGCGATCGTGTCCTGGACGAACCCGATCGGTCCCCAGGTCTGGAGCCCCGGAATGTGCTTGTCGAGCCCGAACAGCAGCGCGACCGCGGCCTCAAGGTAGACGGTGGCCAGCAGGATGAACGCCCACATGACCGCGAAGTGCGCCATGCCGGCGAGGGTCCACTTGAGCAGCTTGCGCTGCCCCATGACCTCGACGACCTGGCCCTCGATGTCGGCCTTGGGGTCGCGCTTGACCTGGAGGATCCGCTCAGGGTCGGGCTGGCCGACCTTGAAGAGCTTCCACAGGAAGAGCACCCGCCGTCCGGCGAGCGCGAGGGCGACCGCCGTCCCGGCGAGCCCAATGATCAAAGTGAGCCAGAACACTGTTCCGTCCTCCTGAGGTACGGGCGATGGCTGTCAGCGTAAGGCTCGCGACAGAACGCGCTTCAACCGGGGGCCGAACACTACTCGGCAGTAGCTTACCCGCCGTCGGGGATGCCTCCCGGACATCGCGACGATCAGGCGTGCACGGGCCGCGATCCCCGTACCTGCGGGAATCGCCGGACCCGGCACGGCGCCCCGTCCTCAGGACCACGACATTCCACCGGGCCGCCCGCTCCGGGCGCGCCCGGAGCGGGCGGGTCAGGCCAGGCGTTCGAAGATCGCGGCGAGGCCCTGGCCGCCGCCGATGCACATGGTCTCCAGGCCGTAGCGGGCCTCCCGGCGGTGCATCTCGCGGGCGAGGGTGGCCAGGATCCGCGCGCCGGTCGCGCCCACGGGATGGCCGAGGGAGATGCCGGAGCCGTTGACGTTGACCCGGTCCCAGTCGGCGGCCTTGAGGTCCCACTCGCGGGTGACCGCGATGGCCTGGGCGGCGAACGCCTCGTTCAGCTCGATGAGGTCGATATCGGCGAGGGTGAGGCCGGCGGACGCGAGCGCGCGGGCGGTGGCGGGAACGGGGCCGATGCCCATGGTGCGGGGCGGGACGCCGGCCAGCGCCCAGGAGACCAGCCGGACGAGGGGGCGCAGGCCCAGTTCGGCGGCGCGCTCAGGGGTGGTGACGACGCAGACGGCGGCGGCGTCGTTCTGGCCGCTGGCGTTGCCCGCGGTGACGGTGGCCTGGTCGTCGTCCCGGCCGAGGACGGGACGCAGCCTGGCGAGCCCCTCCAGCGTGGTGTCGGGGCGGGGGTGCTCGTCGGTGTCGACGACCGTGTCGCCTTTACGCGACCGCACCGTCACCGGGACGATCTCGTCGGCGAAGCGCCCCTCGCGCTGGGCGGCGACGGCGAGCCGGTGGGAGCGGACGGCCAGCTCGTCCTGCTCCTCGCGACCGATGCCGTACTCGCGGCGGAGGTTCTCGGCGGTCTCCAGCATCCCGCCGGGGACCGGGTGGTGGACGCCTCCGGCGGTCACCCGCCCGCGCGCGAGCGCGTCGTGGAGCTCGAGTCCCGTGCCGCGGACGCCCCAGCGCGCCTCGGTGGTGTAGAACGGCGCGTTGCTCATGCTCTCCGCGCCGCCCGCGATCACCACCTCGCTGACACCGGTCTGGACCTGCATCGCGGCGTTCAGGACGGCCTGGAGGCCCGAGCCGCACCGCCGGTCGATCTGAGTGCCGCCGACCTCGACGGGCAGGCCCGCGTCCAGCGCGGCGACGCGTCCGATGGCGGGGGCGTCCGCGCTGGGGTTGCACTGGCCGAGGATCACCTCGTCGACGGCGCCGCCCGGCAGCCCGGTCCGCTCGACGAGGGCCCGGATCGCGGTGGCGGCCAGCTCGACGGGCGAGACGGTCTTGAACACCCCGCCGAATCGGCCGATCGGGGTACGCAGCGGTTCGCAGATCACCGCTTCTCGCATAAGGGCTCCTGAGCTGGGGACGATGGCAGCACCCGAAGGCTATGAGGTGCCCGCGAGGCCCCGTACCGCGGGCTTCCATCCAGCCCGCGCGGCGGCCCGCCCAGCGGGCGATGCCGAACAGCCAGGGCAGTGGGGCGTCCGGCAAATCGGCCATCCGCCGCCACACGACGCAGAACGTCTCGCTGGCCACCTCCTCGGCCGCCTGCCGGCCGGCCCGGCTCGCGGCGCAGCCGTAGACGCGCCGGTAGTGGGTGTCGTAGAGCGCCGTGAAGGCGGCGGTCCTTCTTACCGGTGGTCGGCGGGCGCTGGGGAACCGGAATAGGGCGCTCATACGTCCTGTTGTAGAGACCGGCAGCAAAGTTGAGTCGGGTCGACTCAAGTCATTTGACAAGACGGCCGACCCGGTGCACCCTTGCCGACAGAGACTGAACCGGCCGCACCCTGGGGGGACGCGCCGGGGGGCGGTACGGCGCGACGTGACGCGGTATCGCGATACAGGGAAGCCAAAAGACGGAGGACGAGAGACATGGCACGTGCGGTCGGCATCGACCTCGGGACGACCAACTCGGTCGTCGCGATCCTGGAGGGCGGCGAGCCCACCGTCATCGCGAACGCGGAGGGGTCGCGGACCACGCCGTCCGTCGTCGCCTTCGCCAAGAACGGCGAGGTGCTCGTCGGCGAGGTCGCCAAGCGCCAGGCGGTGACCAACGTTGACCGGACGATCCGCTCGGTCAAGCGCGAGATGGGCACCGACTGGAAGACCAGCATCGACGGCAAGGACTTCACCCCTCAGCAGATCAGCGCGTTCGTGCTGCAGAAGCTGAAGCGGGACGCCGAGTCCTACCTGGGCGAGACGGTCACCGACGCGGTCGTCACCGTGCCCGCCTACTTCTCCGACCACCAGCGGCAGGCCACCAAGGAGGCCGGCACGATCGCGGGCCTGAACGTCCTGCGCATCATCAACGAGCCGACGTCGGCCGCGCTGGCCTACCACCTGGAGAAGGAGAACGAGGCCACCATCCTGGTCTTCGACCTCGGCGGCGGCACGTTCGACGTGTCCCTGCTGGAGGTCGGCGACGGCGTGGTCGAGGTGAAGGCCACCAGTGGCGACAACCACCTGGGCGGCGACGACTGGGACAACAAGGTCGTCGAGTGGCTGGTCGAGAAGTTCAAGAACGCCAACGGCGTCGACCTGTCCAAGGACAAGATGGCGCTCCAGCGGCTGCGCGAGGCCGCGGAGAAGGCCAAGATCGAGCTGTCCGGCGGCGCCGAGACGCAGATCAACCTGCCCTACATCACCGCCTCGTCCGAGGGGCCGCTGCACCTCGACGAGAAGCTGACCCGCGGCGAGTTCCAGCGGATGACCGCCGACCTACTCGAGCGCACCAAGGCGCCGTTCAACCAGGTCCTCAAGGACGCCGGCATCTCGATCGACGGCATCCACCAGGTCGTGATGGTCGGCGGGTCCACCCGGATGCCCGCCGTCTCCGAGCTGGTCAAGGAGCTCTCGGGCAAGGACCCCAACAAGGGCGTCAACCCCGACGAGGTCGTGTCGATCGGCGCGTCCCTCCAGGCCGGCGTGCTCAAGGGCGAGGTCAAGGACGTCCTGCTGCTGGACGTGACCCCGCTCAGCCTGGGCATCGAGACCAAGGGCGGCATCTTCACCAAGATCATCGAGCGGAACACCACGATCCCGACCAAGCGGTCGGAGACCTTCACCACCGCCGACGACAACCAGCCGTCCGTGGAGATCCAGGTCTACCAGGGCGAGCGCGAGATCGCGGCGTACAACAAGAAGCTCGGCACCTTCCAGCTGACCGGCCTGCCGCCGGCGCCGCGCGGCGTCCCGCAGATCGAGGTCACCTTCGACATCGACGCCAACGGCATCGTCAACGTCAGCGCCAAGGACCAGGGCACCGGCCGCGAGCAGTCGATGGTCATCACCGGCGGCAGCGCGCTGCCGAAGGACGACATCAACAAGATGATGCGCGAGGCCGAGGAGTACGCCGAGGAGGACCGCAAGCGCAAGGAGGAGGCCGAGGTCCGCAACCAGGCCGACACCCTCGCCTACTCGACCGAGAAGTTCCTGCGGGAGAACGACGAGAAGGTCCCGGCCGAGCTGAAGACCGAGGTCGGCGACGCCGTCGCCGAGGTCAAGAAGGCGCTCGAGGGCACCGACGTCGACGCGATCAAGACCAGCGCCGAGAAGCTCGCCCAGATCAGCCAGAAGATGGGCGCGGCGATGTACGCCCAGAACCCCGAGGGCGCGCAGGCCGACGCGGGCGCCGACCCGGGCCCGACGGCCGGCACCCAGGGCGGGGCCGGTGAGCAGCAGGACGACGAAGTCGTCGATGCCGAGATCGTGGACGACGACAAGCCGAAGGGCGGTGCCGCGTGACGACCTCCCCCAAGGGCGAGGGCGAAGAGCGCGAGGGCCCGGTGATCCGCGACAAGCGGCGCATCGATCCCGAGACCTACGCGGTCCGCGAGACCGCGGGCTCCGGGGACCAGGCGGAGACGCCGGCCCCCGGGGCCGAGGCCGGGGCCGGGGCGCCCGCGGACGAGGAGGCCGCCGCGCTCAAGGCGCAGCTCGCCGAGCGCACCGCCGACCTGCAACGGCTCCAGGCCGAGTACGCCAACTACCGCAAGCGGGTCGACCGCGACCGGGGCGCACTCCGCGAGCAGGCGGTCGGCAGCGTGCTGAACGAGCTGCTGCCCGTGCTCGACGACATCGGCCGGGCCCGCGACCACGACGAGCTCACCGGCGGCTTCAAGTCCGTCGGCGAGGCGCTGGAGGCCGCGGTCGGCAAGCTCGGCCTGGCGAAGTACGGCGAGAAGGGCGAGCCCTTCGACCCGACGGTGCACGAGGCGCTGATGCACGGCTACTCGCCGGACGTCGACGAGACGAGCGTCGGCGACGTGCTCCAGCCCGGCTACCGCATCGGCGAGCGGATCCTGCGGGCCGCCCGGGTCGCGGTGGTCGAGCCCGGCCCGGACGCGGACGGCGGGGACGCTGCCGGCGACGGCGAATGAACCGATCCGGGCGGTGCCGTCCCGCCCCGGCCGAGGCCGGCCGGGGCGGCGCCGCCCGGGACCCGTACGACCCATTCGTTTTGCAGTGGCGATAGCAGAGAGCGGGGCGCCGTGAGCACCAAGGACTACCTGGAGAAGGACTACTACAAGGTCCTCGGTGTCTCGAAGACGGCCTCCCAGGACGAGATCAAGAAGTCGTACCGCAAGCTGGCCCGCAAGTTCCACCCGGACGCCAACAAGGGCGACTCCGACGCCGAGGACAGGTTCAAGGAGGTCTCCGAGGCCTACGACGTCCTGTCCGACGACAAGCGCCGCAAGGAGTACGACGGCGTCCGGTCGATGCCGAGCGGCTTCCGCGGCGGCCAGCAGGGCGGCGGGTTCGGATTCGACCTCGGCGACCTGTTCGGCCAGCAGGGCGGCCAGGGCGGCGCGGGCGGCGGCACCGGCGAACGCATCGGCGACCTGTTCGGCGGCCTGTTCAACCGCGGCGGCGGGGGCGGCGCGGGCACCCGCCCGACCAGCGGGGCGCGGCGGGCGCGGCGCGGCGCCGACGTCGAGACCGACGTGACGCTGTCGTTCGGCCGCGCCATGAACGGCGTGACCGTGCCGATCAAGCTGACCAGCGAGGCCGGCTGCCCGAGCTGCCACGGCACCGGCGCGAAGGCCGGCACCGTCCCGCGGGTGTGCCCGAACTGCGAGGGCACCGGGCAGGAGACCCGCAACCTGGGCAGCTTCGGCTTCCAGGAGCCGTGCCAGGAGTGCCGCGGCCGGGGGCTCGTCGTCGACGACCCGTGCCCGACCTGCCACGGCAGCGGCCGGGCGACCGGCACCCGCACGATCCAGGCCCGCATCCCGGCGGGCGTCGCCGACGGGCAGAAGATCCGGCTCAAGGGCAAGGGCGCCCCGGGCGAGAACGGCGGCCAGGCCGGCGACCTCTACGTCAACATCAAGGTCAAGCCGCACAAGGTGTTCGGCCGCAGCGCCGACAACCTCACGCTGACCGTCCCGGTGACCTTCCCCGAGGCCGCGCTCGGCGCCGAGATCAAGGTGCCGACCTTCCAGGGGCCGCCGGTCACGCTGCGGCTCCCCGAGGGCACCCCGAACGGGCGCACCTTCCGGGTCCGCGGGCGCGGCTCCGCCCGCCGCGACGGCACCAAGGGCGACCTCCTGGTCACCGTCGACGTGAACGTCCCGCCGAAGGTCGACGACCACACCCGCGAGGCGCTGGAGAAGCTGCACGAGGCGGGCGACGGCGACGACCTGCGCAGCGAGCTGCTCCAACAGGCCAGACAGGAGTGAGGCCGGCCCATGAACACCGACCCGTTCGGCGACGACACCCCGGTCTATGTGATCTCGGTGGCGGCGCAGCTCTCCGGCCTGCACCCGCAGACGCTGCGGACCTATGACCGGATGGGGCTGGTGTGTCCCGGCCGCACGGCGGGGCGGGGCCGCCGCTACTCGATGCGCGACATCGTGATGCTCCGCGAGATCCAGCGGCTCTCCCAGGAGGAGGGCATCAACCTCTCGGGCATCAAGCACATCCTCGAACTCCAGCGCGACAACGGCCGGCTCCGGGACGAGCTCGGCCAGGCCCGCGCGATGCTGGAGGAGCTCGCCAACGAACTCGAGTCGACCCGGGCCGTCGCGGCGCGCCTCGCGCAGCAGCGGCGGCACGGCGACGCCCCCGGTCGCACCCCCGGCTCCGACCTGGTGCCGATCCGGCACACCAGCGTCGTGGTGTGGCACGAGCGCAACCGGGAGTAGGACCAGCAGCACCGCGTGAGCACCACGGTGCCGAGCATCACGGGGAGAGCCAGATGAGCTACAAGCTGACCCGCAAGAGCCAGGAGGCGATCGCGGTCGCGATGCGCCGCGCCGCGGCCGAGGGCCATCCGCAGATCGAGACGCAGCACCTGCTGACCGCGCTGATCGCGGTGCCGGACGGCACCGTCCGGCTGCTGGAGGCCGCCGGCGCCGACTGGCGCGCGGTGCGCAGCCGGGCCGAGGAGCAGATCGCCGCGATGCCGAAGGCGGCGGGCTCGACGATGTCGGCGCCGCAGCAGTCGCGGCAGGTGACGGTGACGCTGAACACCGCGACCATGCGGGCCGAGCGGCTCGGCGACGAGTACGTCTCGGTCGAACACCTGCTGATCGGGCTGGCCACCGACGGCGGCCCGGCGGCGGGGGTGCTGAAGGAGGCCGGGGCGACGCCGGAGGCGCTGCTGGAGGCGTTCGAGCAGATGCGCGGGAACGCCCGGATCACCAGCGAGACCCCCGAGGACACCTTCCAGGCGCTGGAGAAGTACGGCGTCGACCTGACCGAGTCGGCGCGCGGCGGGAAGCTCGACCCGGTGATCGGCCGGGACGGTGAGATCCGCCGGGTGGTGCAGGTGCTGTCCCGCCGCACCAAGAACAACCCGGTGCTGATCGGTGAGCCGGGCGTCGGCAAGACCGCGATCGTGGAGGGCCTGGCCCGCCGGATCGTCGCGGGCGACGTGCCCGGCGCGCTCCAGGACAAGCGGGTGATCTCGCTGGACCTGGCCTCGATGGTGGCCGGCGCCAAGTACCGGGGCGAGTTCGAGGAGCGCCTCAAGGCGGTGCTGAACGAGATCAAGGACAGCGACGGCCGGGTCATCACCTTCATCGACGAGCTGCACACCGTGGTCGGCGCGGGCGCGGCCGAGGGCGCGATGGACGCGGGCAACATGCTCAAGCCGATGCTGGCCCGCGGCGAGCTGCGGATGATCGGCGCGACCACGCTGGACGAGTACCGCGAGCGCATCGAGAAGGACCCGGCGCTCGAACGCCGGTTCCAGCAGGTCTTCGTCGGCGAGCCGTCGGTGGAGGACACCATCGGCATCCTGCGCGGGCTGAAGGGCCGGTACGAGGCGCACCACAAGGTGCAGATCACCGACTCCGCGCTGGTGGCGGCGGCGACGCTGTCCGACCGCTACATCACCGCCCGGTTCATGCCCGACAAGGCGATCGACCTGGTGGACGAGGCGGCGGCGCGGCTCAACATGGAGATCGACTCGCAGCCGGTCGAGATCGACGAGTTGCAGCGGCGGGTCGAGCGGCTGCGGCTGGAGGCGCTCGCGATCACCAAGGACCGGTCCCAGCGCGAGCGGCTCGACCGGCTCAACCAGATGATCGCCGATCAGGAGGAGCGGCTCCGCGAGCTGCGCAACCGGTGGGAGCGCGAGAAGAGCAGCCTGCTCACCATCGGGCGGCTGAAGGAGCAGCTCGACGAGGCGCACGGCCGCGCCGAGCAGGCCGCGCTGGAGCGGCACCGGGAGGACGCGGCCAACGTCCAGCACCGCGAGATCCCGCGGCTGGAGCAGGAGCTGGAGGACGAGCGGCTGAAGCTCCAGTCGCTCGACATCGAGGAGCTGCGCCGGTCGCTCGACCGCCTGCGCGACCGGGAGCGCGAGCTCGGCGCGTCCGACGCGATCGACGCCGCCTCGGGAGGCGACACCGGGGCCGGGGGCGAGGGTGAGCGGAGCCGTCCGGCCGAGCTGGCCGCCGAGATCGAGGCCAAGTCCGAGGAGCTCGCCGGGCTGGAGCGGCGGCAGGAGCGGGCCGCGACCCGGCTGGGCCGGATCCGCGCGCTGATCGGTGAGATCGCGGGCGCCGAGGAGCAGGCCGCGCAGCTCCAGGCCGACACGACCATGCTCGACAGCGGCGACCCCGAGCGGAACGCCAAGTACAAGGAGTACGCCGGGCTCCAGGGCCGGATCCAACAGGGCCAGAAGGAGCTGAAGGCGCTGCGCGGCGAGGCCGACGCCGAGCCGGGCAACGACCGGACCATGGTCAAGCCCGATGTCGGCGCCGACGACATCGCCGAGGTGGTGTCGAGCTGGACCGGCATCCCGGTCGGCCGGATGCTGGAGGGCGAGACCGCCAAGCTGCTGCGCATGGAGGACGAGCTCGGCCACCGGCTGATCGGCCAGCGGTCCGCGGTGCGCACCGTGTCGGACGCGGTGCGGCGGGCCCGCGCGGGCATCTCCGACCCGGACCGCCCGACCGGCTCGTTCCTGTTCCTCGGCCCGACCGGCGTCGGCAAGACCGAGCTGGCCAAGGCGCTCGCCGAGTTCCTGTTCGACGAGGAGCGGGCCCTCACCCGCATCGACATGAGCGAGTACTCCGAGAAGCACGCGGTGGCGCGGCTGGTCGGGGCGCCCCCCGGCTACGTCGGCTACGAGGAGGGCGGCCAGCTCACCGAGGCGGTGCGGCGCCGGCCCTACTCGGTGGTGCTGCTCGATGAGGTCGAGAAGGCGCATCCCGAGGTCTTCGACATCCTGCTCCAGGTGCTCGACGACGGCCGGCTCACCGACGGGCAGGGCCGCACGGTCGACTTCCGCAACACCATCCTGATCCTGACCTCCAACATCGGGTCGCAGTTCCTGGTGAGCCCGGACCTGGCCGACGACGCCAAGCGGCAGGCCGTGCTCAAGGCGCTCAGCGAGGCGTTCAAGCCCGAGTTCCTCAACCGGCTCGACGACGTGATCCTCTTCGAGGCGCTGTCGACCGCCGACCTCACCCAGATCGTCGGCCTCCAGATCGACCACCTGCGGGACCGGCTGGCGAGCCGGAACCTGTCCCTGGACGTCAGCGACGCGGCGCGCGAATGGCTCGCGCGGACCGGCTACGACCCGCTCTACGGCGCCCGTCCGCTGCGGCGGCTGGTGCAGACCGCGATCGGCGACCAGCTCGCCCGCGAGCTGCTGTCGGGCAAGGCCCGCGACGGCGACAAGGTCGTCGTCGAGCTCGACACGGAGGGCAACCGGCTGAGCGTCGAACCCGCCGGAGCCGTGACCCTCACGAAGTGACCGTGCCGTAGGCAGCGCCGCCGCCCCGCACCACCCCGGGCGGCGGTGCGGCGCTCAGGGCTCGGGGTTCCAGAACGGGCGGTCGCCGTCGCGGTCGACCCGTCCGAAGACGACGTCGGCGAAGTGGCCGCCGTAGCCGAGCGTGCCGGGCCGCTCCAGCTCGGCGATCAGCGCGGCGCGTTGCGCGGAGGCCTGGCCCCCGCGGTGGTCGGCCACGACCGGCCATTCGGGGTGCTCGATCTGCGCCGGGGAGTGCAGCACATCACCGAAGGCGATGAGCCGCCGCCCTCCCGAGACGATCGTGTACACGGCGTGCCCGGCGGTGTGGCCGGGCATCAGGGTCATCCGGACGCCGGGGAAGATCTCCTCGCCGTCCTCGACGGTCCGGACGCGGGGCGCGAGCGCGTCCAGGACCGCCTCGCCGATGCCGTGTGCGATCGCCAGGTCGCGTGTCGCCCATTCGCGTTCGGCGATGAGCACGGGGGTCGCGGCGAACTCGGGCCGGGCGAGCCAGCCCACGTGGTCGGAGTGCAGGTGGGTGATGGCGACGGCCTCAATGCCGGCGGGCGCCCGGCCGGCCCGCGCGAGGCCCTCCACCAGCGCGCCCCCGTGGATACGGCCGAGGAAGGAGGGCTTGGGGGCGGCCGGACGGTCGACGGGGCCGACGCCCGCGTCGATGAGCAGGGCGCGGTCGCCGCTCTCGACCAGGAGGCCGCCGACGCTCGCCACCAGGCACCCGCCGTCGAGGTATTCGGGACGGTCGTCCCAGTCGGCGCCGGTCGTGCTGGGAAACCACCCGCGGGGTCGCAGCCGGACCGCGCCGTCCGGGACATGGCTGACCGTCAGATCGCCGAGCCGGATCGTCCTGGGCCCTGCCTCGCGGCTGAGCCGCCGGACGTCTTCTCTGTTCGAAGGGAAGATCATGGGCAAATGATGACAGCCCGATCCACGGGCTACTTCGTGGCGTGGGCGCCGTGCGCGACGTGGGCGACACCCGCGCTGACGAACGAGCCCCCGGCCGGCGGCACCACCGCCGACACCGTCACCACCGCACCGAGCAGCGCCCCCGTGACCAGCCGGCGCCGCAGTTTCGGACGGCCTTCGCCCGCCCCCGTCTCGTCCCGACCCACGGCCATGAGATCCCCTTCGTCCGCTGGCGCGACGATCGCGCCGACTCCTTGAACGGTAGGCGCATGCGCCCGTCCGGGGCATGGGGCCAGCCACCCGGATCCGTGGTGGAGCCAGCCCCACCCTGAGGGAGCGGCCGGACGGGTCGTGGTGGGCTACTCGCGGTCGAGTTGGGTTTGGAGTCCGTCCAGCAGGTAGTCGAGGCCGGTGGTGAAGCTGCCGTCCCAGTCGTCGTCGTAGAGGTAGCCGTTGGCGGCCAGGGTGGGGTAGCGGTCGTGGGCGGCCCGCAGTTGCTCTTGCCCCACGCGGCGTTCCTCGTCGGTGATGTGCAGGGCGGACTCGGTCGACGCGGAGCCCATGACGTGGTTGTAGAGCGCCCAGGTCGCGGCGGAGAGGGCCTTGCCGGTGAACCCGGCGCGGACGAGGGTCGTTTGCAGGGTCTCCATGCCGGCCAGGAAGTTGGGGCCGATGGTCGGGCGGCGGCGGGCCGGGACGCCGGCGGCCCAGGGGTGCCGGAGCAGCGCGGCCCGCCAGGCGGTCAGGACCGCGGTGATGTCCTCGCGCCAGCCGGACGCGGGTCCCGGCTCGATCGGCGCCGCCGCGCCGAAGATCGCGTCCACGGCGAGGTCGATCACGTCGTCCTTGGTGTCGACGTGCCAGTACAGCGACGGGGCGACGACCGCGAGCCGCTCGGCGAGGCGGCGCATGGTGAGGCGGTCGATGCCCTCCTCGTCGAGCAGCGCGACGGCGGCCTCGACGATGCGCGCGAGGGTGAGCGGCTGCTCCCCCCGGGAAACGCGGCGGGGCCGCAGCCAGACGCTCCGGATGTCACCGCCTTTCCGCTGGTCGCGAGCGTCGTCCGCCTTGCCCATCGCACCTCACCTGACGTCTCGGTCGCCCTGCCCGGTCGGCCAAGTGTAGTAACGTGCCATCGACGAACGTTGTTAGGGAAGTCAAACATCGTTAGGTGGTGGGCCATGGTGGACGACGGTCCCGGACGGCGCCGGTGGTGGACGCTGCCGGTGGTGAGCGTGGCTCAGCTCCTGGTGGTCCTGGACGGGACGATCGTGAACATCGCGCTGCCGTCCGCGCAGCGCGACCTCGGCATGTCCGATGCGAGCCGGCAGTGGGCGGTCACCGCGTACCTGCTGGCGTTCGGAGGGCTGCTGCTGATCGGCGGCAGGGTCGGCGGCGTGTTCGGCCACCGGCGCACGTTCGCCGTCGGGCTGGCCGGCTTCGCCGCCTCGTCCGCGCTGGGCGGAGTGGCGGTGAACCCCGAGACGCTGTTCGCGGCGCGGGCGCTCCAGGGGGTGTTCGCCGCCGCGCTCGCCCCGGCCGGGCTGTCGCTGCTGACGCTCACCTTCACCGAGGCCCGCGAACGCGGCCGGGCGTTCGGGGTGTTCGCCGCGGTCGGCGCCGCGGGATCGGCGGTCGGCCTCATCGCGGGCGGGCTGCTGACCGAGTACGCGAGCTGGCGGTGGTGCCTCTTCATCAACGTCCCCATCGCGCTGCTCGCCGTGCTCGGCACGATGGCCGTGCCACGGGACCGGCCGGTCGGCGGGGGCGGACGGCTCGACGTCCCGGGTGCCCTGCTCAGCACGGCGGGCTTCGCCGCGGTGGTCTACGGCTTCAACGAGGCCCAGCCGCTCGGCTGGGACTCACCGAAGGTGCTGGGCCTGCTGGCGGGCGGTGCGGTACTGCTGGCCGCGTTCGTCGCCGTCGAGCTGCGCGCGCCCCGTCCGCTGCTGCCGATGCGGGTGCTCCTGCACCGCGCCCGCGCCGGGGCGTTCATCTCGATCACGCTGATGTTCGTCGCGATGTTCGGCTTCTACCTGTTCATGAGCTACTACACCCAGACGGTCCTGCGCTACTCGCCGGTCGAGGCGGGGCTGACGCTGATCATCAACGCGCTGGCCGCCCTGCTCGGCGCCACGCTCATCGCCGGGAGGCTGCACGGGCGCGTCGCCCCGGTGGCGCTGATCGTTCCGGGACTGCTCTCGGCCGCGGCGGGGATGCTCGTCCTGACCCGCCTGACCGCGCACAGCACGGACGTCCTGCCGGTGTACCTGGCGCCCGCGATGGCGCTCACCGGGCTCGGCCTCGGGTGCGTCATCCCGCCGACCGCCGCCCTGGCCACCGCGGGCATGCGCCATCACGACATCGGAGCCGCGTCGGCCGCCTACAACGCCGCGCAGCAGCTCGGGGCCGCGCTCGGCACGGCGCTGCTCAACACCGTCGCGGCGAGCGCCACCGCGGCCTACCTGGCGTCCCGGCGCGCCACGCCGGCCGAGGGCTCGGTGCACGGCTACGCGACCGCCCTGACGGTCGCGTTCGGGATCCTCGCCGCCGCCGCGTGCGTCACCGCGGCCCTGACCGTGAAGCGCGCGGCACGGGAACCCGCTGAGGAGGCGGCCGGCCCGTCCGTCTCCGCGAAGTCCTGAAGAGCCAACGGAAGGAACGCACGCCATGAAGCAGGAAACCGTCACCGTGGTCGACGGATACGTGCCGGTCATCGACATCTCGTCCAGGCACGGCGCGGCGGGACGCGCCGCGCTGGCCGAGGCGATCGGCGGCGCGTGCGCGGACTCGGGGTTCTTCATCATCGTGGACCACGGAGTGCCCCGGGAGCTCATCGACCGCATGTACGCCGTGACGAACGCGTTCTTCGAACGGCCCGACGCGGAGAAGGACCTGGTCGCCCACCGTCCCGGCGTATCCGGATTCCGCAGGTCCGGCGGGACCACCGCGCAGAGCCTCGACCGGCAGTCGCCTCCCGACCTCTGTGAGGCCTTCGGCGTCCACGTGACCGGCGAGCTCAGCGACCAGGAGCGGGCGGGACTCGGGAACGACTGGGCCACCTGGAAGCTGGCCAATGTCTGGCCGCGCGTCCCCGCCGGCTTCAAGGACACCTGGCACGAGTACATGGCCGTCATGGGAGAGCTCGCCCACGACCTCATGCGCCTGTTCGCGCTCGCCCTCGGGCTGGACGAGGACCACTTCGACGACAAGTTCGACAGGAACGTGTCCTCGCTCGTCGCGAACTACTACTACCCGCAGGTCGAAGCGCCGCTGCCGGGCCAGTTGCGGAGGGGGGCGCACACCGATTTCGGCGGCCTGACCATCCTCTTTCAAGAGGACGGCCTGGGCGGGCTCCAGGTCCTTCAGGGCGAGGACGAATGGCGGGACGTCCGAGCCATTCCCGGCAGTTTCGTGGTGAACATCGGCGACCTGATGGCCCTGTGGACCGGGGGACGGTGGGTCTCGACCATGCACCGGGTCATCAATCCGGAAAGGGGGAACACGTCCTCCCGGGTCTCCATCCCCTTCTTCTACCAGCCCAACCACGACGCCCCCATCGAACCGATGGCCGCCGCGGCGGGCGGTCGGCCCGCCGAAAGCGTCATCGCCGGGCGATGGATGGAAACGAAGATGGAGAAGCTCTTCACCCGGTCATAGGCGAAGAGAGGCCGCCATCGGCCCGCCGGGTGACCACGCCGGCGGGCCATGCGTGCGGGCCGTGCTTGCAGGCCGTGCGTGCGGGCCGTGCGTCCTTACGCGGGTCCGGCGCCGAGCGGGATCGCGCCGACGTCCGCGCTCGAATGGACCCCGCCCGTCACCGCCAGCTCATCCACGGTGCCCGCGAGTTCCATCGGCGCCACGCCCTCCCCGTGCACCTGGATCCCGCCGTCCACCCGGATCGCGGACGCGTGCGCGCCGGACTTCACGCTCAGCCCGATCGCCGGCAGCGTCACCATCTCGCCCTTCACCAGGGACTCGCCCGTCCCGCCGTGCGTCTCGATGCCGTGGTGCACGGTCAGCGTCCCGAACGGCCGGGAGACCTGGACGCCGATCGAGGCGTCCGCGTGGGTCTCGATCCGGTCGAACTCGGCGGCGCCGACCGTCCCGTCGTAGATGTTGAAGCCGCGCGCGCCCGGCCCGCGGGTGACCACGGGCGCCTCGCAGCGCAGGGCGCCGAGCCGGCCGAAGTTCACGAAGCCGATGCCGCTCGCGCCGTGCGAGGTGACGGGCTCCCGCGCCGTCCACGCCTCCACCTCGCCCCACAGGTCGAGCACCATGTCGTTGGCGCCGTAGGTGGTCACCGGTCCCTCGTTGACGACCTCGCGGATGGTGGCCCACACGACGAACACCCCACCGGTGATCTCCCCGGGGGTGTGCTCGGGGATGCCGCCGTCGCTGTACACCGCGCCGGTGTGCAGCCGCGGGCCCTCCACCCGTCCACCGCGCTCGGTGCCGGAGACGAAGACGCCGCCGCCGCGGACCGGCGCCCCCTCGCGTCCCGCGCTGATGCCGATGAGATCGGCCGTGAGCAGCGAGTCGGGGGTGGTCTGCTGGTTGTAGAGGGTGAAGGCGCCCTGCCGGACGTGCACGTCGAACCCGTACGGGCGCGGTCCGGCCGCGCGGGCGTCCGCCGCCTCGATGTGCAGGCCGTCCACCGTGACGTGGCCGGTGCGCAGGGCGTCCTTGGCGAGGAGTTCCACCCGTCCGCGGGTGGTCAGGTCGATGAGCGTGAGCGTGCCGAGCGTCGGCTGTGCGGTGTCGTTGTGCAGGGCGCGCAGCGCGGGATCGGACACCGCGACGCGCAGGCCGCTGACCCGGTTGTCGCAGGTGAGCCGCACGCCTTCGGCACCGTCGGCGAAGACGAGTTCGGCGTCTTCGGTGCCGGTGAGGCCGTCCCCCGTCCCAGTGAGGGAGGCTCCGGGCGGAAGCGTGATCCCGTGGAGGCCGGTCAGGCGGCCCTGCACCGCGATCTCGCCGGGACCGTTCCCGGCGAGCGCCGCGTACAGCTCCTCGGGAGTGGACGCGCTCACAGTCATGTGTAGTCCTCGCTTCCCGTATCCCAGCCGCGTGGCCGACATCGATCCACACTTCATGCCCTATGGCGCCCATTCTAGAGAAAGCAGTCACAATGGGCTGCAAATCACTAGCGGCATCACTGACAAAGAAGACATTGCGCCACCATGACCGGCATTTTTGTCTTCCGCCGATGTCAGAGGAAGCCGATAGGACTCCGGCATGACCGAGAAGCGAGAGACCGACATGGCCGGGACGATGCGGGACATGGCCGCGCACATCACCGAGGCCGGCCTGCTCGTCCTGCGCCCGGAGGTCGAACCGGGGCGGATCGGGGACGAGCAGGAGGGCCCGGCCGATCCGACGCCCGCGGGTGATCCGGACGAGGCCGTCCGGCTGCTCTGGTCGAACCTGCGGAAGTACACCGAGATCGTCGGGGTCGACGATGACCTGTCCCCCGAGCGGATGGTCGCCCCCGCACTGGACGAGGACGAGCGGGCCGAGCTGCTGGACGGCCTCCAGACCGCGCTGCCCCCCGACCTGCTGGCCCTCTACGGTGCGGCGGACGGCGACGACGACGACAGCGGCGTCGTCTTCCACGGGTATCAGTGGCTGGGGCTGGAGGGCCTGGTGAACGCGTCCCCACCCGACCGCGAGGGCGGCTGGACCGGCGTCCCCCTGTCAGCCGGGCCCATCGAGGTCGGCCCGCCGGGGAGGGTGCGGCGTTCGTTCGACCGGCCGGGATGGATCCCGATCGGGGTGAACGCCGACGGGGCCTACCTCTACGTCGACATGGACCCGGGCCCCGCGGGCCGCCCCGGGCAGGTCATCGACAACGACCCCGAGGGCACCGGGCCGGTCTACGTCGCCGACTCCGTGACGACGCTGCTGCGCCGCTATGCGGACGCCCTCGACCGCGGAAGCTACACCCTCGAAGGCGACTGCCTGTACGTCGACGATGTGCTTCCCGACGGGCATGCACTCCAGGAGTCCTGCATCTGGGACGCCGCCGACGGAGGCTCCCTGCACGATGTGCCGCCCGAGGTTCAGCACCTCACGCACCGCGACGCCGAGGGCATCGACCTGGAGCCCGTACGCCGCGCGCCGAGCCTGCGGAGCGTGCTGCTGCACGGGCGTGGCCCTCTCGATCTGAGTCCCCTCCGCGACGCTCCCGTGGAGGAACTCACGGTCCGGTGGGACGGGCTCGACCTGGAGCCGCTGGCCGGACATCCGACACTGCGCACCCTGCTCGTGGGCTCGGAGCGGCCCGTGGACGTCGCGGTGCTGCGGACGTTCCCGCGGCTTCAGGGGCTCGACCTGTCGGAGGCCGTCGTCCACGGCCTCGACGCGATCGCCGAGCTGGACGGGCTGCTCCTGCTGACCTTGACGTTCGAGCAGTGGCGGCGGATCGGCGGGATCCCGCCCGGCCTGGCCGCGGCCCGGCTGGGCGGAACCCGGGCGCCGGGCCAGGTGAACGAGTGGATCACTCGGCTGAAGCCCGGCCTCCAGCAGGGCGTCCATGAGCACCACTGCGGGCGGTTCGACCGGCGGGCCTGATCCAGGCGACGTCCGGGCGCGCATAGAGCCAGGTCACAGCGTGTGCGTGTCGAGTGGACCGGGTCGCGCGCGACCCACCATTCTGTGCTCGTCCGCCTTGGGCGGCCGGGGGGAGCCGACGGCGGGGGACGCCGCGGCACCGCCGAGATCGCGAAGCGCCGATGGGCGGCGGGGACCCGTCCGCGGCGTCTCCAGGCAGAAGGTAGGGGTCATGGCCTCAGGCATCGAGACCCGTCCGCCGCAGGAGGCGGGACGCCCCGGCGCGCGCCGCCGGCGAATCCTGGTGCCCACCTGGCGAGGGGCGCTGCTGTCGGGCACGGCCCTCGTGGCCTGGGTCGCCGGCGCCGGGGTGTGCGAGACGGGGACGCCGGCCAGCGGCGTGTCCCCCAGCGGCACGTCCCCCGAGGGCCCGGAGTCCGGCCCGGGACCGGCCACGCCGTTCCGTCCCGACAAGGGCCGCACCGCGGTCCTAGCGGAGACGTTCGACCGGCTCGACGTCGGGCCCGGCCGGACCTGGGGGTGGAAGAGCGCCGCCTACCCCGACTGCGTGACCAACCGCCCCAACTTCAAGCTCGACCGGCTCTCGACCTCGGCGATGTCGGTCGCCTCGGGGGTGCTGACCGTCACCGCCGCCCCCCAGCCGGACGGCCGCTGGCAGACCGGGCTGCTGAGCACCGGCGACTCGTGCGACTCGGGCGGCCGGGACCTGGAGGTCCGCACCGGCGACGTGGTCGCCGCCCGGGTCCGGCTGCCCGACGCCGAGACCGGGGCGTGGCCGGGCGTCTGGACGTGGCGGCACGGCCGGAACGAGATCGACATCTTCGAGTGGCACGCCGACCGCCCCGGCACGCTGGAGTTCGTCAACCACGTCAAGGGCAGCGCGAAGTTCTGGCATTCCAGGCTGGTTAAGCGGGGGAGTTGGCTCGACATCGCGGTCCGTCTCGGCGCCAAGCGGGTGACCTGGTACGTGGGCCGCCCGCCCGGACCGCTGCACGCCGTCTTCCGCGACCGGGTCGGCGTCGGTCCCCGGTTCCACTCCTACCTGGTGGCCGGGCTGGCGGTCGACGACGGCTCGATCCACGCGCGTCCCGACTCCGACCGCCCGTTCTCGTTCCAGATTGCCTCGCTCACCGTGCACCGGCCCGCGGACGTCACGCCCGCTCCCCGGGAGACCGGCGCAACCCGGCGATGAACACCGCCAGGCCGTACTCGAACTCGCGGTCGAAGTCGCGGCCCTCGGTGCGCAGCGCCGCCGCGCGGGCCAGGCGCGGGAAGCGGCGCGGGTCGATCCGCACACCCTCGCCGTCCGGCGCGGCCGGTCGCCGTGCCTCCTGCTCGGCGATGACCGAGCCGAGGATGTGGCCGCCCAGCGCGAAGATCGCGGACATCGCCTCCACCACCTCGAACCCGGCCTCCTCCATCATCTGAAGGAGCAGCTCGAGGCCGGGCCACTGGTCGGCGGGCGCGTGCATGTGCTCGCGGAGCCGCCCGCCGTCCCGGCGGGACAGCATGGCGCGGCGCACCGCGCGGGAGCGGGCGACGAGCCAGTCGGCCCAGTCGGCGCCGGGCGCGGGCCGGTCGAGCACCGCCATCTCGCCGTCGAACATCGCGTCGGCCATGGCCCGCAGCAGGTCGTCCTTGCCGCTGAAGTGCCGGTAGAGGGCGGGCGCCTGCACGCCCAGCTCGGCGGCGAGCCGGCGCAGCGACAGCCCGTCGAGCCCCACCTCGTCGAGCAGCGCCAGCGCGGTGGCCACGACCACTGGGCGATCAAGTCTCATGCATCGATGTTAACATCGTTCTGCATCCAGTTAACGGCGTTAACAGAGAGGGCGGGACATGACGAATCCGCAGGCGGCCGTGCAGAGGCTGATCGACGAGCTGGTCGCGTCGGGCCGGGAGACCGGCCTTCAGGTAGCCGCGTACCGGGGCGGCCTGCCGCTGGTGGACGCCTGCGCGGGCGAGGCCCACCCCGGCAGTGCGGTCGACGGGCGGACACTGTTCAACAGCTGGTCCACCGGCAAGGGCACGATGTCGGCCCTCGTGCACGTGCTCGCCGAACGCGGCCTGCTCGACGACACCGCACCGGTCGCCGAGTACTGGCCGGAGTTCGCCGCCCACGGCAAGCAGGCCGTCACCCTCGCCCACGTCCTGACCCACTCGGCGGGCGTGCCGCAGGCGCCGGAGGGCGTCACACTCGCGGACCTCGCCGACTGGGACGGGATGTGCGCGCGGATCGCCGACCTGCGCCCGCAGTGGGAGGCGGGCACCGCGACCGGCTACCACGCGCTGACCTTCGGGTACATCCTCGGCGAGGTCGTCCGCCGGGTCACCGGCCGCCCCATCGTCCAGGCGCTGCGCGAGGAGATCACCGAACCGCTGGGCATCGCCGACGAACTGCTCTTCGGCGTCCCGTCCGCCGAGCTTCCCCGGGTGGCGCGGCTGGAGGACGGGAACTGGGCGGCGATCGTCGCGTCCCGTCCGGCCGGCTCGGCGTTCTTCGAGGCCGCGCCGCCCGCGATCCAGCCCGGCCCGGACCTCGGCAACCGGACCGCCTATCTGACCACCGATGTCCCGAGCGCGGGCACGATGACCGCTCGCGCGCTCGCCCGGATGTACGCGGCCCTCATCGGCGAGGTCGACGGCGTGCGGCTGGTCTCCCCCGAGCGCGCCGCCCGGATCGGGACGGTGGTCACCGCCGACACCGACCGGGTGCTCGGCATCCCCGTCCCCAAGGGCCTCGGCTACTTCCTCGGCCAGCCCGGGACGGGCCCGGGCGCGTTCGGCTGCAAGGGCAGTGGCGGAAGCATCGCGTACGCCGACCCGGCGAACGACCTCACCTTCGCCTTCACCCACAACCGGCTGACCGCTCCCCCCGCCGACTGCGCCCAGCTCATCGCCGACGAACTCCACGCCGCCGCCACCTGACCCGAGCCCGCCCGCCGGCCGGCCGGCCGGCCGTCCGTTCGTCCGCCCCGCCCGTCTGGCGCGTCGGCCCCGTCCGCCGCCGTCAGGCCGTCTTGATGGCACCGCCGTCGATGACGTGGTCGGCGCCGGTCGTGCTGGCGGCCAGCGGCGAGGCGAGGTAGGCGATGAGCGCCGCGACCTCGTCCGGCTCGACGAGCCGGGCGGTCAGCATGCCCATGGCGGCGGGCAGCCCGTTCACCAGCAGCGCACGGTCGATCCCCATCGAGGCCGCGAGCTCGGCGCCGTAGCCGTCGGACGCCTCCCACATCGCGGTGCGCACCGGGCCCGGCGACACGGTGTTGACGCGCACCCCCTGCGGGCCGAACTCCTCGGCGAGGGCCTTCCCGAACGCCGTCAGCGCCGCCTTCGCGGTCGTGTACGGGACGGGCCCGGCGTGCGGCATGCGGGCGCCGTTGGACGAGACGTTCACGATGGCGCCCTTCCTGCGCAGCAGGCCGGGGAGCGCGGCGCGGGTCGCGCGGACGGCCGAGAACAGGTTCAGCCCGTAGATCGTCTCCCAGTGCTCGTCGCCGAACGTGAGGAAGCCGCCCACACCGCCGCCGTCGCCGCCGCCGACGTTGTTGACCAGTAGATCCAGGTCGCCGAGTTCGGCCGTCGCCGCCTCGATCAGCCGGGCCGGGCCGTCCTCGGTCCCGAGGTCGATCGGGAGGGCGACCGCCCCGGTCGCCGCCAGCTCGGGCGTGACGGTGCGGGCCGCGGCGACCACGCGCATCCCCTCGCCGGCCAGCGCCGCGACGGTGGCCAGACCGATCCCCTTGCTCGCCCCGGTCACCACAGCGGTCCTGCCGTTCAGGCACAAGTCCATGAGAAGCCCCTTCATGCATCAGCGATGATGCGACAAAGCTACAACTTGCAACAGCGATGTTGCAAGTAAGCTCGCAAGAGGCACCTTGATGTACTGTTTGCGGGTGACGACGCACCGACAGCGGCCCCTTCGCGCCGACGCCGAGCGGACCGTCCGGACGATCCTCGAAGCCGCCGAGCGGGTGCTCTCCGCCGATCCCGCCGCCACGATGGAGCAGATCGCCGAGGCCGCCGGGGTGGCCCGCACCACCGTGCACCGGCGCTTCACCACCCGCGACGCGCTCATCGAGGCGCTCACCGCCTGGGCCACGGCGCAGTTCGCCGCCGCGGTCGACGCGGCGGCGGCCGGCACCGCCCCGCCGCTGGTCGCGCTCTACCAGGTGACCGCCGACGTGCTCCGAGTCAAGATCGGCTGGGGCTTCGCGATGGCCCGCGCCGCCACCGCCGCCGATCCCGAGATCGCCCGCGTCCACGGCGAGGTGCTCGGCGCGTGCGACGCCCTGTTCCGCCGGGCGCGGGACGCCGGCGTCGTCCGCCCCGACGTCGACCTGGACTGGGCGCGGCGCGTCTACTACGCCCTCATCCACGAGGTCGCCGGCGACGACCGCGGCGACGCCGACATCGACGCCCTGACCGGCCGGATCATCGAGACCCTCCTCCAGGGCGTCGGCGCCCGCGCGGACGGCCCGGCGCCGGCGGCCGGCCGATGACGCCGCGCCGGCAGGAGGACCGCACCCGCGCCACCCGCACCGCACTCATCGCCGCCGCGCGCGAGCTGTTCGGCGAACGGGGGTACGCGGCGGTCCCGGCCGAGGAGATCGTGGCGGGCCCGGGGCTGACCCGCGGGGCGATGCGGCACCACTTCGGCGACAAGCGCGCGCTGTTCGCGGCCGTCTTCGAGGAGCTCCAGGCCGAGATCGCCGAGCGGGTCGCCGCCGCGGCCAAAGGCCCGGACCGGGACGCCGGCACGTGGGACGCGCTCCGCGGCGGCCTGGTCGCGTTCCTGGACCTGTGCCGCGAGCCCGAGGTGATCCGGATCGCGCTGACCGACGCGCCCGCCGTGCTCGGCTGGCAGGCCTGCCGCGAGGTCGAGGCGCGGCACGGGCTCGGGCTGGTCACCGCCGGGCTCGACCGCGCCGGCCGCGAAGGGATCATCGCCCCGCGGCCGGCCGGCGTCCTCGCCCGGCTGCTGCTCGGCGCCGCGGTCGAGACCGCTCTGATCATCGCCCGCGCGCCCGACCCCGCCGCGGCCAGAGAGCCCGCCGAGCGCACCCTCCTGGCCCTCCTGGACGGCCTCAGGACAGCCCCTGGGGGCATGGCTCCGGGACGCACGGCGCCCGAACCGCCGCAGGAATGGACGGGACCGCCTCCGGTCCGCTAGAGAAGCGGGTTATGACCGCATTGGTGCTCGGCCCCCACCTCCGCCACGTCAGCGCACATACTGCGACAATCTGGGTGGAAACGGACGGCCCCTGCGAGGTCCGCGTCACCAGCGCCGAGCACGGCGTCGACGCGAGATCCCGCACCTTCACCGTGCACGGCCACCACTACGCGCTCGTGGACGCGGACGGGCTCGCCGCGGGGGCGCGCATCCCGTACGAGGTGACCCTCGACGGCGTCACGGTGTGGCCCGAGCGGCAGACGCGGTTCCCGCCCAGCCTGATCCGCACCCTCGACACCGCCGGCACGCTGCGCATCTCGTTCGGGTCGTGCCGCCGCTCGCCCGGCACCCGGGCGGAGTACGGCCTGGACGCGCTCAGCACGTTCGCGCACCGGCTCGCCACCCACGACCACGACCCCCGCCAGGCCCTCGACTGGCCGGACGTGCTGCTGATGGTCGGCGACCAGGTGTACGCCGACGAGCTGGGCGACCAGATGCGCACCTACATCCGGGGCCGCCGCGACCCCGACCAGGAGCCCGCGGACGAGCTGGCCGACTTCGAGGAGTACACCCACCTCTACAAGCTGGCCTGGCGCGAGGACCCGGCGGTGCGGTGGCTGCTGTCGACCGTGCCGACGTTCACCATCTTCGACGACCACGACATCCGGGACGACTGGAACACCTCCTACACCTGGCGCCAGCAGATGTGGTCCAAGCCCTGGTGGCGGGGCCGCATCATCGCCGGCATCGGCTCCTACTGGGTCTACCAGCACCTCGGGAACCTGTCCCCGGAGGAGCGCGCCACCGACCCGGTGTTCGCGGCGGTCCGCGCGGCGTCCGAGAAGGGCGGCGACGGTTCGGCGGTGCTCGACGAGTTCGCCGAGCTGGCCGACAAGGAGCCCGCCGGCACCCGGTGGAGCTACGCGCACGACTGGGGCGGCACCCGCCTCATCGTGGTCGACAGCCGCTGCTCCCGCCTGCTGACCGAGGACCGGCGCGGGATGCTCGACGACGAGGAGTTCCGCTGGCTGGACGAACAGTGCCAGGGCGGCATGGACCACCTGCTCATCGCCAGCTCCCTGCCGTTCCTGCTCCCGCAGGCGATCCACCACGCCGAATCGTGGAACGAGGCGCTGGCCGATGGCGCCTGGGGACGGCGCGGCGCCCGGCTCGGCGAGAAGATCCGGCAGGCCGCCGACCTCGAGCACTGGGCCGCGTTCGAACAGTCGTTCCGGGACGTCGCGGACGACATCGTCGCCGTCGCGCGCGGCGAACGCGGGCCCGCCCCCGCCAGCGTGTCGTTCCTGTCGGGCGACATCCACTACTCCTACCTCGCCCGAGTGACCCAGCCCGAGACCGAGTCGATGGTCACGCAGATCGTGTGCTCGCCGCTGCGGAACCCGCTCGTCGGCCGGTTCCGCCTGGCCAACCGGATCGCCGCCAGGCGCAGCGCCGGAGCGCCGTTCCGGCTGCTCGCCAAGATGGCCCGGGTGCCCAAGCCGCCACTGCGGTGGCGGATGAGCGACGGCCCCTGGTTCGACAACGCCATCGCGACGGTCGAGCTGACCGGCCGCGACTGCACGGTGCGCTGGCAGACCCCCGCGACCGAAACCACCCTCAGCGAGATGGGCCGTGCCAACGTCTGCTGACCCCCGTCAGCCATCCCCCACCGGACGGCCGCAGCACAATCATCCCCCACACGCGATGGCCTGCACGCCACAGGAAGTGCGCCCGTTCCGCCCCCTCGCCGGAGCGGGCGCACCTCCTGGCGGGCCATCGGCGCCGCGCCCCGCCCCCTCTACGGGACGAACGACGCCGATGGCGCCCCGCCGGCGTCATCGGTCGGCCGCGCCTGACGGCGACCGGCCCTGACGCCTGGTCCTGGTCTCGCGTGTACGGCGGCTCCTCTCAGTGCGCCAGCACGTCAAGGAGCGCCAGCGCCTCCGGGAGCGAGTCGGGCAGCCGCTCGACCCAGACGAGGAACGCCTCGTCCCCCAGGCAGGACCACTCGGGCGACGGATGGAGGCCGTCGAGAAAGGAGCGCTCGGCGGTGAACGTCCGCGCGAGCAGCCCCCGCAGCCCCTCGACGTCCGTCTCCAGCCCCGGCTCCACGGGCACCAGCGCGGTGGCACGGCCCGAGCCGACCAGCGTCAGGGTCTCCCCGCCCCTGAACACGGTCCGCAGGTCGTGCGCCACCACGACGGCGCGGGCGAGACGCCGCCACGGCTCCGAGCCGCCCGCAAGGTCCACCACCACCAGGCGGTGCCGGCCGACAGCCGCGGCGGGACTCGCGCCGCCGAACGGGTCGGCTCGGTAGAGCTCGGCCAGCCTGCCGCGCAGGTACGGCAGTGTCGTCAGCCCTGTCAGCGGGTCCTCGCAGGACTCGGCGGCCAGCGCCACCAGCTCCGTCTCCGCCCAGCCCTCCGCCGCGCACCGCACCAACGACAGCGGCGGATGCGGCCAGCTCAGTACGGAGAACAGCACGCCGAGGTCGTCGAGCGTCTCCCCGATGCCGACCCCCGCGCGCCCGCGCGCCTGCCCGAGACGGGCGCAGGCGACCGCCAGCCCGTCGCCGTCGCAGACCGCCTCCAGGACGGCCTCGACCGCCGGCGCCCACCAGTCGGCCGGGATGTTCCAGCACGACGCCGCGCTGCGCCCGCGCCATCTCTCCCGGAGTTCTTCCGTGCCGGGCCCGGCACGGAACCCTGGACGCTCCCCGCTCCAGAGGTACCCCATCGCGCCTCCGTTCACCTGGTCGAATGCCGGTCCACCGCCGGCCCGTCGGCTGGGCGGACGGGCCCCACGGCCCGCCTTCCCAGAGATCAGACGCCGGCGGGATCGGGCCATGACGCGGTTTACCGCGCCATCTTCCGCGACAAGCGGTGTTCAAGACGTCACAATGGGCAAGCAATGGGTGTGTGACCCACAGCGACAGCCGATGCCAGGAGGCCCCCCGTGAGCGAGACCGCGTCCGATCTGGCTCCGTCCGAGTCCAGCGACGCGGTGCTCATCTCCCGCATCCGCGACGGCGACGCGACCGCCTACGGCCCCTTGTACGAGCGGCACCTCATCGCCGCGCGCCGCCTCGCCCGGCACCTGGTCGACGGCGACGCCGCCGAGGACGCCGTCCAGGAGACCTTCGCCAAGATCCTCGCGGTGCTCCAGCGCGGCGGCGGCCCCGAGTCCGGGTTCCGCCCCTACCTGCTCACCGCGATCAGGCGGACGGTCTACGACCGGCACCGCGCCGACAAGCGGCTCCAGCACACCGACCGGATCGAGCTGTTCGACCCCGGCGTCCCGTTCGTCGACCCGGCCCTGGAGGGCCTGGAGAAGTCGATGATCGCCCGCGCGTTCCGGTCGCTGCCCGAACGCTGGCAGGCGGTGCTGTGGCACACCGAGATCGAGGGCGCCAAGCCCGCCGAGGTCGCGCCGCTGCTCGGCCTGACCGCCAACGGCGTCGCCGCCCTCGCCTACCGCGCGCGTGAGGGACTACGCCAGGCGTACCTCCAGATGCACCTCGCCGAGCCGTCCGCTGCTGCGCACCCCGAGGGCGCCGCGGCGGCCGGGGCCGCCGGGAGGGTGACGGCCGAGCTGGACGAACGGTGCGCACAAACGCGCGAGAAGCTCGGTGCGTACGTGCGCGGCGGGCTCGCCAAGCGCGAGTCGCGCGCGGTCGAGAACCACCTCGACGACTGCGCCGACTGCAAGGGCCTCATCCTCGAGCTGGCCGACATCAATTCGCGCCTGCGCGAGGTGCTCGGCCCTCTCATCCTCGGATCCGCGAGCGCCGCCTACCTGGGGTCCGCCCAGGGCGGCCTCTCCGCGGGCGTGATCACGTGGCTCCGGCACCTGCCCAAGCGCCAGCAGCAGGCGCTCGGCGGCGGGATGGCGGCGACGGTCATCCTCGCTGCGGCACTCGCGATGGTGCTGGTCTCCGGCAACGAGCCGATCGGGCCGGTGCACAAGGCCCCGGCCATCGCCCGTCCCGCACCCGCCGACCCGCCCTCGCAGCCAGGCCCGAAGCCCCCGGCGGCGCAGCCCCCAGCGGCGCAACCCGCCCCACCACCCGCGGCCACGCCGATCCAGAAGCCACTATCGAAGCCCGCAGCCCCGGTCCCGGCCCCGGCCCCGGCCCCGGCGCAGCCCGCGCACAAGCCGGCCTCGAAGCCGGTGCCGCAGAAGCCGGTGCCGCAGAAGCCGAAGCCGCGCACGCCGACGGCGCCCGCCCCCGAGGTGCCGTCCTGGCTCTCCCCCGAAATGCCGCCGGTGGCGCTCCCCGAAGTGCCGCAGATCGTCCCGCCGTGGATGCCGAACGTGCCCCTGCCGCTGGTCCCCGAGCCGCAGGGGCGGCCGGCGAGCCCCGACACCCTCGGGACGCTGGTCCCCGACGAGCCCGAGATCGTCGGGAAGGCCGTCCGCAACAGCGGTCTCGGACGCGGCAAGGGCCGTACCCCGGACGCCGGGCCGAGCACCGGACCAGTCGTTGGGCCGGGCGCGGGGCAGAGCGCCGGGCACGGGAACGGGCAGGGCATCGGCCGCGGCACCGGACCGATTCCAGTCCAGGGCATCGGGCGGATTCCGGGCCGCGACCACGGACGGATTCCCGAGCGGGGCATCGGGCGGCTTCCCGGGCGTGACCTCGGGCGGGGCATCGGACAGGTCCCCGGACGCGGCGAACCGCGCACTGGACTGTTCCCGTAAAGATCATGTAGAAGCATTATGGACAGTCCGGAACGACTGGTAGCGTCCGCCGCGGCAAGAGCCCCGAACATGAGAGATTGAAGGCCCGCACACCGGACCCGGAATTTCGGCTGCCCGCGCCCGGCGGGCCGTTACCGTGCCGTGCCGCCGCGTCCGTCACGCCCGTGCTGGACCGTCCGATCGGGCGTGCCACAGGGCGATCCGACGCGGGACCGGAGGTCGGCAGTCAAGGACGGGCGGCCGGTCACGGGCCCTGTCGGGAAATCGTCGTCGCAACGGAAGTCGGGAGTCGCGGACGGACGGCGGTCATGAAAGAGTGGCGAATCGCCGTATTGGCCTACAGGGCAAACGGGCTTCACTACGCTATGGACGCCCGGGGTCTTTTCGCCCGCCCACGGCCCCGACAGCAATGAAGGGCAGGCCGCCGAAGATGGTCACCCTCGTCACCCTGACCGTGGACCGGGCATGTGGTGAGGCCCCGTGTTGAGGAAAGGCGGTGACGCATGGATCGCTGCGCGCTGTTCGTAGACGCCGGCTACCTGCTGTCCGACGGCGCCATGGCGGTGCACGGCACCCGTCATCGCGAGACCGTCTCCTGGGACTTCGGCGGGATGCTCCAACTCCTGGGCAACCTGGCCCGTGAACGCACCGGTATGCCGCTGCTGCGCTGCTATTGGTACGAGGCGACCGTCGAGGGCCGCCGCTCGCCCGAGCACGAGGCGCTGGCCGACCTGCCCGGCCTCAAGCTGCGGCTCGGCCGCGTCCGCCCCGGCCGCCGCGAGGGCGTCGACACCGACATCCACCGCGACCTGATGACGCTGGCCCGCAACGGCGCGCTCGCCGACGCGGTGGTGGTGAGCGGCGACGAGGACCTCTCCCAGGTCGTCGTCGACGCCCAGGACCTCGGGGTGCGCGTGACGGTCGTGCACGTCGCCGTCGACGGCAACTGGACGATCGCGCGCTCGCTGCGCCAGGAGTGCGACGACCTCATCGAGATCGGCTCCAGCCACCTGCGCCCCTACGTCAACCTGCTCTCCGGGGTCGAGAGCGCCTCCAGCGCCTCCGCCCTCGTGCCGAGCCCCCTGTCCAACGGGCACGGGAACGGCAGCGGGAGCGCGATCGGGCAGTTGCAGGCGGCCTCGCACAACGGCCCGCCGCCGTCGTCCCCGATCACCCCGCCGCCCGCGACCATCACGCCGTCCATACCGAGCGCGCCGCCCGCGCCGATCAGCGCCGGCACCGGTCCCGACTACGGCTCGATCCCCGAGTACAACCCGAGCCCCGACTACGGCGCCGGTTCCGGTTCCGGTTCCGCCCCCAAGGCCGGGGCCGGGGCGGGCAGCGGAGCCGACTACGGGTCGGGTTCCGACTTCGGATCGGGTTCCGACTACGGGTCCGGGTTCGGCTCGATGGGGGGCTCGGGGCGCGGTTCACCACTCGCCACCGGCCCGAGCGTCCCGCCGGCCCAGCCCACGCAGCCGCCTCCCCAGCCGATCGCCCCGCCCGCACCGCTGCACGCGGCGCCGACCGGCGCACATGCCGCCGCACCGCCGCACCCCCCGCCACCACCACCACAGTCCACCGGGCCTCAGTACATCCCGTCGCCTCCGCCGCAGCAGTCCACCGGCCCTCAGTACATCCCGTCGCCTCCGCCCCAGCAGACCACCGGCCCTCAGTACATCCCGTCGGTCCCGGCCCAGGCGGCCCCCTCCCCGCCACACGGTCCCTACACCGGGCCGCAGCAGATCTCTCCGCTTCCGGTGCAGCAGAGCACGCCGACGCTGTCGGACGCGGTGAAGTCGGCGCATCAGGAAGGCGAGGAATTCGGCGAGTCCGTCGCCCGCGACGCGCCCGCCCTGTGGCTGGAGGCCGTGCTGGCCCGCAAGCCGCGCATGCCCTCGGACCTGGAGGCCCGGCTCCTTCAGGGTTCTTCTCTGCCGATCGACTTCCTTCTGCACGACGAGGTACGGCACGCGCTCCGCCGTGGCTTCTGGGACGCGCTCGAACGTTCTCGCAGGTGAATGCGGAGACCTCCGGCCCCGAACGCGTAACTAATTCACGATCATCCTCGATTCGCCCGCTTCGGCCGTCGAACGGCGGGTAGCGTTGAAGCGTGACGCATGTGACGGAAGACGATCTCGACGACCTGGAGTTCGACACCCTGCGCACCGGCGATCACATCTCGGCGGCCCAACGGCTCTCCGAGCTGGCCGAGGCGGTATCCGGCGGGGTGTCGCGCGCCAACGTGCTGCTGCGAGCGGGCGAGCAGTGGCAGCACGCCGGTGACCACACCAGGGCGGCCGAGCTGTATCGCAAGGCGCTGGACGACGGCGGCGAGACCTACGGCGACGCGCGCGCCTACCTGGCCGACGCGTTGTTCGAGCTCGACCGCGCCGACGAGGCGCGCACGCTCGTCGAGCAGATCCGCGCCGACAAACCGCGCGACCCCGAGGTCTACCGGACGGTCGCCGAGGTGCTCTACGCCCAGGGCGACATCGCGGGCGCGCACGACTGGGCCACCAACGGCGCCGACGTCGTGCTCGCGCTGCGCGACCGCGCCGTGGGCACCGGTGTGAGCAGCGGCCCGGGCGACGGTTCGCTGACCCCGGGACCCGACGACGTGGCCCTGGCGGAGGACAGCCTCGAAGCCCTGCTCCGGCTGCGCTACCGCGCCCGCATCGACCTCGGTCGCGGCGAGGACGACTACGACGCCCTCCTCGACGACCTCCTCAAGAACGCCTGAGCGTCCCACACCCGCCCCGGTCTCGTGGCCGACGGGGCTGAGGGGGCCGGTGCGACGCCCCGGACACCTGGCGGCGACCCGGGGGCACCCGGACGTCAGAGGGTCGCGATGAGCTCGCTGAGAGCCTGCGCGACGGCCACCGGGAGCCGGTGCTGCACGACGGTCCAGCCGCGGAGCCGCGCCTCGCGAAGCGTCCGCTCGCGATCGGGCGGGCCGGCGGTGCGGTCGGCGTCGGTGCGCAGGTAGCCGCAGGGCGCCTCGGGCCAGTCGGCCGGCATCGGCACGCCGGCCCCGGCACCGTCGTGATCATGGTCGTGTTCGTGCTGCCGGCGGAGCCGGGGCAGATCGGCGTCGACGAAGACGTAGCCGCCGACCTTGCGGTGCGCCGCCCGCTGCGCGGCCGACACGGCGGGCAGCAGCGGCCCGGCCGAGCCGAGCCCGACGAGCACCAGGGGCGGCACCGGATCGGTGGCGGCGATGGTCAGCGAGGCGCGGGCGACGAAGCGCGCCCCCTCGCCGTCCGGGACATCCGGGGCGATCACGTCGAGCCCGTACGAGCGGAGCAGCTCGGGCAGGTCGCCCCAGGCCGCGGCGGTGGCGTGCGGACCGTGCAGCAGGACGAGCGTCCCGGGTGTCACTCGGCCACCTCCCTACCCCGTTCTCCCGGGCCACCGTACACGGCGCGGGACCGGGCGGCGCGGCGGCGGCGGCGGGTGAATAGGCTTCCGGTGTGAGCGATCGTGAAGACCTGCTGAACGAGATCAAGACCAAGGCCGTCGTGCACGGCGACTTCGTGCTGTCGTCGGGCAAGCGCGCGTCCTGGTACGTCGACCTGCGCCGGGTGACCCTGGACGGCGCGGTGGCGCCGCTGGTCGGGCGCGTGATGCTGGACGAGACCCTGGGCCTGGACTACGAGGCCGTCGGCGGGCTGACCCTGGGCGCCGACCCCGTCGCGACCGCGATGCTGCACGCCGCCGCGGCGCGCGGGCAGCGGCTGGACGCGTTCGTGGTGCGCAAGGCCGACAAGACGCACGGCCTGCAACGCCGCATCGAGGGGCCGGACGTGGCGGGACGGCGGGTGCTCGCGGTGGAGGACACCTCGACCACCGGCGGCTCGGTGCTGACCGCGGTGGAGGCGCTGCGCGCCGCGGGCGCCGAGGTCGTCGCGGTCGCCACCATCCTGGAGCGGGGCGCCGCCGAGCGGATCGCCGCGGAGGGCCTGGAGTACCGGCACCCCTACGACGTCGCCGACCTCGACGTCACCTGATCCGGCACGGCCCGGGCCGGCCCGGGCCGGCCCAAGCGGACGGGGTCAGCGCTCCCTGACGGTCCAGGTGCTCCGCCCGGCGGGCTTGGGCGTCTGGAGCTTCCCGTAGATGGTGACCTGCAGCGAGCTCCCGTTGCCTGCGACCATGTCGAGGGGGGCATGGTCGAAGCGGCGGGTCTCGCCGACGGCGAGAACGGTCTGGGGCAGCACCACCTCGTTGGTGTCGGAGCTCCGCACGAACACGCTGGTCGCGGGTCCGATCACCTTGATCAGCAGGGGTGTCGCCGACGCCGCGGGCGCGGCGGAGCGCCTCGCCGACGGGCTGCTTGACCGGTTCGCGGTGTCAGCACTGTCCGACGGGGCGGCCCCTGCGGGGCCCGGCGGCTGGTCGGGTTCGGAGGTCAGCGCGTTCACCAGCGCCATTCCGCCCACGACGAGCAGCGCTAAGGCGAGTACCACGGCCAATGCCGCGATCAGTATGCGCGCGAGACCACGAGGGTCCGACCGATGACGTCCCACATGGGGAGGTTAGCGATAACTGTCACCACTGAGCGACGGACGTGACTCTTCAGCGTCATTCTTCTTCGTTCCGTTGCCCGGCTTCCCGCGCCCCTTGAGCATCTCGATGATGATCGGGATCAGCGACAGGATCAAGATCACCACGACGCCGGGGAGGATGTAGGCCTCGATGTTGGGCACCCTGGTGCCGAGCTGGTTGCCGAGCAGGAACAGGGCGTCGGTCCAGATCACGCCGCCGACCACGTTCCAGATGAAGAACTTGCGGCCGTCCATGCCGAGCATGCCGGCGAGCGGGTTGAGGAAGGTCCGCACGATCGGGATGAAGCGGGCCAGCACGACCGCGCGGGCCGGGCCGAAGCGGTTGAAGTAGTACTCGGCCTTCTCCACCCACTCCTGCCGGAAGATCTTGGAATCGGGGCGGTCGAAGAGCTTGCGTCCGAAGCGGGCGCCGAGCCAGTGCCCGAGCTGGGCGCCGGCGATCGCCGCGACCGGCCCGCCGATCAGCAGCGTCGTCAGGTCGAGCGACTGGAACTCCTGGCCGTTGACCGTGTTGACCGCGGTGAGGATCCCCGCCGTGAACAGCAACGAGTCACCTGGCAGGATGCACCCGAAGAGGAGTCCGGTCTCCGCGAAGATGATCGCGATGACGCCGATCACCGCGAAGGTGCCGAAGAGCTGCAACCAAGCGGTGGGGTGCAGCCACTCGGTGATGTCCAGGGTGATGAGCGTGAGATCCACAATGCGAGCGTACCCGGCCCGGCACCGCGTTTCCGAGCAAAGCGGTTGCCCACCTGGGCCCGCGCCTCCGGCCCGCTCCGAAAACCGGCGCTACCGGCCGGTGTGGGTCCCCCTGCGCGGAGGGCGGGCTTCAAGGGATACTGACCGTGGACGGCATGCCATGCCCGGACCTCGCGCCAAGGCCCTGACCTGCGGTGCGGGCGTGCGGGCGCACCCGCCCGGTCGGACGCCCGGCGGCACCACTGCGTACGAAAGGATCGACCATGCCCATCGCGACCCCTGAGGTCTACGCGGAGATGCTCGACCGTGCCAAGCGGGAAGGTTTCGCCTACCCCGCCATCAACGTGACGTCCAGCCAGACGCTCAACGCGGCGCTGCGCGGCTTCGCGGAGGCGGAGAGCGACGGGATCGTCCAGGTGTCCACCGGCGGCGCGGAGTACCTGTCCGGCTCCACCGTGAAGGACATGGTGGTCGGCTCGACCGCGCTGGCCGAGTACGCCCGGGTGGTGGCGGCCCACCACCCCGTCAACATCGCGCTGCACACCGACCACTGCCCCAAGGACAAGCTCGACGGGTTCATCCGCCCGCTGATCAAGATCTCGCAGGAGCGGGTGGCGCGCGGCGAGGAGCCGCTGTTCCAGTCGCACATGTGGGACGGGTCGGCGGTCCCGCTGGACGAGAACCTGGAGATCGCCGCCGAGCTGCTGGAGGAGTGCGCCAAGGCCCGGATCATCATGGAGATGGAGATCGGCGTCGTCGGCGGCGAGGAGGACGGCGTCGCCCACGAGATCAACGAGAAGCTGTACACGACCCCGGGCGACGCGCTGGCCACCGCCGCGGCCGTCGGGGTGGGCGAGAAGGGCCGCTACATCCTGGCGGCGACCTTCGGCAACGTGCACGGCGTCTACAAGCCGGGCGCGGTGAAGCTGCGTCCCGCGGTGCTCAAGGAGATCCAGGACGCGGTCGGCGCCGAGTACGGCAAGGACCGCCCGTTCGACCTGGTCTTCCACGGCGGTTCGGGCTCCACCCCCGAGGAGATCGCCGAGGCGGTCGACTACGGCGTGATCAAGATGAACATCGACACCGACACCCAGTACGCCTTCACCCGGCCGATCGCCGACCACATGCTCCGCAACTACGACGGGGTGCTGAAGATCGACGGCGAGGTCGGCAACAAGAAGCAGTACGACCCGCGCTCCTACGGCAAGGCGGCCGAGACCGCGATGGCCGCGCGCATCGTCCAGGCCGCCGAGAACCTCGCCTCGGCCGGCAAGCGGATCAAGTAGCGATCGACGGGTCCGGCGGACGGCGGTCCGCCCGACCTGCGGACGGGGCCCGGGGCGACGACGCTCCGGGCCCCATTTCGTCCGCTAATGCGTTGTTTGATGCAACCGGGGTAGTGTCGGGATCGTGGCGTTGCCCCGCACCTACGCATCGCAGAACTGCTCGGTCGCCCGCTCGCTCGAAGTCGTCGGCGACCGCTGGACCATGCTGGTGATCCGCAGCGCCTTCGAGGGCGTGCGGCGCTTCGACGACTTCCAGGACGCGCTCGGCGTCGCCCGCAACGTGCTGGCCGACCGGCTGGGCCGACTGTGCGACGAGGGGGTCCTCCGCCGCGTCCCGTACCAGGAACGGCCCGAGCGGTACGAGTACCGGCTGACCCGCAAGGGCGTCGAGCTCTGGCCGACGATCATGACGCTGCTGCACTGGGGCGACCGCCACTACGCACCGGACGGCCCGCCGGCGGTGATCGTCCATCGCGGCTGCGGCGGCGCGATGGGCGAACGGCTGACCTGCGCCTCCTGCGGCGCGCGGCTCGAACCGTCCGACGTGGAGCCGCGCCCCGGCCCCGGCGCCTGACCCGTCGCCCGGGCCCAGGTTGAAAGGCACTCCCCGACCCGACTTACGATGACCCGCATGACCCAGAACCTGCTCGGCGGCCCGCTCCCGACCGAACTCCCGGACAACGCCCCGGCCCGCGAGGCGCTCGAGGGCGGTGTCGACCCGGTCGAGGTGGCCGCGCGCCACCCCGAGCACCCCGCCGCCTGGGCCGCGCTGGCCGATCGCGCCTTCGCGGCCGGCGCCGTCATCGAGTCCTACGCCTACGCGCGCACCGGCTACCACCGCGGGCTCGACCAGCTCCGCCGGGCGGGCTGGAAGGGCCACGGCCCGATCCCCTGGGAGCACGAGGCCAACCGCGGCTTCCTGCGCGCCCTGAACGCCCTCGGACGGGCCGCGGCGGCGATCGGGGAGGACGGGGAGGCCGAGCGCTGCAAGACGTTCCTGCGCGACAGCAGCCCCGCCGCAGCCGACGCCCTCGCCGCCTGATCCACCCCCCTCCCCGCGACGCGCGGTTTCTTCAGTGCCCGTGGCCAGGTACGATTTGATCGCAAGAGGCCCCTTCGCGCTTGCGGATTCTTCTGGGGGAGACCACCCGAAGGCCCCGCGCGGCACACGGGGCCTTCGTCGTGGGAAGGGAAAGTGGCATGCCTGCCATCGTTCTTGTCGGAGCCCAATGGGGAGATGAGGGCAAGGGCAAGGCCACCGACCTGCTCGGCGGGGACGTCGATTACGTCGTCCGCTATCAAGGTGGCAACAACGCCGGGCACACCGTGGTCATCGGCGACAAGAGCTACGCGCTGCACCTGCTGCCCTCGGGGGTGCTGTCCCCCGACGTGGTGCCGGTGATCGGCAACGGCGTGGTGATCGACCCCGGCGTGCTGCTGGCGGAGATCGACGGGCTCAAGGCGCGCGGGATCGGCTGCGAGCGCCTGCTGATCTCGGGCAACGCGCATTTGATCATGCCGCACCACCGGGCCCTCGACAAGGTGACCGAGCGGTACCTGGGCAAGGCCCGGATCGGCACCACCGGGCGCGGCATCGGCCCGGCCTACGCCGACAAGATCAACCGGATGGGCGTCCGGGTGCAGGACCTGTTCGACCCGAGCATCCTCACGCAGAAGATCGACCTGTCGCTGCGCGAGAAGAACCAGGTGCTCAGCAAGGTCTACAACCGGCGTCGCATCGAGACCGGCCCGATCGTGCAGGAGTACCTCGCCTACGGCGAGCGGCTCAAGCCGTACGTGGCCGACACCGCGCTCGTGCTCAACAAGGCCCTGGAGGACGACAAGGTCGTCCTGCTGGAGGGCGCGCAGGGCACGCTGCTCGACATCGACCACGGCACCTACCCGTTCGTCACCTCGTCCAGCCCGACCTCGGGCGGCGCGTGCGCGGGCTCCGGCGTCGGGCCCACCCGGATCAACCGGGTGATCGGCATCCTCAAGGCCTACACCACCCGGGTCGGGTCGGGGCCGTTCCCGACCGAGCTGCTCGACGAGTGGGGCGAGTTCCTGCGCACCACCGGCGGCGAGTACGGCGTGACCACCGGCCGCGACCGCCGCTGCGGCTGGTTCGACGCGGTGATCGCCCGCTACGCCACCCGGGTCAACGGGGTCACCGACTACTTCCTCACCAAGCTCGACGTGCTGTCCGGCCTGGAGCGGGTGCCGGTGTGCGTCGGCTACGAGATCGACGGCGTCCGGCACGACGAGATGCCCACCACGCAGACCGAGTTCCACCACGCCAAGCCCGTCCTGGAGTACTTCGACGGCTGGCAGGAGGACATCACCCAGGCCAAGACGTTCGACGACCTGCCCGCCAACGCGCAGGCCTACGTCCGGGCGCTGGAAGACCTGGCGGGCGCGCAGATCTCCGCCATCGGGGTGGGCCCCGGCCGCGACCAGACCCTGTCGCTGCGACCGCTGATCTGACCCCGCCGCGCTCGCGCGGCCCCGATCCGACCCTGCTACCGCATGGTCACCTGCCGAACGCGCCCGGACGGCTCCCGGGCGCGTTCGGCGTTTTCTCGCCCGTCCGCCCCTGAGCATCCGGTCGCCGGCGGTAGCGTGCCTGCGTGAAATCCAGGGGGGCGGCCGTCGAACTGCACGGTCATCGGGGCGCCCGGGGGCTCCGTCCAGAGAACACCCTGCCCGGCTTCGCGCACGCGCTGGAGCTCGGGGTGGACGCGATCGAGCTCGACGCCGGGCTGACCGCCGACGGCGTGGTCGTGCTCAACCACGATCAGGTGCTGTCGCCGGTGAACCTCGCCGACACGGGCCCGGTCCGTCCGGGCGACCCGGCGTATCCGTACGTCGGCAGGGCCGTGCGCGAGCTGACGCTCGAGCAGCTCAGAACGGTGGACGCCGGGATCCGCAGGCCGGCCACCGCGGGCGACCCGTTCGTGTTCACCCAGCTACCGGTGCCGGGCACGCCGGTGCCGACGCTGGACGAGGCGTGCGCGCTCATCGGCGCCGCGGACGGGGTGCGTCTCGCGGTCGAGCTGAAGACCGACCCGGACTGGCCGGACGCGGAGGTGGCCCGGTTCACCGCCGCGGTCGCGGACGTCCTGGCGGCGCGCGGGCTGACCCGGCGGAGCCGGCTGCTCGCCTTCGACTGGCGGGTGCTGGTCGAGGCCCGCCGGTACGACCCGGCGTTCGGGCGGGTCGCGCTGATCGAGCGCAAGACCCTGGTGCCCGGGACGCGCTGGCTCGCCGGCCGCGGCCCCGGCGACCCGGTCGGCTCGGCGCTGGAGATCGGCGCCACCGCGCTGTCGCCCGAGCACCGCCTGGTCACGCCGGAGCTGGTGGCGGCGGCCGACCGGCTCTCCCTGCCGGTCGCGGTGTGGACGGTGAACGAGCCCGCGGAGATGGCCCGGTTCATCGGGTACGGGGTGGACGCGATCGTGACCGACCACCCGGACCGGCTGCGCGGCGTCCTCGCCGCGCACGGGCTGCCGCTGCCGGCTCAGAGCCAGCCGTTGCGGCGGAACCCGCGGTACAGCGACAGGCAGGCGATCGCGATGACCCCGAGGATCATCGGGTAGCCGAACTGCCACTTGGTCTCGGGCATGAAGTCGAAGTTCATCCCGTAGATCCCGGCGATCGCGGTCGGCACCATGAAGATCGCGCCCCAGGCGGAGATCTTGCGCATGTCCTGGTTGTCGGCGACCGTCACCTGGGTCATGTTCGCCTGGAGGATCGGGTTGAGCAGCTCGTCGTAGGACTCCACCTGCTCGCGGACCCGGGTCAGGTGGTCCTCGACGTCGCGCAGGTACTCCTTGATCTCGGTCGGCACGAACCGCCGGCCGGTCAGGTTGCGCAGCGGCCCGGCCAGCGGCCCGACCGCCCGCTTGAGCTGGATCACCTCGCGCTTGAGCTGGTAGATGCGGCGCGACTCGTCGGTGCGCTCGGGCGAGAACACCGCCTCCTCGACCTCGTCGATGTCGTCCTGGACGGCGTCGGCGACGCAGACGTACCCGTCGACGACCCGGTCGGCGACCGCGTGCACCACCGCGGCCGGGCCGAGGGCGAGCCGTCCGGCGTCGCCCTCCAGCCGCTCGCGGACGGAGCCGAGCTCGCCGTGCGGGCCGTGCCGGACCGTGACGACGAAGTCGGTGCCGCAGAACACCATGATCTCGCCGGTCTCGACGACCTCGGCGCCGTCCGGCCCGTCGGGCACGTAGCCGACGGTCTTCATCACGAAGAACTGCACGTCGTCGTAGCGCTCCAGCTTGGGCCGCTGGTGCGCGTGGATGGCGTCCTCCACCGCGAGCGGGTGCAGCCCGAACACCTCGGCCAGCTCGGCGAGCTCGGTCGCCGATGGCTCGTGCAGACCGACCCAGACGAATCCGGCGCTGTCGCCGTTCGGGGTGAGCCGCCCGTCCCGGATCAGCCGGACGGCGTCGTCGACGGTGCCGGTACAGACGCGGTGGCCGTCGATGTAGGCGGCCCAGTCGATGACGGCCGAATCGCGGCGGCGCACCTGGGAGGGCACGCTGTGGGGGCGTCCGCGCGTCTTGAACAGCGACATCGTCGCGCGACCGGGGCGGACTCGTGTCATGGCCATGCGGTGCTCCTAACCCGCCGGCCACACGCGCTCAGCGCGCGCTCAACCCTGCCTGTCAGCGAAGGGAGCGCGCGGGAGCCATGGCCGGACGCCGTGCAGAGGCGGACGGTTGTGCAGTCACGTTCGGACTGTGAGGGTTCTCCGGCGAACTGCAAGTATCACCAGGACTCATCCCGACCACCTCCTTTCGCGGCTGGACGTCAGGCCACAAGTCGTGAAGCTTACCAGCCGACAATTAAGACGCCGCGGACATCGCCCAGGTTGCCCTCCGGCGAATGTGATCCGGCCTACACCGCGACGCCGCAAGGGCTGGAGGCGCGTCCGAGGCCGACGCCATCCCGGGACGACGGCCCGTCTCCTGCACAACGCGCGGGCACCAGGCCGATATGCCCAGTAAGCTCGCTCGACGTGCGAGTACTCCTCCTTGGCTCGGGCGGCCGCGAGCATGCGCTCGCCCGCGCCCTGCATCGCGACCCCGCCGTCACCGCCCTGCACTGCGCGCCGGGCAATCCCGGCACCGCGGGGATCGCCGACAACCACCAGCTCGATCCGACCGATCCGGTCGCGGTGACCGAGCTGGCCGAGCGGCTCGCGATCGAGCTGGTCGTGGTCGGCCCGGAGGCGGTGCTGGTCGCGGGGGTCGGCGACGCGCTGCGCACGGCCGGGATCCCCTGCTTCGGCCCCGACCGGGACGCCGCCCGGATCGAGGGCTCCAAGGCGTTCGCCAAGGAGATCATGGCGGCGGCCGGGGTGCCGACCGCCGCCGCCCGGGTCTGCGACTCCGCCGCCGAGGCCGGCGCGGCGCTGGCCGAGTTCGGCCCCCCGTACGTGGTGAAGGACGACGGGCTCGCGGCCGGCAAGGGCGTGGTGGTCACGGGCGACCGGGACGCCGCCGCCGCGCACGCAGCCGAATGTGACCGAGTGGTCATCGAGGAGTTCCTGGACGGCCCCGAGGTCTCCCTGTTCGCGCTCTGCGACGGGGTGCACGCGATCCCGCTGCTGCCCGCCCAGGACTTCAAGCGCGCCCACGACGGCGACGCGGGCCCCAACACCGGCGGGATGGGCGCCTACACGCCGCTGCCGTGGGCGCCGGACGGCCTCGTCGACGAGGTGATGGCGACCGTCGTCCAGCCCACCCTCGACGAGCTGCGCCGCCGCGGCACCCCGTACGTGGGGGTCCTGTACGCCGGGCTCGCCCTGACGTCCAAGGGCGTCCGCGTGGTGGAGTTCAACGCCCGGTTCGGCGACCCCGAGACCCAGGTCGTCCTCGACCGCCTCGCCACCCCGCTCGCCGGGCTGCTCCAGGCGTGCGCGATCGGCGGGCTCGACCCGGCCTTCCGGCCCGAGTGGCACCCGGGCGCGGCCGTGACGGTCGTGGTCGCCGCGGAGGGCTACCCGGCCGCACCGGTGAAGGGCGACGCGATCGGCGGGCTCGACGAGGCGGCTCAGGTCCCCGGAGCGTACGTGCTGCACGCCGGCACGGCCCTGGACGCCGATGGCCGGCCGGTGGCGAACGGCGGCCGGGTGCTCAGCGTCGTCGGCGGCGGGCCCGACCTCGCGACCGCCCGCGCCGCTGCCTACGAGGCCGTCGCGCACATCACCCTGCGCGGCTCGCACCACCGTTCCGACATCGCGCTCTAGGCAGTACCCGGGTCGCCGACGCGTCAACGGGCGCGACCTGGGACAATCAGCGGTGTGATTGAGCGCTACACCCTTCCGGAGATGGGCCGCGTCTGGAGTGACGCGCACAAGTACGAGCTGTGGTGCCAGGTGGAGACCCTCGTGGTCGAAGCCCACGCCGAGGCCGGCACGATCCCGGCGGAGGTGGTGGAGCCGGTGCGCAAGGCCCCGCCGCCGACCCCGGAGGCCGTGCACGAGATCGAGGCGGTCACCCAGCACGACGTGATCGCGTTCCTGTCGGCCTGGGCCGACAACACCGAGCCGCGCGAGGCGGCCCGGTTCGTGCACTTCGGCATGACCTCGTCCGACCTGCTCGACACCGCCCTGGCGCTCCAGCTGGTCGAGGCGACCGACCTGCTGCTGGCCAAGGCCGACACGCTGGTCGGGACGCTGCGCGACCACGCCGACGAGCACCGCGCCACCCTGCGCGTCGGCCGCACCCACGGCATCCACGGCGAGCCCGACGTGTGGGGGCACCGGGTGGCCGACTTCGCGTTCGCCATGGCCCGGTCCCGCGACCGGCTGCGGCGGGCCCGCGAGGCGGTCGGCGTGATGGCGATCTCCGGCGCGGTCGGCACCTACTCCAACATCGACCCCGAGATCGAGCGGCACGTCGCGCGCCGGCTCGGGCTGGAGTGCGCCGAGGTGTCCACGCAGGTGGTGCTGCGCGACGGGATCAGCGAGTGGGCATCCAGCCTGGCGATCATGGCCACGGTGTGCGAGGCGATCGCGCTGGAGGTCCGGCACGGGCAGCGCACCGAGGTGCGCGAGCTGTGGGAGCCGTTCGGCAAGGGCCAGAAGGGCTCGTCGGCGATGCCGCACAAGAAGAACCCGATCATCTCCGAGCGGCTGGCCGGGATGGCGCGGATCGTGCGGGCGCAGATCGTCCCGGTGATGGAGGGCATCCCGCTCTGGCACGAGCGCGACATCTCGCACTCCTCGACCGAGCGGATCGCGCTGCCGGACGCCTCGATCGCGCTCGACTACATGCTGAGCCTGACCGACCGGCTGATGTCCGGGCTGGTCGTGGACGGCGACCGGATGCTCGCCAACCTGGAGTCGACCGGCGGGCTGATCTACACCTCCACCGTGCTGCTGGAGCTGGTCGAGGGCGGGATGTCCCGCGACGACGAGGCGTACCCGCTGATCCAGAAGGCCGCGATGGCGACCTGGGAGACCGGCGTCCCCTTCCGCGAGACGCTGCGCACGCACGCGGCCGAGGCGGGGCTGGCGCTCGACGAGGCGCGGCTCGACGAGGTGTGCCGGCCCGAGCGGTTCGTCGAGCGGCTCGACTCGATGTTCGTCCGGCTGGCCTCACTCACCTGACCGCCGGGAGGGTCCGTTGGCCGCGAGGCTGACCGAGCTGAACGCCTACCCGCTCAAGAGCGGGGGCGGCACCGCGCTGCACACCGCCGAGCTGGCCTTCAGCGGGCTGCGGCACGACCGCGAGTTCATGCTCGTCGCCCCTGAGGGACGTTTCCTGTCCCAGCGCGACCACCCCCGGATGGCGCTGCTGCGCCCGGTGTACGACGGCGTGGTCCTCACCGTCGCCGCGCCGGGCGCCGCCACGCTCGTCCACAAGCCGGTGGACGACGGTCCGGTGCTCGACGTGACCGTCCAGAGGACGTCCTGCCAGGGCGTCGACCAGGGCGACGCCGCCGCCCGCTGGTTCGCGGCGCTGCTCGGCGCCGAGTGCCGGCTGGTGCGCTTCACCGGGCACCGGCCGACCTCGCGCGGCGGCGGCGAGGTGATGTTCGCCGACGGCTACCCGCTGCTGGTGCTCTCCGCCGAGTCCCTGGACGACCTCAACGGGCGGCTGGACACGCCGCTGCCGATGGACCGGTTCCGGCCCAGCCTCGTCGTCGAGGGGCTCGGCGCGTTCGGCGAGGACGCGGCGCGGCTGCTGCGGGTCGGGCCGGCGGTGGTCGAGCTGGTCAAACCGTGCACCCGCTGCGTGATCATCACGACCGACCAGGCCACCGGCGAGCGGGGCCGCGAGCCGCTGCGCACCCTGGCCACCTACCGCGGCGTCCGGCGCGGCATCGCGTTCGGCCAGAACGCGGTCGTCCGCGAGCCGGGCGTCCTCACCGTCGGCGACCCGGTGGAGGTCCTGGAACCGGCGGACGGGCCCGATCAGCCGACGACCTCGCCGGTCTCCTCGCCGTAGCGGTCGAGCATGGCGGTCGGCACGATCTCGACGACCACGCCGGGCATCGCGGCGAGCGGCGTGACCGAGGCCCGCGGGACCAGCGCGGCGACCAGCTCGTCGAGCGCTTCGGCCGGAACGCCGACCGACAGCGCCGCCGCGTCCGGCTGCTCGATGACCGGGGCGTCGGACGGGTGGAAGCGGAGCCTGGTGTCGTCGGTCTGGAGGACCAGGGCACGGCCGAACGGCAGCCGCCCGCGCAGCGTCTGGCCGACCGAGGCGGCCTGGAGGGCACCGATCCGGAGGGTCGTGGTCGCGCCGTCCCGCTCCCAGTGGGCCTTGTTGACGTACAGCGTGCCGCTGGTGGAGCCGTCGCGCTCGATGCCCGCCTGGACGGCGGCGGCCACCTGGGGGTCGCCGAGCAGCGAACGCCGGTCGAGGTCGGTGGTGTAGAGCGGCATCCGGGGGGCCAGCAGCTCCATCAGGGCGACCGCGTTCCACCGTTGCAGCGCCTCGTACTCCTCGGCGGCCAGCCCGACGATCTGGAGGAACTCGACCCGTCCGTGCGGGGTGGAGATCCCGCCGAGCTCGGGGTCGGGGACGAAGCCGATGGCGCGGATCTCGGAGTCGTCCCGCTCGGAGGCGATCGGCCCGTTCACGTTCATGTGGTGGCCGGGCTCGAACCAGTTGCCGGAGTTGTAGACGTACCGGGCCAGGTTCTGGAGGAAGCTCAGCGCCCAGGCCGGGGGCGTCGTCTCGGCGGGGTCGCGGACCAGCCGGAACGTGAACTCGAAGCCCCAGCCCGACTCCTGGAGGTCGTCGGACTCCTTGCTGTACAGCTCGGTCATGCCGTAGGAGACGAAGTGCCAGTGCGGCACCGGCTCGGTGCGCGGGTAGGCGCTGATGCCGTCCAGCGGGTCCGGGCCGCCGAGCGACCACCTGAGCAGCGTGCCGTAGTGCGCCGGCTCCTGGTCGCCGTAGATGCGCCGGAGCGCCGCGTCGATGGCCTCCCAGCCGGGCGATTCGTCCATGGTCGATCACCCTAGACCCCACCGCCTGGCCCTATGTCGGAAATGGCCCCCGGCCCGTCCGGACCGGGCGATCCGGAGGCGCGCCACGGCCCGCGCGCCGGACACCACACTCCCGCCTCGGTGGTTTACTGGGATCACGTCGGCGCCTAGGGGGACACCGTTCGGCGCGCTCAGCCCTCGTGATCCGCCCTCGTGATCCGCCGTTCCGGTCGAACGGGCGGACCAGGCAGCCCCACTTGATCCGGTACGCACCGTATACCCGCAGCTAAGGAGTAAGGCGGCATGAGCATGGGCCACGAGGTTCGCTACCGCGTGCGCGGAGGCCGGCGACTGCACGGCACCGTATTCATCCAGGGCGCCAAGAACGCGGTCCTGCCGATGATCGGCGCCTCGCTGATGGCGGCCAAGGGCCGCACCGTCCTGCGCAACGTCCCGATCATCGAGGACGTCCGGCGGGCGGTCGAGCTCGCCCAGGCCATCGGGGCCAAGGCCGAGCTGCACGAGAACGAGCGCACGCTGGTCATCGACGCGTCCACGCTAAACAGCCCGGTGCTGCCGGCCGACATCGCCGCCCGGTTCCGAGGCTCGTTCCTGTTCGTGCCGGCGCTGCTGCACCGGCTCGGCGAGGCGGTCATCGAGGGCGTCGGCGGCTGCAACCTCGGCAGCCGCAACCTCGACTTCCACTACAACGGCTTCAAGCGGATGGGCGCCACGGTCACCGAGCAGGTGGCCGACAACGGCGACGGCATCATCCACATCAAGGCCGGCAACCTGCGCGGCGGCACGCTCTACTGCGACACCCCTTCGCACACCGGCACCGAGAACCTGATCATGGCCGCCGCGATGGCGCACGGCACCACGCTGATCAAGAACGCGGCGCTCGAGCCCGAGGTGCTGGACAACATCGCCTTCCTCCAGGCGATGGGCGCCCGGATCAGCGGCGGCGGCACCGGGTTCGTCACCGTCGAGGGCGTCAAGGAGCTCACCGCGGTCGAGCACACCGTGATGCCCGACCGGATCGACGCGGGCGTGTTCGTGATGGCCGCCGCGATCACCGGCGGCGACCTCAACCTCGTCGGCGCCACCCTGGAGCACCTCGGCGTGGCCGCCGACAAGCTCGAGCAGATGGGGCTGGAGTTCCACCAGCAGGGCGCGGTGCTCCAGGTGCGGCGCGACCGGGCGCTCCGCCCGATCAACGTGATCACCGACGAGTACCCGGGCTTCGCCACCGACCTCCAGTCGCCGATCATGGCGCTGTCCTGCCTGGCCGACGGGCCGTCCTACATCTACGAGCGGATCTTCGACGGGCGGTTCAAGCTCGCCGACGAGCTCGGCAAGATGGGCGCCGACATCGACGTCGACGGCAACCGCGCCAAGGTGAACGGGCCGAACCGGCTGCGCGGCGCCGTGGTCGAGGCGCACGACCTGCGCTGCGGCAGCGCGCTGGTGCTGGCCGGGCTCGCCGCCGAGGGCGAGACCACCATCACCTCCGCCTACTACCTCGACCGCGGGCACGCGCACACCGCCGAGCGGCTGTCCCGGCTCGGCGCCGACATCGTCCGCGAGGCCGACTGAGGGCCTGCCCGTGATCGGCTGACGACCGTCCGAATCCGGCCGTTCTGACTCGGTAAAAATTCACCGGGTCAGGGGAAGTCAGGGCCGCGCAAGCGGATCACTCGTCTTTCCGGCGGACCGGGAGTCGGGACGGGCGGCTTTCGGCCAAGGCGTAAACCAATCGGACACCGCAGGGGTCTCTCCAGTGCGCATCGGCGCCAGGAGAGGCCCCTTGCGTTGTTTTCGGGTCTTGTTTTTCGACTTCGGACGACCCAAGATGCAGGATCAAGACTGGCCGATTGGTGACAAATTACTGACCAAGGGGTCCCGTAGGTTACTTTTTCGCCGCACTCTTGATTCGATTTCGCGTCTGGGCGTCACACCTCGTCGCCCTGACCCGATCTGCCCACTGAGGAACGAATCGCACGGGAACTGCGGTGCTGGGTCAGAAGGCAGGGGCGACAAGCCATGAGTCAACCGTTGGGCGGAGCGTGCGCGAACGCATGGGCGGGGCAGGACCCCCGCCAAGAGTCTGGGCCGGAAACGAGCGGTCGCCGATGACGGCCGCGCGGACGGGAGCGGTGACACCCGACCTCACGATCGGTGTCGTGGGCCCGCATGACCTGGTGGAGCGGGTCATGCTGATGGGCCACGGCCCCACGCCGGTGCCGAGCCGGCTGGTGGCCGCCGCATATCGAGACGAACAGGAGGCGGCCGACAAGGTCGTGCGGCTGGGATCGGGCGTGGACGTGTGCCTGTTCGCCAGCCCGGTGCCGTACGACTTCGCCCGCAAGGCGGGCGTTCTGACCATGCCGGCGACCTATGTGCCGCTGAACGGGGCCGCGCTCCAGGGCGCGTTACTCCGGGCGGCTCTGGACGAGCGCTTCGACCCGTCCAGGGTGAGCATCGACGTGCTCGGACGGGCCGAGGTCGAGGAGGCGTACTCCGAGATCAGCCTCGGCACCGAGCAGGTGCACCTGCGCGAGGAGGCGGCCGGGCCGGGCACGCTGGCCGCCTTCCACGAGCGATTGTGGCGGCGCGGCGCGACGACGGTCGCGATGACCTGCGTGCACGCCACCGCCGAGCGGATGGAGATGGCCGGCGTGCCGACCATCCGGGTCCGCCCGACCGGCGCGGCCATCCGCAGCTCGTTGCAGACCGCGGCGCTGCTCGGCGCCCATCACCGTCTCGAGGAGTCACAGCTCGTGGTGGTGCTGGTCGACGTGCCGACGCTGCGCGAGACCCCGCGCCGCGTCACCCCGCGGTACTGGCGCGACGAGCTCAAGCTGGCGCTGCACCGGGTGCTGCTCCAGGAGGCGCACCGGATGAACGCCTCGGTGTGGCCGCTGGACGACCACAGCTACCTGGTCATCGCCACCCGGGGCTCGGTCACCGCCTCCACCGAGGGGTTCCGCACCCCGCCGTTCGTGGAGCGGGTCCGCGAGGAGCTCGGGCTGGCCATCGAGGTCGGCATCGGGATGGGCCGCACCGCGCACGAGGCCGAGAACCACGCCCGCGCCGCACTGGCCCGCTCGCAGAGCTCGCAGCGCGCGCAGGGCTTCGCGCTCGACCGGGACGGCCGGGCCCTGGTGCCCGCGCCGCGCACGCCCCCGCGCGCGCAGCCGCAGGCCAAGCCGAAGGGCCTGGAGATCCTCGCCCGGCTCGCCGACAAGCTCGGCGACCAGGAGCAGCCGCTGATCGTCGACGCGGAGAACGCCGGGAAGATGCTCGGCGTGACCCCGCGCACCGCCCGGCGGCTGCTGCGCACCCTCGTGGAGGAGGGACTCGCCTGGCCCCTGCCGCCCAACCGGACCCCGCAACCGGGCCGGCCGCGGCAGCTCTACCGGCTGATCGTCGAGAAGCTGGGGCCGAAGACGGGCACCTGACCCCGGCACACGTGATCATGCAGTGGGCGTTCCGTACGGGGACGGCGCGCCCCACTGCGTGATCACGCAGCCGGGCCGGGACGGCGGCCCGTCAGTTGCGGTACGGGAGGGCGCGGGCGACCGCGAGGAACGCCTCGTTCTCCTCCGCCGAGCCGATCGACACGCGCGCCCCCTCGCCGGCGAAGGGACGGACGCTGACGCCCCGCGCATTGCACGCCTCGGAGAACTCCAGGGTGCGTTCTCCGAGCCGCAGCCAGACGAAGTTGCCCTCGCTGGGGGGCAGGGTCCAGCCGTCGGCCACCAGCGCGTTGTGGACGCGCTCACGCTCCTTCACGGTGCCCTCGACGCGCTCCGCCAGCTCGCCGGCCGCGGCCAGCGAGGCGATGCCCGCGGCCTGGGCCACGGAGTTGACGCAGAACGGCAGGAACGTCTTGCGGATCGCGCCGGCCACCTCGGGGTGCGCCACCAGGAAGCCGATCCGGAGCCCGGCCAGGCCGTACGCCTTGGAGAAGGTGCGCAGGACGGCCAGGTTGGGCCGGTCGCCGTAGAGCTCGAGCCCGTCGGGCACGTCCGGGTCCTGGACGTACTCGCGGTACGCCTCGTCCAGCACGACCAGGCAGTCGTCGGGGACCCGGTCGAGGAAGGCCTCCAGCCGGGCGCGGCCGACGGCGGTGCCGGTCGGGTTGTTGGGGTTGCAGACCAGGATCAGCCGGGTGTGCTCGGTGATGGCGTCGGCCATCGCCTCGAGGTCGTGCGTCTCGTCGCGCAGCGGGACCTGGACGCCCGTGGCGCCCGACAGCGCCACCAGCAGCGGGTAGGCCTCGAACGAGCGCCACGCGTACAGCACCTCGGCGCCGGGCTCGGCGACGGCCGAGAGCAGCATCTGGGTGACCCCGACCGAGCCGCAGCCGAGCGCGACGTGGCTCGCGGGCACGCCGTACTCGGCGCTGATCGCCTCGGTGAGGGCGGCGGCGCTGTTGTCGGGGTAGCGGTTGACGTCGCGGGCCGCCTCGGCGATCGCCTCCAGCACCGAGGGCAGCGGACCGTGCGGCGACTCGTTGGACGACAGCTTGTAGGAGCGTCCCTCGGGCGACACCACGGCCTTGCCCGGCTGGTAGGCCGCGAACCGGTCGAGGACGGAGCGGAAGCGCGGAGTGGTTGCCTCAGGCACCGTGGTCCTCCAGGTTGAACGGGGTGGTGATCCCCAGCCTAAAGGGGCGGGTGCTCAGCTCTCGCCCGGCCCGCGCAGCATCCAGCACACCGCGACGATCCGGACGAACTCCCAGTCGGAGGTGCTCTCGGGCCACCAGCCCCGCCGGAAGGCGTCCTCGGCGAAGGTGTGCAGGTATCCCATCAGCTCGTCCGGCCCCGGGGTGCCCACCTGCTCCCGCACGGCGGACACGTGCTGGTCGACCGCGGCGGCCAGGCCGGGGGAGGCGGACATCTCCGCCATGCCGGCGTCCCCGATGTCCCGGACGAGGAGCCCCAGCTCTTCGGACAATTCGCCATCCATGGGATTAAAAGCTAGCAATTCCCGCGCGATGCGTGCGCCACCGACCACCCCGCCTGCGGCCGGAACCCCCTGACCGGACGGTCTAGGGCCGGTTTCAACGCGCCTCAGCCGTAGCGCGAGCGCGTTACCTGGCCGGTGGGGCAAAGCCGGAGGCGAGCCCCACCCGCCAGATCGCGAAGCGATGTCGCGCTCGCCCAAGCACGGTCGGCGTCCGAGCCCTAGGCGAGGACGCCGGGCCGGGCGTTGGAAACACGGCCTAAGAGAGCGGCTGGCCGGGCCGGGGGCGGAGCATCGGCGGCCGGAGCTGCTCGGCGTCGCCGCGCATGTACAGCCGGGCCGGACGGCCGCCGTCGCGGGTCGTGGAGTGGCCCGTCGGGATCAGGAACCGGTCGGCGCCGGTGACCTTCCGGTGGAAGTTCCGCGGGTCGAGCCCGGTGCCCCACACGATCTCGTAGACCCGGCGCAGCTCGGCCACGGTGAACTCGGGCGGGCAGAACGCGGCGGCGAGCGAGGTGTACTCCAGCTTGGCGCGGGCCCGCTCCATCCCGTCGCAGAGGATGCGGCGGTGGTCGAACGCGGCGCGGTCGCGGTGGGTCAGCTCGTCGACCGCCGTCCACAGCACCTGCGCGCGGCTGGAGGCGGGCAGGTCGGGGGCCAGGCCCAGGTAGGCGACGCTGACCACGCGCTGCCGCGGGTCGCGGTCGGGGTAGCCGTAGGTGGCGAGCTGCTCCAGGTGGATGCGCACGTCGGCGAGGCCCGCGCGGTCGGCCATCAGGCGGGACGCGGCGGCGGGCAGGTCCTCGTCGAGCTGGATGAAGCCGCCGGGCAGCGACCAGGCGTCGTCGTAGGGGGGACGGTCGCGGCGCCACGTCAGCGCGCACAGCCGCTGCTCACGGACGGTGAGCACGACGAGATCGACGGTGACGGCGAGCCGCGGCACGGACATGCCCACGAACTTAGTGGGCGCGCCCCGCTGATGAGACCAGGACGGCCTCCGGCCGAAAGTCCGAAACCCCGTCCCAGGACGCCCGTACGGGCGTCCTGGGCGGGGTCGCGGTGGCTGCTCGGGGGGTCACTCGTCCTTGGCGGTGGGGGTGGTGTCGAGCTGCGGGACGACGCCGTTCTGCCCGGTCTGGCTGTTCTGGCCGTTCTGGCCGCCCGTGCCGGTGCTCATGCCGGACAGCAGGTTGCGGGCGAGCCCGAGGCCGGTGCCGCCGAGCGTGAGCGCCTTGGCGAGCATGTCCTCGACGCCGTCGGCGCCGTTGAGCACGACCATGTTGTCGACGTTGCCGAAGACCTTCGCGCCGGCCTCGACGATCTGCGGCCACTGCTCGGCGAGCTGCTGGGCGATGACCGCATCGGTGTTCTGCGCCAGCGCGTCGGCACGGGCCTTGATCGCGTCGGCCTCGGCGATGCCCTTCTTGCGGGTGGCGTCGGCCTGCGCCTCACCGATCAGCCGGGTCGCCTCGGCCTCCCGCTGCGCCTTGAGCTGCACCTCGGTCGCGGCGGCCTGGGCGTAGGAGATGCGCTCGTCGCGCTCGGCCTCGGCCAGCTTGATCTGCTCGTACGCGCGCGCGTCGGCGGGCTTGCGGATCTCGCTCTCCAGCCGCTTCTCGGTGCGCTCGGCCTCCAGCTCGGCGTTGCGGGTCTCCTTGAGGATGACCTCCTGCCGGGCCTGCTGCGCGGCCTGGCTGACCTGGCCCTCGTACTCGGCCTTCTTGATCTCGGTCTCCCGGATCACCGCGGCGTTCTGCCGCATCGTCTCCTGCTCGCGCTGGGTGGCCTCCTGGTCGCGCTCGGCCTCGGCGATGCGGGCGGCGGCGGCGACCTTGGCGGCGTGCGGGCGGCCGAGGTTGGTGATGTAGCCGGTCTCGTCGTCGATCTCCTGTATCTGGAGGGAGTCGACCACCAGCCCGAGCTTGCTCATCTCGTCGGCGGCGGAGCTGCGCGTCTCGCTGGTCAGCCGCTCGCGGTTGAGGATCAGGTCCTCGACGGTGAGGTTGCCGATGATCGAGCGCAGGTGCCCGGTGAACAGCTCGTGGATCGCCCCGTCCATCGAGCCCTGCTGCTCCAGGAAGCGGCGGGCGGCGTTGGCGATGGAGACGAAGTCGTCGCCGACCTTGTAGATCACCACACCGCGGACCTTCACCGGGATGCCCTGCTGGGTGACGCAGTTGACCTCGAGGTTGGCGCCCCGGCTGTCGAGCCGGAGCCGGCGGGCGACCTGGAATCCGGGCAGCACCGAGGTGCCCTTACCGGTGATGATCTTGAAGCCGAGGCTGTCGACCCCGTCGATCGGCTTGGACCTGGCCCCCAGCCCGGAAATGATCAACGCCTCGTTCGGTTCGGCGACCCGCCAGACCATCTTGAACAGCACGATCAACACGATGATGGCGACGACGACTGCGATCGCCACTGCGGCTATGGGCATGCGACCTCCTCCTCGGTCCGGCGACGGCTTCGCTGCTCAAATATCGGACAACGCTCCCACATAGACGCAGCGGGGACCGCGACGGTTCGCCCAGATCAGGAGGATATTGACAGGAAACGGTCAGCCAAGCGCCTGCGCCACGTACACCGTGCGCGGCGGGTGGTACTCGACCACGACCACGATCGTCCCCACCGTGATCTCCTCCCGCGGGTCGACCGGATGGGCGTAGAACGCCTCGGCTCCGCCGCGGATCGGGATCATCACCTCGCCGACCAGCCCGGGGCCGATCCTGCCGGTGACCCGGCCCTCCCTGCCGATCAAAGGAACTCCCGCTCGCTCACCTGGTCCGGCGGCGGCTGCCGCGCCGGTGCGCGGTGCGTCCGCGCCGTGTACGGGCACGCTATCCGTTGGGGGAGACGCACCGCGAGTGTCGATGGCGGACGGACACCGAAGGGCGCCGCGGGACGGCGCGGGACGTCGGCGGGACGTCGGCGGGACGCGGTCAGGGCAGGATGCGCTGCGCCTGCGCGAGAGAGCGCCGGGCCAGGTCCTCGGCGTCCGCGCGGGTGGCCTTCGGGCCGAACACGCTGACCGTGGCCAGGAAGCGGCGGCCCTGCATGACCACGTACCAGGTCCGGGTGTAGGAGTCGGCGCCGGTGGTCGCCACCCCGACCGTCCGGGAGCCCTCCCCGATCCTCCCGGGCGGCGACTCGACCACCCGGTGCGAGGCCCACTGCTCGCCGAGCCGGCTCCGGAACGTCAGGCAGCCGGCGGGGACCCGGGACTTGACCTGGTTCGCCGCCGTGCCGGCGGGCGGGGCCATCAGGGTCTCGGTGACGGTCTGCCCGTCCTTCCTGGCGAACGAGGCGAGCGCCGCCGGCACCCCCCTGCCGATCAGCGGGGCGCTCGGGCCGCCCGTCCCGCCGTTGGCGCAGCGCGGCTTGTCCAGCTTCACCTGCCGCTGGAGCCGGTCGTAGTTCTGGATCGCCTTGAGCGTGCCGTACTCACCGGAATCGGGCTCGGCCGCCCGCCGGTACCCGGGGACCTCGAAGAGCAGCGCCTGTTCGAGCTGGTCGGCGGTGTAGCCGGCGTCCGAGGACGCCGCCCGGCCGCCGGTACGGGACTGTCCGGTATCGCCGTCGCCATCGCCCCCGCCGCAGGCGGTGGCCGCAGCGGCCACGGCCGTGAGCGTCGCGATCGGGAGGAGCCAGTGGGCCATGTCGGCGACCCTACGGCGCACTCACCACAAGTCCGTGCAGACGACACGCACTTGGGGCAAGCCCATGCGGATAGTGCGACTGCGACGGGTCGGACACCCGCGAGCGGGACAAGGTCTCAGGGTGAAGTTGGGGGTCTGCGGGGGGCCGGGGCTGCTGCGGCGGCGGAGTCAGCCGGCGTGGTTGGCGCGGTCGTTGTAGGTGCCCGCGTACTCCTGGCCGGACAACTTGTTGATGGTCTCGACGATCTCGTCGGTGATGGCGCGGCGGGCCTTGGCCGGGGGCAGATCGCCGTAGTGGGAGAAGTCCATCGGCGGGCCGATCCGGACGGTGGGGCGCGGGCCGAAGATACGCGGCCTGGACGCGCCGATCGGCTGGATCTTCTCGGTGCCCGCCAGGCCCACCGGCAGGACCCGGGCACCGGAGGCCAGCACCAGCCAGCCGACGCCGGTGCGACCCCGGTAGAGGCGGCCGTCGGGGGACCGGGTGCCCTCGGGGTAGATCGCGAACGCGCCGCTGTTGTCCAGCACGTCGCCGGCCTGCTCCAGCGCGCCCATCGCGGCCCGCTGGGCGCCGCGCTTGACCGGGACGTGCCCGAGGTTGGTGAAGAACCAGCGGATGAAGCCCTTCTTCAGCCCGCCGCCCTCGAAGTAGTCGGCCTTGGCGATGTAGGTGACCGGGCGCGGGATCGCCAGCGGGATGATGAAGCTGTCGATGAACGACAGGTGGTTGCTGGCCACGATCAACGGCCCGTAGTGCGGGACGTTCTCTCCCCCTTCGACCTTGGGGCGGAAAAGCAGCCACAGGATCGGACGCACCACGCGCGTCATGAACGTATAGAACACCCAGCCTCCAGAATTCGGCACCGCCACTGTAACGTCTGCGGCGATCCCGACCCGCATACCGCCCTTCTTGGCGCCCGCCGAGGGGGCCGGAAATGGCCTGTGTGCAGGTCACAAGGCCGGTCGGTGACATATCCCACGACGGTGTCCACGTCCTGGACTTCGCCGGTATTGGGCCGGCGGACGGGTCCGCCCGGCCATTCTTACTGATTAGTAGGTTTCTCCCGAGTAGGTTTTTCGGCGGTTTCCCGCCGCCGTGGCACGAGGTCCCGCGACCCTGGCGGGGGCGCGGGACACGGGGCCGGCGGGAAGGGTCAGCGGCGGACGCCGAGGGCCCGGGTGACCGTGCTGAACAGCCCGGTCTGGTCGGTCACGCCCACCACGTTCGCGGCCTGCGGGCCGGAGGCGGCGATGCGGACCTGGGTGCCGGTGTGCTCCTGCGACGCCCCTGCCGGGTTGGTCGCGTAGTTCATCTTCATCTGCGCGCCGTCGGCGGTGATCAGCGTCGCCGTCTGGCCGGGGCTCTCGGCCTCCAGCGGGATGATCTGGCTGGTGTGGCCGTGGTCGGCGGTGGTCACCACCAGGGTGTCCGGGTGCTTGCGCGCGTAGTCCTGGGCGAGCTTGACGGTGTTGTCGAACTCGATGGTCTCGCCGATCTGGCCGCACGGGTCGGCGTCGTGGTCGCGCTTGTCGATCGAGGCGCCCTCGATCTGGAGGAAGAAGCCGCGCTTGGCCCGCTTGGTCTGGGCGTCCAGCGTGCTGATCGCCTTGCTCGCCATCTGGGTCAGGTGCGGGCCGGAGAACGCGTCGTTCGGCGTGCACTTGGACGGCGCGGTCCCGCCGACCTTGGCGGCCGGGCCGGTCAGCTCCTGCTGCATCGTCCCGTCGGCGAACAGGCCGAGCGTCTTGCCGGACGGCCGGGCCGCGTTGAGCCCGGCGGCGTCGGTGACGACGTTGTAGCCGGCCGCCCTGGCCTGGTCGATCACCGTCCTGCCCTTGAACCTGCCGGACTTGACGGTCTGCGCGAAGCGCGCCTTGCCGCCGCCGAAGTACAGGTCGGCGCCGGTCTGCACCTGCTGCTCGGCGATCGAGCCCGCGCCGCCGTTGGCCTTGTCGTTGGACGGGCACGCCTTCATGTCGCCGGGGCCCTGGCAGGAGCGGTCCACCACGTGCGCGGCGAGCACGCCCGGGGTGGCGTCGGTCAGCTCGGCCGTCGTCACGTCACCGGTGCGGAAGCCGGCCCGCTTGGCCAGTTCCAGGATCGTGCTCTTGGGCCTGCCGTCGGGCGTCACCGAGATCGCGCCGTTGTACGACTTGTGCCCGGTGGCCCAGCCCGTGCCGCTCGCCGCGGAGTCGGTGACGTAGTCGGGCAGCTTGGGGTCGTCCTTCTGGAGCGCGTACGTCGTGTACGCGCCGGTCAGCGGGAGCCGGTCCAGGTTGAGGCGGCCGGCGGCGCCCTTGGCGTAGTTGCGGGCGGCGGTGATCTCCGAGTCGCCCATGCCGTCGCCGATCAGCAGGATGACGTTGCGCACCGTGCCTCCTTTGACCGCGGCGCGCACGTCCTTGGTGCGGTCTCCGTTCGAGGCCCCGGCGATGCCGGTTCCGAGCGCGCCCGCGGCGACTCCCGCCGCGAGCGTGATCGCGGCGACACGCCGCGTCCTTCCAGCCGTAGACACCGGCTGACCTCCCCTTATATGGATTCTCAGAGCAGGGACAGACGACCAGCCGGAGATGAGCGGACGGACTGCGCAGGGTGTCGGGCGGGTGAACGCTGGTCGTACCGCGCGTCCCGCCGGGGGCGCTGGGCTCGGGCGGCACCGCCGGGGCTCGGGCCGGGCTCCCGCCGGCCTCGGGCCGGGGCGCCTCCGGGCCGCGCCGGGCGGCCGGGTTACGATCGATGACAGAGCCCGGCGACCTGGTCTTTTTTCACCGGAAGCGCTTGGAATGCGGGCACCGGTGCGCGATCCTGAGGAGTCACCTGACAGGGTCGGAGGGGCTCTCTCAAACCCGAGGCGCGAGGCTACCCATGGACTTCGACGTTCATCTGCTGCATCACGAACGCTGCACCCTGGTCCGGGTGCAGGGCGAACTCGACGTGGTGTCCAGAGAGCGGTTCGAGGAGGCCATGGGGGGCGTCCTCGACACCGGCGGCCCCATGATCATCGACATGCGCGAGGTCACCTTCTGCGACTCCACCGGGCTCAACGCGATCGTGATGGCCAACCGGCGCGCGACCGAGCGCGGCACCCTGGTCGCGCTGATCGCGCTCACCCCGCGGGTGGAGCGGGTCTTCCGGATCACCGGCGTCGACAAGTTCATCCCGATCTACGACACGCTCCGCGAGGCGCTCGGCGCCCTGCCCACCGACCACACCGCTTAGCCGCGCGGCCACGTCCCGGCCGGGGCGCACTCCGCGGACGCCGTCAGTCGTGGACACCGTCAGTCGTGGACACCGTCAGTCGTGGACCGCCTTCGCCGGGGGCGTGTAGGAGCAGCCCTCGAACTGGGGGACGCTGGTGGTGAGCTTGAGCCCCGACTTCCCGAACCACTTGGCCAGCAACTGCCGCGCCTTGCCGTCCTGGTACATCTCGGTGAGCGCCCGGTTGACGGCCTCACAGCCCTTCAGGTCGTTCTTCCTGAGCCCCACGCCGTACTTCTCGTCCGTGAACGGGGCGTTGATGATCTTCGTTGCGGAGGTGGCGAAGCCGGCCAGGATCAGGTCGTCGGTGGAGACCGCGTCCAGCCTGCCGGCGGACAGCAGGTCCATGCACTGCCCGTAGGTCTCCGCGCGGACCGGCTCGGCGGCCACCTTGCGCTCCTCGATGACGCGCCGCCAGGAGTTGGACCCGGTCACCTCGCAGATCCGCTTGCCCTTGAGGTCGCGCACGGCGCCGATCGAGGCGTCGGCGGCGCGGACCATCGTGTCCTGGTGCGGGACGTAGTAGGGCCCGCCGAAGGTGACCTGGGTCTTGCGCTTGGCGGTGATCGAGTACGACGCGAAGATCATGTCGACGGTGCCGTCGGCCAGCGCCTTCTCCCGGATCGAGGACGGCGTGGTCATGAAGGTGATCCGGGACGGCGGCACGCCGAGTCGGCCCGCGACATAGGTGGCCACGTCGACGTCGAAGCCCCGGTAGGCGCCGTCCGGGCCGCGCAGCCCGAGGCCGGGCTGGTCCTGCTTCACCCCGATCCGCAGCGACCGCTGGTCGGCCACCGACGTCTCGCCGCCGCCGCCCAGGCCGCAGGCGGCGGTCCCGGTCAGGGCGATCAGGGTCCCGGCCGCCGCCGCGGCGGCGCTGCGGGTGACGCGCATGGTCTGCTCCTCGCGTTCAGCGGAACTCGGCCAGCCGGGGCCGGACACCCGCGACGGTCAGTGCGGCGATGACGAGCGCGGCGGCCGGCGGCAGCACCCGCCAGGCGCGCAGCCCGCCGTCGCCGGCCTCGATGGCGCTGTCGAAGGCGCCCTGGTGCAGCGCAGTGAGCGAGCGCAGCGCCGCGTCGTAGGCGTTGAAGTCGCGGATCGTCCGGTCCCGGTCCATCCGCAGCTTGATCGCGCCGGTCCGGTCGCCGGACCCGGCGAGCTGCCGGATGCGCTGGTCGTTGCGCTGCACGGCGCGGTACGCCTGGAGGGTGCGGCCCAGCGCGTCCGCCTCGCGTCCCGGCCGGACGGTGGACGCCTCGTCGCCGAAGAAGCCCAGGAACGGGGCGTCGCCCTTGCCCGGCCGGTACGAGCCGGCCTGCTGTTCGAGGCCCGCGTAGTAGCTCTCCAGGTTCACCGGCTTGTCGCCGAGGTCGGGGTAGATGACCGCGAGCGACTTGTCGAGGTAGGTCTGCTCGTAGGTGTCGGCCTTACCGGGATCCAGCAGGTAGCGGCTCTCGTCGGCGAACGCGCTGTTGCTGATCGCGCGGGCCCGGGACAGCGCCAGCACCGAGTCGAACCCGTACATCTTGGCCTTCTTGATGTGCCCGGCCTGCGCGGACAGTTCCGCGAACCCGGCGCCGACCAGCGCGAGCGCGGCCACCGTCGCCAGCGCGAGGGCCGGGTTGACCAGCCGCCGGAACCCCCGGGCCAGGTAGACCTGCGCGGCGAGGAGGAGCAGCAGCACCAGCACCCCGGTCAGCGCGACCCAGGCGCGGCCGGTCAGGACCGCCGTGCGCTTGGTCTCGTAGGTCTGCCGGACGGCCGCGCCGCTGTCGAGCGTGAGGTTGTACGCCTGCGGCAGCAGTTCGAGCCTCATCAGGTCGGTCGCCCGCCGGTAGGTGTCGACGACCTGCTTGGGCGGCTCCCCGGCGGCGTGCGCGGACTGCCGGTCCAGCACCATGGCCTCGCCGACCAGCCGCTCGTACCGGCCGAGGCCGTCGATGACCGCCTGCACCCGCTGCCGCAGGTGCGGATCACGCCCGGCGAGCTGTGCCGCCTGCACCGCCGCCGCGCCCGCCTCCGAGCGGCGCCGCTCGTAGACGCCGAGCGCGCCGTCGTGGCCGATGCCGAGGTCGTGCTCCCGCCCGATGAGCAGCACGCTGGCGACCTGCGCGTCCATGTCGCTGAGCGCGGAGAACAGGGTGCCGGTGGCGACGACCTGCGGTCCCGCGTCGTGCCCGATCGTCTGGACGGAGTCGCGCGCGTTCCCGATCGCGGCGGCCAGGACGGCCAGCAGGGCGACGATCGCGATGAGGATCACCACGACGAACGCGCGGATCCTGCCGGGGATCGTGCGCAGCCACCGTCCCCGGGCGAACGTGATCAGCCCCGGGCCGCGCCGGTCCGGGGGACGGGCCGGCGCGGCCTCGGGGGCCCGGCCGGACGGCGCGGCATGGCGGACGGCGGTCCCGGCGGGCACGGTGGACGGGGCGGACGGGGCGGCGAAGGTCGCTGTCGACGACCCGATGGCCGGTGGCCCCGGCGGTCCCGGCGGCCCTGGGGGGCCTTGCGGCCCGGGAGGCCCGGCGGAGGGCGGCCCGGTCGGGGCAGGACCGGCGGAGTGGGGCCTTGCTGGGGGCGGTCCGGCAGGAGGCGGCGTCGTCATGAGGAGGTCTCTCCCTGCGCGGACAGTGTGATGGTGGTCCAGGCACCCAGGTGGACGCGGTCGCCGTCGCCGAGCGGGATCGGGACGTTCACCGCGATCGGCTCGGTCGCGCCGTTCACCGTCGTGCCGTTGGTGGACCCGGGGTCGGTCAGCGCCCACGAGCCGTCCGGCCGGGCGGTCAGGACCGCGTGCAGATGGGAGACGCCCGGGTCCTCGGGGGCCACGCTCAGGTCGATCTCGGGGAGGATCGCCCGCGAGTTGCTCCTACGGCCGATGCGGATCCGGTCGCCCGCCAGCACGACGCGGCGGTCGGGGCAGTGCGCGGGGAACGCGATCGCGGCGGCGCCGGGGCCGCCCAGCGCGACCACCGCGTCGTAGTACGCGCGGTCGGCGCTGATCAGCGCCGTCCACAGGCCCGGGGGTGCGGGACCGGCGGCGTATGCCTCGGCCGGCGCGCCGAGCGGCCCCGACGCGGGCGAGGGTGCGCGGGGTGCGGGCGGGACGGCGAACCCCTCGGACGGGAGCTGGACGGTGTGCTGCGCCCGCGTCTCGAAGTCGTACCCGTCGACCTCGCAGAAGCGTCCCGACCGGGGCGCGCCGCAGGTCGGGCATGATTCGCGCGCTCCGGACCCGTTCGACGCCCCGGTGCCGGACGCGGCCGAAGCCGAGGCCGCCGGCACCGGCGATGACGCGGACGGAGACGGAGACGGAGACACCGGCGGGCCCACGGGCGGGGACGGCGCGAACTCGGCGCGCGGCGCGCCCTCCATGAGGTCCCCGCACACGTCGCAGTAGTCGTCGGAGACCGACGAGTGCCCGCTCTGGCAGACCGGCACGGCGGCCTCAGCTCCCGGCCTGGTCGGAGGTCCCGCCGTCCACGCGGGTCCGCACGGTCCGGACCGAACGGGTGTCGAGCGACATCTCGTCGGCCTTCGACACCTCCCCCTTGAGCTGCACGGTGCCGGAGTCGAGGTCGATGACGTCGACGACCCGGTCGAGCAGCGCGGAGATCTGCTCGTTCCCGACCTGCTTGGCGAGCACCACGGCCCGGCCCAGCCGCGCGGTCGCGGTGTCCTCGTCGCCCTCGCGGCGCGCCTCCAGGCCCTCCTGGATCGCCCCCGCCAGCTCCGACTGCCCGGTGTGATGGGCGACGCGGGCGTTGATCCGGGTCGACTTGGCCTCGTCGTCGGTCCACTCGACCAGGACGTTCCCGGACGCCAGGACGCGCTCGTCCGGATCGGCGGAGGTCCCGGGGACCACCAGCTTCACCCAGGCCGCGCGCATCTGCCGGCCGACGTCGCCGGCCGGCACCTCGACGCACAGGTGGTACTCGCGGTCCTCGTCGCCCCACGCGCCGATCGGGTAGTCGCCGAGCTGCGGGCCGGACGGGACGCGGCGGCCGGTGAGGTCCTCGACGGCGGGCACCATCTGCTTCACGAACCGCAGCTCGGCGTGCTGGGGCGTCCACACCCGCAGCGTCACGTCCGCGACCGCCTTGCCCATCGCCGCCTCGGTCATCGCCCGGAAGTCGGCCTCCAGGTCGGCGGGGTCGGGCACGTCCAGGAACCCGCCGAGCAGCGCGGAGGAGATCAGGCGCAGCTCGGGCACCTCCCAGTCGGTGCCGACGCCGCGCGCGTCCAGCACGAAGTTGCCCGAGCAGGCGTCCAGCGCCTTCTGGAGCTCGGGGGCGGGCTCGTGCTGGTTCTTGCCGTCGGTGAGCAGGATCGCGTGCCGGATCGCGTCGCGGTGCTCGGCGAAGAGCCGGTTCGCCAGCAGCAGCCAGGACCCGATCGCGGTGCCCCCGGCGGCGTCGAGCCGGCCGACGGCGCTCGCCGCGTCCCGCCGGGTGCGGGCGCTCGCCCGGACGAGCCGCTCGTCCTGCGGGTAGACCAGGCGCGGCCGGTTCGCCCCGGCGATCACGGCGAACCGGACGCCGTCGCGCAGCACGTTCACCGCCGCCTTGGCCGCGCGCTTGGCCGCGGCCATCTTGCCCGAGTACGTCATCGAGCCCGAGGTGTCGATGATGATGATCTCGGCGGCCTCGGCCGCCGGGGCGCGTCCGCCGCCGCCCTCGCGCGCCGCCTCGACGGTCACGATGGCGTGCAGCTCCCGGCCGCCCGCGGGGAGGTGGGGGTTGTGGTCGATCTTGACGGTGAAGGCGGGAAGGTCGCTCATCTGCGGGTCTCCCTGGACGTCTCGGCAGGTGCGGCCGGAGGAGGTCCGGTCGGGTGGGGCGGGGGGAACGGGATGAGCGCCGCGGTGACGTTGTCGTGTCCCCCGGCGTCCAGGGCCGCGCGCAGCAGCCGTCCGGCCGCCGCGAGCGGATCGGCGAGCGGCGCCGGCCCGTCCAGCGCCACGGCCGCGAGCCCGGCGGCCTCGGGCAGGTCGTTCCAGAGGCCGTCGCTACAGATCAGCACCAGCCCCGGACCGGCGGGCTCGAACGAGGCCAGGTGCGGGTCGATGGTGCCCGCGTCGGCGCCGAGCCACGCGGTCAGAAGGAGCGCACGGGGGTCGGCCCACGCCGCGGCCTCGGTCATCGTCCCGCGCGCGACCATCCGCACCGCCCAGGAGTCGTCCCTGGTGAGCAGCTCGGGCGCCCGCGCCGAATGGGGCAGCCAGTAGGCGCGGCTGTCGCCGATCCAGCCGATCGTCACCGTCCCGGGCCCGACGATCGCCGACACGTAGGTGCAGGCGGGCGAGCTGTCGGGGACCGGCGCGGCGCCCGCCGGCACGACGCCCGCCAGCGCGGCGACGTCCTCGCCCGCGCGGCTCGCGGCGGTGCGGGTCGCGGTGCGCGCGTCGGCGCCCGCGGCGAGGCGGCGGGCGAGCACGGCCACGGCGGTCTCGGCGGCGACCCTGGCGGCCTCCTCCGAACCGGGCGCGGACGCGACGCCGTCGCACACCACCGCGCACACCGTGTCGGCGAGGGTGGCCAGCGCGAACGCGTCCTCGTTGCGGGGACGGCGCAGCCCCCGGTCGCTCACCCCGGCGGCCCGGATCGGCGCGGCGAACGCGCCGCCGGGCGCGGCCACCTCGATCTCCACATGCTCGCGGCCACTCGGCTGCCGAAGCCCGCAGGTGTCGCAGTACCCGTCCGGGCCGATCGCGGCGCTCCCGCAGTCGGCGCAGGTGAGCGGGTCCGCGCCGGCGCTGTACGCGACCGACGCTAGAGGGGCCGTCCAGCCCGGCCCGGCGGCGCGCGGCGGCCCGCCCGGCTCGGCGGCGCCGGGCGGTCCGTCCGGCTCGGGGGCGCGGGGCCGTCCTACCTGCGCGGGTGTGCGGGGCCGTCCGCACCCTTCGCAGAACCGGTCCCGGACGGTGAGCGGTTCCCCGCAGGCGGCACAGGCCGCCGCGGGTTCGCCGGGTCCGATGACCGCGTCCACGTCAGAACAGCGTTCTCGGCCGGACGGAGTTCGCCCGCCGGACCATCGCGTGCCGGTGACCGGCGCCCTCGGCCAGCTTGGCCAGCAGCCGGTACATCCGTTCCAGCCGGCCCCGGACCGGCGCCTCCAGCATCGGGATGCCGAGCAGCTCACCGCCCGCCGCCCCGGCGGCGGCCCCGGACCTGAGCCAGACCAGCGCCGCCTCCAGCACCTCGGCGGAGAACGCGGCAGATCGTCCCCGGTCGAGCGAGAGCGCCTCCAGGCGGCGGCCCGCCCCGATGAGCGTGGCCGCGTTCAGCTCCCCCGGCCCGCGCCCCCGGACGGCGGCGGCCACGGCGGCGAGCTGTGCGGCCACGTAGTGGCTGGAGATGCGCGGAACCGAGTCCAGGACCCGTTCGGCGGCGGCCCGGTCACCGGCCGCCAGCCGCGCGCGGGCCAACCCGAACGCCGCGCTCACATGGGTCGGGTCGGTGCGCCACACCGTCTCGTAGAAGCGGTCGGCGGCGGGCGTGTCGTTGCGGACCTCGTGGCAGAACGCCAGCGCCAGCTTCGGCGCGGGCTCCCCCGGCATCAGGTCGTACAGCGCGTCGAAGATCTGCGCCGCGTCGGCGCCGCGCCCGGCGGCGAGCGCCCGGACCCCCTGGTACCAGTCGGTCCGCCAGTCGCCCGGACGGTCGGTGCCGATCTGCTCCAGCAGCCGTCCCGCCTCGTCCAGCTCGCCGAGCCCGATCCGGACCCGGACCAGCGCCAGCCGCACCTCCGGCGAGGACATCGGCGCGCCGCTCAGCGCGCCCGCCAGGTCGCGCGGGTCGCGGACGTTCAGGCCGCCGAGGAACGCGGCGGCCGGATCGGCGCCGTGCACCAGCGGGACCGGCAGCGCCGCCGCCGCGGCCACGGCGTCGAGGCGGGCGAGCACCGGCACCGCCGCGCCGCCCGCCGGGACGCCCGCCGCGCCGAGCGTTCCCGCCCCGGCGACCTCGGTGCCCGCCGCGTGCTGCTCGGGCCCGAACAGGGGGGACGGCGCCGGGCGGGGCATCTCGTCCTCGGCCGACAGCACCTCGCGGAGCACCCCGGTGAGCTGCTCGGCCATCTCGGCGGCGCTCTGGAAGCGCTGGGCCGGATCGGGGTGCGTCGCCCGGCGCAGCAGCCGGTGGTACGACTCGTACCGCGCGAGCAGCGGCACCTCGCCGCGCGGCGGGAGACTGCGCAGATGCCGCCGGGTGTAGCCGCGGAACGCGAAGCTGAGCACCGCCAGGGTGCGGCCGACGGTGTAGAGGTCGGAGGTGACCGACGGGCCCTGGTCGGAGATCTCGGGGGCCTGGTAGCCGGGGGTGCCGAAGATCGGGCTGTTGACGTCGAACGAGCGCCGCACCCCGCCGAGGTCGATCAGCTTGAGCTGCTCCTCGGACTGGATCGCGTTGTCGGGCTTGAAGTCGCAGTAGAGCAGTCCCACGCCGTGCAGGTAGCCGAGCGCGCGCAGCACCTCCAGGCCGTAGGCGATCACCTGGCCGAGCGGCAGCGCCGCGTCCTCGCCCTGGTCCTTGCGGTGCCGCAGCAGGATGTCCTTGAGCGACTCGCCGCCGACGTACTCCATCACGATGTAGCCGGAGCCGCCGTGCCGGACGAAGTTGTAGATCTTGACGATGTTGGGGTGCTCGACCTCGGCGAGGAAGGCCCGCTCGGCGGTCGAGGCGGCCAGCGAGTCGGCGTCGCCGCTGTCGAGCAGGCCCTTGAGCACCACCCACCGGTCGCTGACGTTGTGGTCGCGGGCGAGGTAGACCCAGCCGAGCCCGCCGTGCGCGAGGCAGCCGAGCACCTCGTACTGGCCGCCGATCAGCTCGCCCGCGCGGAGCTTGGGGGTGAACGAGAACGGGTGCCCGCAGTTGCGGCAGAACCCCTCGGTGCGCCCGGCGCGCCCCTCCCGGGTGCGCCCGACCGGCTCCTCGCAGCGGCTGCAGAACCGCCGCTTCTCCGGCACCTGCGGGTCGGCCATCACCGCCGAGGCCGGATCGCGGTACGGGACGGGCGGCACCTCCACCAGCCCGGCGCCGAGCATGCCGCGCCGGGCCGAGCCGCCGGCCCCGGTCCCCCGCGACGCGCGTGACGCCGTCCGCCCGGACCCCTGCGGTCCCGACGGCCCCGACCCCTCGGCCGCCGTCTGGGGTCTGGGGGAGGACGGGCTCGGCGACGGCGTGGTCGGGAAGCTCCCCACCTGCGGCGCCACCGACAGCGGGGCCACACCAGGCGGGGACGACGGCGCGACCGGCGGCGGCGCGGTGGGCGGCGGCGCGCCCGATGGGGGAGGCGGCGCGGTGGGTCGGGACGGCGACGGAACCAGACCCGCGGCCGGGGCAGGGGCCGAGACCGGGGCGGGGGGTGAGACCGGGGCCATGCCGCAGACGCCGCAGAAGCCGTCGGCGTCCACTTCGCCCGTGCAGCCGTGCTGGGTGCATCGCATCATCGCCGCGTCCCCGTCCCGCTCTCGCACGCCTTGATCGCGCGCTGGTACTCGGCCACCGCGGCGGTCGACCGCCGCAGGTCGCAGGGCGCCGTCCACAGCAGCTCGCGCGCCTGCCCGTACAGGATGGTGAGCCGCTCGTCCTCGGCCATGCCGAGCCGGGCGGCCTTGGCCCGGTACGCCTCCAGGCGTCCCCTGAGCTCGCCGCGCCGGTCGAGCAGGCCGGTGCTGAGGCGCAGGTCGGCGCGGGCCCGCTCCAGCTCGGCGGCGGCCATCCGCTCCAGCTCGGCGACGCGCCGCGCCAGGTCGGCCCACCGCTCCGCCTCGCGGAGTCCGTCCAGCACGTCCAGCCGGTCGCGGAGCTCCGCGCGGGGCGGCGGCTCCGGCAGGCCCGGGGACGCGATCTTGAGCAGCGCGGTCTCGCGCGCCTCCAGCGCCCGCCGCGCCGCCGTCTCCGCCTCCTCCACGGCACCGGTGATCTGCGCCATCCGCGCGGGGTACTCCGAGCGCAGCGCGGTCATCTCGGTCAGCTCGTCGCGCAGCCCGCCGAGCGCGGACCGCACCCGGTCGAGCCGGCCGGTGTCGGCGCGGCCGTCGCGCACCAGCGACAGCGGGTCGGTGCGGACCACCTGGCCGAGCGCGGTCAGCTCCCGGCCGAGCCGGTCGAGCTCCGGATGCCGGGTGCCCTCCAGCGCGTGGGCGAGGCGGGCGGTGTCGCGCCAGCTCTCCTCGGCCGCCTCCAGGGGGACCAGCAGGGCCGTCCAGGCCGCGTCGGCCGCCGCGATCTCGCCCGCCACGAACGCGTAGGCGTCCGACATCATCACGACCGCCTCGTCCAGCGTGATCCGGCGCTCCTGCGGGCCGAGCAGGGTGCGCCGCTCCAGCGGGACGCGGCCGTCGGGCACCTCCACCGCGGGCCCGGTCAGCAGCCCGGTCAGCTCGGCCAGCACGGCGTGATCGGGACGGGACTGCCGGTCGCGGAGCGACCCGGCGGCGTCCAGGACGCGCTGGTAGGCGTCGAAGGTGCGCCACAGCATCGCCAGCCGGTCCTGCGCCTGGTCCCAGCGGCGCCAGGTCTCGCCGGTCAGCCGGGCCCCTTCGAGGAGCCGGTTGCCGTGGTGGCCGTCGAGGTCGAGCAGCGCCGCGGAGATGCGGTCCTTCTCCTCCCGCAGGCTCCGCAGGGCATGGTCGACGCCTTCCCGGCTCATGGGCGCGGCGGCACCGGCCCCGGCCCCGGCTCCGGCCCCGCTCTCGTCCACGTCAGCCCCGCGATCGCCGTCCACTGTGTCCCCGTTGCGCGATGCTCCCCCGGCGTCCCCCGTCCCGGCGGCCTGGGCGGGGACCGCCCCAGGATCGGGCCTACGCTCTCCAGCAAGTGTGATCGGTGACACTTGTCGAGACAAGCGGTCTCATCCGCCTATCGATCCTGGCGGCTCCCCGATCGTCCCCGCTCATGGCGCCGAACCCGGGCCCGGCCGAACACTGATTCAATACCCGCGCACGAACGGCACCGGACCCGCTGGCCGCCATCGGCCACACCCGTCCCGCGCCCGTCCCGGCGCCGCGTCCGGATCCGCCCCCGGCGCCGCGTCCGGGGCCCGGATCGGCCGGACGACCACCGGGAGTGAGGCGATCATCACGCCGGACCGCCTTGTGCTGGGGGAACCTCCTGGTGTGAGGTGACGTTGCGCAGGTGAGGACGTCTATCGAGAGGAGTTGAGAGTCCGCAGTGTCGGACCCCAGTCATAGACCCGGTGCCCCATGGTGAGCGCGGTACTGGGCGTAGTCGCCGTACTCCTGCTCACCGCCGCGACGGGCTACTTCGTCGCCCAAGAATTCGCGTTCGTCGCCGCCGACCGGGCGAGCCTCTCCGAGGCCGCCGAACGGGGCGACATCCCGGCCAAGCGGGCCCTCAAGGTCGTCGGCGGCCTGTCGTTCATGCTGTCCGGCGCCCAGCTCGGCATCACGATGACCACCCTGGTGGTGGGCTTCATCGCCAAGCCCGCGCTGGCCGAGCTGATCGAACCGCTGCTGGAGCTGACGGGCGTGCCCGCCGGCGCCACCGGGGCGATCTCCCTCGCCACCGGCTTCGTGCTCGCCACGCTCGTGCAGATGCTGCTCGGCGAGCTGTTCCCCAAGAACCTGGCGCTGGCCCGCGCCGAGTCGCTGGCCCGCGCCCTCGCCGCGTCCACCCTGGTCTACCTGACCGTCGCCGGGCCGCTGATCCGGCTGTTCGACCGCGCGGCCACCCGCCTGCTGCGGGCCGTCGGCGTCGAGCCGGTCGAGGAGCTGCACGGCGGCGTCACCCTGGAGGACCTCGGCGACATCATCGGCAAGTCGCACAGCGCCGGCCACCTGCCGGCCGACCTGTCCGGCCTGCTCGACCGCGCCCTGTCGTTCGGCGACCGCACCGCCGACGAGGTGATGGTGCCGCGCCCGCAGGTCCGGACGCTGCCCGGCACCGCGACCGTCGCCGAGCTGGTCGAGCTGATCAGGGAGACCGGCCACACCGCCTACCCGGTGTACGGGCAGGAGGTCGACGACGTCATCGGCGTGGCCGGCGTCCGTGAGGTCGTCGACGACGCCCTCGACCCGGCCACCCCGATCCGCCGCGTCGCCCGGCCCGCGCTGCTGGTGCCCGGCAGCCAGCCGCTGTACGGCGTGATGGATCAGATGCGCGATACCGGCGAGGAGTTCGCCTGCGTCGTCGACGAGTACGGCGGCCTCGCCGGGATCCTCACCTTCGAGGACGTCGCCGAGGAACTGGTCGGCGAGATCGCCGACGAGACCGACGCGCGCGAGACCGCGCCGACCACCGGGCCCGACGGGTCCTGGCTGGTCGACGCCGGGATGCGGATCGACGAGATCGGCCGGCTGACCGGCCTGGCCCTGCCCGAGGGCGACGCCTACGACACCCTCGGCGGCCTCGCCATGGCCGAGCTGCGCCGGCTGCCGTGCCCCGGCGACCGCCTCACCGTCGAGCTCGACCCCGCCGCCGGCCCCGCCGGGCAGGTCCAGCTCGAGATCGTCAGCGTCGCCCGCCGCGTCGCCGAGAAGATCCGGCTGCGCCACTCCGACGAGGCCCCGGCCCGCGACCGTCCGGACCGCGCCGAGGTCTCCGACCCGCCCTGCGCCCAGCCGGCCCGGGAGGCGTCGTGGACCTGATGACCTCCCTCCTGATCACCGCGCTCCTGCTGGTCGGGAACGGCTTCTTCGTCGCGGCCGAGTTCGCGCTCGTCGCCGCCAACCGCTCGCAGCTCGAACGCGCCGCCGCGCGCGGCAGCCGTCCCGCGGTCGCCGCCGTCGCCGGCGTGCGCGAGCTGTCGCTGATGCTGGCGGGCGCCCAGTTCGGCATCACCATGTGCTCCCTGGGCCTGGCCATCGTCACCGAACCGGCGTTCGAGCACTTCCTCGAACCGCCGCTGCACGCCCTCGGCGTCCCCGAGGCGGGCTCGAAGGCCGTCGCGCTCGCCGTCGCACTCGCCGTGGTGACGTTCCTGCACATGGTCATCGGCGAGATGGCGCCCAAATCGTGGGCGATCGCGCACCCGGAACGCTCCGCACTGCTCCTGGCGCTGCCGTTCCGCGCGTTCGCGAAGGTCTCACGGCCGGTCCTCGCGGCGCTCAACTCCACGACCAACGGGCTGCTGCGGCTCATCGGGGTCACCCCGCGCGACGACATCGAGAGCCACACCGACACCCGGCGGCTCGGCCACCTGCTCGGCGAGTCCCGCCGGCTGGGGCTGATCGGCCGGCACGACCACGAGCTGCTCGGCCGCGCCATCTCCGCCCGCGAGGCCACCGTGGGCCACCTGATCGTCCCCGCCAGCTCGGTGACCACGATCGGCGCGGACGAGACGGCCGTGCGGATCCGCCGCACGGCCACCGCCAGCGGGCACAGCCGGCTGCTGGTCCGCGACCGCGACGGCGCCATGACGGGCATCGTGCACGTCCGCGCCGCCATCACCGAGGACGGGGACCGGCGCGCCGCCGACCTCGCCCACCCGGCCCCCGTCCTGACCGCCGAGACGACCGTCCTGGACGCGGTGACCCGCCTCCGCCGTGCCCGCGCCCAGCTCGCCGTGGTCAACGACGCCGACGGCGAGTTCTCCGGCATCGTCACCCTCGACGACCTGCTGGCGGAGCTCCTGGCCACCAACCCCCACTGACCCCGGGGCGGGCGGTGCGGGCGCGAGCGGACCGCGCCCGCACCGCTAGGCTCCGCCCAGACCGGCCATGGCCTCGCGGAACCGCTCCCAGTCGGCCGGATCACGCCCGTCCCCCACCGCGGCCCAGCGGCCGTCCCCGCTCGCCAGCCCGATCGGGGCCGGCAGCCCCTGGAAGCGCGCCTCGGTCGTCAGATCGGCCCGTCCGGGCGCCGCCTGCGCCGTCATCGAGACCAGTGCGAACCGCGAGGCGACCCGCTCGGCGAGCCCCGCCAGGTCGGGAAGCGGCTCGTCCCACGTCAGCGCCGTCCCGATGGACACCCTCTCCTCCACCCCGCCCGCCGTTCGGACGACCTCCAGGGTCCCGACCGCCCGGCGCGCCCCCGGGCCCGCCACGAACGTGAGCAAGGTGCGCTGGGGTGCTCGCGCCCGGCACAGCTCGGTCACCTGGCCCGTCCGCCACGGAATGCCCGCAGGTTCGCAGGTGCCCCACCCGCCGGGCTCGGCCCCGGTCAGGAGGCGGCACACCAACTCGGTGGCCGTCCCGACCCTCAGCCGCTCCGACGCCGGATGCCGCACACTCACGCTGACCAGCAACTGCCGCGCCTCGGGCGGCGCGGCCGACACGAAGTCGCCATGCCGATCCTCCTGCGGGACGAGTTCCGCCCCGTCCCAGATCAGGATCGACCCGCTGAATCCGTCGTAGTACACGTTGTCGGAACCCTTGACCGCCCAGAGGCGATCCGGGCCGCCCATCGCCAGCCGCAGCGGCAGCGTCAGCCGCCCCATCCGGCACGTGACCACAAGGTTCAGCGAGGCGTCCGCAGACACCCGCAGCGCCTCGGACATCCGCACCGACAGCGACAGGACGGACCGGTTCAGCATGACCATCCCGCACTTGTCGGTGACGAGGTCGAGCGAGGGATGCTCCATCATCGGCTCTTCAACCCCGCCCGCTTCTTGTAGGCCGGGTCGTCCGCCCAGACCTCCCCGTCCAGCCGCAGCGACAGCTCCGCCGCGAAGCGCAGCGCCGGAACCTCGGCGCCGTCCGGCTCCTCAGAGGCCCGCACCTCGATCCACCACACCGGCGGCTCCAGGTGCGCCACCTCGGGCCCGAGCAGCCGCTCCAGCTCTCCGGGGGTCTCGACCAGCATCGGCGCATCCACGGACACCAGCACCCGTCCCCCGTCGGGCTCCGAAAGCCGCAGAACCCCACCGTCCCCGAACCCCGTCACCAGCAACTCCTCCCCGGCCGCCACCAGGGCCCCGGCGACCGCCTCCTCATCCGGAGCCTGCCGCACCAGAACCACCATGTCCTTGCTCACCGAACCTCCACACCCCACTGACGCACCACGGCAAGCAGGCTCAGGTGGACGGATCGGGCTTGACCCACAAATTCGGCAGGTAGATTCTCGCCCCACCAACCTGCCGCCACGCGCTGTAGCGCAACAAAGCCGGGTCCGCAATTCTCAATCTGTCACGAAGAGCATTAACTGCCATCTCTGCCAGAGCGTGAAACCGTTCGTTGGAAGCCGGAAGGGCCGTCATCATCCGTTGGTGACCAAGGCTTTCCCCCGCCGGGTCTTCTACAGAACGATTCCCTGCCTCGACGTCGACAATCAGCTCGTCATCAGTCCGAATAAAGTGCACGCCCGGACGCCCTTCCAAACCAGGAACGGAAATTTCCAGTTCACTATGAGCCCCGAGATCAGAGAGCACCCCAGTCAGCGCACGAAGCAACAGTTCCCATTCCAGAATGTCGAGCAACTTGTGGCCCATAGGCGCGAACGGCTCCTGAACGCGATAGTTGCGCGGCCATGCACGGGGCATTTGAACGAAGTCGACGTCAATGCGGCCTATCTCATCGATCGATATCTGACTACCACGTTCAAACATGAGGATCAGCGGCTCGTACGGATTCGGCAGGTCGGGCAGCACGACCCCCGCGTCCAGAAGCGCTTCAAAATGCAGCGCCCAGGCACCGATGCGTTCCTCATACCATCCCATTCGCGAATCCGGATCTTCACTGAATCGCCGTATGACATCCTCATCGGCCCGGACCTGTGGATCCACCGCTTTAGCGAGATCAAAAAACGGCCATGCATCGGGCTCAAACTCCAACATCCACCACGAAGCGCGACGGAGATACTCCTGCATCAGAAGCACCTGCGACTGCCGCTGTTCAAACATCTCACGCCAGTCCACTTCGAGGAGTCTATTCAGGAGGAGGTTCACACGGGAATCACCATCACTCATTGCCATCTCCCAGCTCCAATACATCCCTACCAGCCGACAGTCTGCATCCAGAACACTAAGGACCGTGGTAGGCAATGCCATTCTTTTCAGTCATTCAGTTTGCCAACAAAAAGAGCCTACAAGTTCCCGCGCTATCCTCAGGTCAGGTAGATCGATGTCCGCGTCATCGGCCTGCCGCCAGGCCCGATAGTGCAGCAAGGACGTATTGAAAACTCTGAATCCATCACGAAGAACACTGACAGATATTTCCGCCATGGCGCGAAACTCCTCATTGGAGGCCGGACGGACCATCGTCATCCGCTGGCGACCTGGATGCTTCACCGCCGAAGATTTCCCCCCGACCACCCCCACCCGACGCTCATGATGTCCGTGCCTGTGCGGATCGGACGCCCGCCACGTCGATGTTCCACCCCGGAATAGACACCCGAACCCCCACAAGACCGACAGTGTCGCTGACGACAGTAAAGCGGAGCGGTAGGGGCGGCAAAGGCTTAACGGGCGCGGGCGGTAAGGATGGCGATGCGGGGATTGGGGCGGTCGGCGTTGATCAGGCAGGACGCCGGTCGGCGCGTTCTAGCCGCTGTTCGGGGGACGATGGAATCGGTCAGGACGAAAACTCTCCGGCGGCACGTCCGAGTCGGCCGGTTCCGCACGGACGGCGCGTTCGGCGATCTCCGTCATCATGTCCAGGCTGTCGTTCATCGCCTCGATCTCAGCGGCGAGCTCGCGTGACAGCGACTCCGCGAGGGACGGCGGCGCGGGACCTGCGGGGACCGGCGCGGCCTCTCCGGGACGGGGCTCGGGTGCGGGCTCGACCCACTCGAACTTCACATTCCTCCCAGCAAGCCGAAAATGCGGATTCCGTCCTCGATTATGGACACAGATCTGCGGACGCCGGAGGTGCCGGAACACGTGTTGGGCCTCGATCCTCACTCGTCAGGGGACGAGAACCATGGTTGGCACCCAATCACAAGCGTCGAGGCCCATCACGCCACCAGCCAGCCGACCAGGCGCCGGAACCACCCGCCCCGGGCACTCCGCGCATGCCTGGCCGGGGCCGATCTGGTGGGCGCGACGGTGCAGGATGCATGCGGGGAAGGCATCAACCGCACCGTCGCGCCGGTCTGTGCATCGCGCCCGTAGCGCGGCACGAAGCCGTGCGGCCGGACGCCGATCTCCTCCAAGAGCCGGCCGAGGGCGGCCGCGGTCGGCGCCTCCACCAGGCGGTCACGCCCGGACCGGTCCCGCGCCATCGCCCACCACGTTCCGGTGGACTCCCCACGCCACGTCGGCACCCCCGGGAACCGGCGCCGCAGCTCGCCCGCCATCAGGTCGGGGGTCGTCTCGACGACGGCCGTCATCCCCTCGCCCCTTGGGCCTCGGGACGCCGACGCAGGTACCCCAGGATGAAGACGGTCGCGTTGACGATCTCGTCGGTGGGCGCGATCGGTTCGCGCCACGAGGTGAAGAACCACCACCGGCCGCCGTCACTCTTCCGGGGCGCGCACGTGATCAGGTCCCCCGCCATAACCACCGCGTCACAGCACCCCGGCACCCGGGGGTTGGTCACTTGAAGCCCACTCGCGGTCAAGTCCACATCGAAACCGCGCGCGGCCAGATGCGCGGCCAGCGCCGCAAGCCGGGCGTCTCGGGTCGTACGATCTGTCATGGGCCGAACTTCCTTCCGGTCAAGGCCCCGGGGAGCGGTGCGCGAACACCGTCCGGGGCCGCCCTGTCTCTCGGATGCCCACGAGGACGCGTTCGCAGGCGACCAACCTGACTTCCCGCATGCGCCCCTGTAGGGATTCGAGTCAAAGCCCTGCACAGTGCCTGACGGAACGCAGACAATGGCGTCACGGTGGGGATGCGACACGGTGTCCTCCGGTGCGGAAGGGTGCCGACGACATGACCGACCAGCAGCGCCCCCCATGGGCCGTCCGGCTCCAGGCCGAACGCGAAGCGCGCAGGTGGGGCAAGTTCGCCATGGCCCGCCACCTGCTGGAGGCAGTGGGGATCGCCCCCACCCCACAGAAGGTCAAGACCCTTAGCCGACAGATTCTCGGCTGGGAGAAGGGCGACCACTTTCCCCGCGACTGGGCGTCCGCCTACGCCACCGCCTACGACATCCCCATGCACGAATTGTTCCCCGGCCCTCCCCTGAACCGCGCGACCGTGCCTGTGGGTACCGTGGGGGAAAGTTCAACTCCCGACCAGGGGGACGACGACGTGAAACGCCGCGCCGCACTTCAGATCATCGCCGCGCTAGCAGCCGGGACAGCGATCCCCCCGGGCGCACTGGAAACGGTCTTCTCCGGGATCGATGACGCACTGGGCAACCCGCTTGACCTGGCCGAATGGGATGCCACCGTGCACGAGTACGGCCAACTGCTCGTCACCCGCCCGACCGGAACTCTGATCAACGATCTGACCGCCGACATCATCGCCGTCGGTGAAATCCTCAAACGGCGCCACAACGCCCCGGACACCGCCGGACTACTGCGGGTCAGCGCCGGACTGTCCGGCGTCCTGGCGATCGATCTAGGGGACTCAGGCGACCAACGCGCCGCACGAATGTCATGGAACGCCGCCAAACGCGCCGCCGACGCATCCGGCGACCGCGACCTACGCGTCTGGGTACGCGGACGCGCCGCCCAAGATGCGTTCTGGGCCAGGCGACCTGATCAGGTGATCACCAATCTGACGGGTGAAGCGATCGAGATCGCGAACGGGGCACCGTCGGCCGGACTGGCACGCGCTCATGCGGCACGCTCCTATGTGGCGGCGGACCATGGCGACACCAGAAAAGCCAATGAGTCGCTCGGCGACCTTCATAGAACTTTCGACCAGGTTCCCCAGATCGCGAACGATCAATCAGTGTTGGTCTTCCGTGAGACACAGTTCCGATGGGCGCAGACCTACGTCTACACACGGACCGGTGACGATCGGGCGGGTGCGGCGCTGTCGCGAGCACGCGCCCTGTACCCCACAGATTCACTGGCACCGGTCGCCAATCTGGCTCTCATGGAATCGGCCGTACTGATCAGGGCCGGAGAAGTCGACATCGGCCTACAGCAAGCCGTCAACACCTTGCATACCGGACCAGAAGCCAGGGCCGCCGGCACAAACCTGCTGGGGAGACAAATCCTACAGACGGTTCCGGAGCGGGCACAGGCCCTTCCGGCCGCGCGAGAACTGCGCACACTCACCGCCGTCACCTGACCCGGACCGGCCACCACAACGCTGCCCGATCTGCGTGACCGGCAAGGCACCGGACACCAGACTCAACCTCCACCGCTCACCACGACGAAGAGATCCCGCATCAAAAGCAGTTACGACTGCCGTCGCCGCTCTCCGTCCATTCCACTTCCAATAATCTTTCCAGGTTCTTCTCACTCATTCAAATTTGCCGTTCATATCATCCAGAACATCCCGCAGCGACCACAACCGTTCACGTATCGCACATTCGCGCCACGAGAAGCATCACACTGCATGGCGAGCAAGGTCAGTGCGCCGACTGCCGCCTGATTCCCAAATCGGGTAGATCGATATCTTCGCCACTTACCTGCTGCCACGCTTTATAGTTCAACAAAGCCGGGCTGGCGATTCCAAAACCTTCACGAAGAGCCGCTATCGCGACGCCAGCCAAGGCATGACATTGCTCAGCAGAGACTGGAGCGACCACAGCTATCCGGCGGCGATCAGCACCCTCATCCTTTAGCAAATGCCCTCCGGTCGACGTCATCAGCCGCTCGTTCTCTGCCGAACCTAGAACCTCTTCGACGTGAAGATCTCCGGCCTTGGCTTCAGCGATCAACTCCTCATCGGACCGAATAAAGCGAATCCCCCGCCGTTCGCCCTGTTCGACTGGTTGAGTAATAGCCAGCTCACTTCCAACCTTGAGCCCGACGAGTATTTTAGTCAGCCGGCCGAGCACGATATCCCAGTCCAGGGCATCGAGCAGATCTACTTCAAGGGGCACAAGTTGCTTATCAGTGAGATGATCACGCGCCCTCCCGCGCCGAAAGCCAAGGAAGTCGATATCAATGATCCCTCCCCCATCTACAGATATCTCACTACCACGTTCAAACATGACAATCAACGGCTCAAATGGATGAGGCAAATCAGGTAGAGCAACTCCTGCGTCCCGCAGCGCTTCAAAATGCAGCGCCCACGCACAGATCCTCCTTTCATACCATCCCATTCCTGAATCGAGATCCTCAGTGACTTCCCGAATCATTTCCTCATCAGCCCGGACCTGTGGATCCACCAATCTAGCCACATCAAAGAACGGCCACTCCTCAGACTCAAGCTCCACCGCCCACCACGACGAACGCCGAAGAAATTCCTGCATCAAAAGCACCTGCGACTGCCGACGACGAGCCCTCTCCATCCACTGCACTCTCAACAGTCTCGCCAGGAGTGCATCTACCTGGTCGGTCCCCATTTGATCCCCTTTAGAATTTGTTCCACAAATTCATTGACGTTTGACAAATCATCGGCGAATTTAAAGTTCGAAGGAGCTTCTATCTTCATATCATCATAGTGGCCTTGATTGAGTTCCTTCTTATCCGGAGGGGCCAGGTCATGCGCTCCATAGTACTCAGGTGTAGGACGGTTCATTTCATGTGGGCCATACGCGCCAGGGTGCGAACTCCTATAGGGTAGACCATGCTCCATCAGGAGACTCTCAACTACCTCATGTGTAATTAAGTAGCGAAAGTCTTTAGCCTTCACGCCTTCAAGTTCACCTCGAGCTGCCCCTTCCCAGAGATCTGCCACGTTCGGCAGAGGCGCAAACAGTCCTCTGTTGACCTTATTCGGCCCACGCGGGACATCATGAGTCTTGAAGAATAGATGCCGCTTGACGCGGTCCAGAACTTCTCGACTAATTCCGGTATGTTCAGCAATACGCCTGGTGTCGCCGTGGTCATTTCGAATTTCCTCATACTGCTTTATCTCTTTATAGTTACTTGGCACATCGACGTACTTGTTTCCAAATTCATCTATGTAGTGGCCGTGCTCATACTGATACCCCTTGAGGACAGTTCTACCGAGAACCGGCTCGAACCCCTTGCGTGTTACTTGGCCCGGGTCGTCGTAGACCTGTGGGTGATGGTGTTCCCCCGGCGGCGGGTTGGTGGGGTCGTGGGCAGGGGTGCCGGGTTGCTCTCCGGGTCCTTGGCCTGTGTGGGGTCCTTGGCCTGAGTGCGGGGGGTGTTCGGCGGGCGGCGGGGGTGTCTCGGGGCCGTCGTTCTTGGGCGGGGTGCCGGTCGCCGGGTCCTCGAATTTGGCGGACGGCGCACCCGGCTTCTGCGGTGGGCTTCCGGTGTTGTTGTCGCCCTTGGGGGTGGAGTCGTGTCCGCCGCTGCCCCTCGGGGGCTCGCCCGTGAGGTTCTTCTCAGGGACGGGTGGGGTGTGGGCGCTGTTGATGGAGTGCGGGTTGGTGGGATGTGGGGCTCCGGCCATGGCGGGTTGCCGGGGCGGGTCCGCGAGGGTGGGGCCTTGTTTGACTTCGCCGAAGCCGCCTTTGGGGAAGCTGAAGTCGCCGGTGCCCGTGCGGACGGGGTCGAAGGTGGGCTTGGGGAGGGGTCGGGATGCGGTTTGAGGGGCGTGGTCCTGGAGCTTGGGAAGGTCGGCGTCGAGTCGGGTCAGGTCCGCCCCGGCGCGTCCGTTCTTGGCGAGGCGGAGCAGGTCGGTGGTCTTGATCCCGACGTTGATCAGGTGAGTGACGGGGTCGACGGCTCGTAGGGCCTTCCCGGTCCATTTGACTCCGCCCTGGGCCAGCCTGCCCGTGCGGGTGACGGCGGGCGGCCCGGTCTTCTTCAGCGTGGCGAGCATGAGGAGGTTCCCGACGACCATGCCGCTGGCGCGGGCCGGGTCTCGTCCCCACTCGTCCCACGCGGTCAGGGCCTTGGCCTGCGCCTTGTTCTCACCCACCACCATCTTGCGGACGGCGGGTATGCCCAGCAGGCCCCATAGTTCGGGCTGGCTGACGATGAACGAGGCCGCGCCCCAGCGGCCGAGACCCTTCCACGCCTCGCCCGCCATGTCGGAACCCCGCAGCCCGACCAGCGCGGCCACGCCGCCCACGGTCGTCTCGCCCACGCCGCCGAGGAAGCGGCCGACGCCGTTCCACGCGTCGTGGTACCAGGGCAGGTCGGCCTTCTCCGGGGTGCCCCACGGGGGGATGCCGGCAGAAGGCGCGCCGCTGCTCGGCTGGATGGGCTCGCGGCCTCCGTAGGCGGCGTAGATCTGTGCGGCGCACCGCTCCTCGGCCGCCGCCAATGCCATCGCCTGCGCGCGGGCGCCGGCCTCCAGGCGGTTGTTCTGAGCGACCATGTCCTCGTCGCCCAGCCACTCGGTTCCGGTCGCGTCGGCCTTGGCCACGAACGCGGTCGCCTCGACCGACAGCGCCTGGAGACGGGACTTGATCGGCTGGATCTCGGCCGCGTACGCCGCCAGCGCACCGGCCACCTTCCACAGCCGCCAGCCGAAGTCGGCGGTGACCGTCTGCACCGGACGGGCCGCCTGCCGCAGTTCCTCGGCTTCCGGCGCCCGGTAGACACCGGGGTTCAGGCCGGATGACCAGGCACTGTTGACGTTCTCACCGGTCGTGCGGATTCCCGTCGCGGCGGACTTCAGCCGTTCCGCCTCGCTCGACACCCTCGCCGGATCCAGAGAGCCCGCCAGCAACTCCAGATCATTGGCGTTGATCACTTGTGCGGCTTGCCGAGTTGGTCCGGCCGCGGGGCGATGGTCGCGTTGTGCTGCGCGCGGGCGGCCATCTCCTCGTCCGCGGACAGGTACGCGTTGGTCGCCAATGTCGCGCCGCGGATGCAGTTGGACGTCCGCTTGGCCGCCAGCGGAAGCGTGTGGCGGTGGTGCTCGCCGAAGCCGTCCAGGGCCTGGGTGATGCGGTCGCTGCCGGTCGCGTAGCCCGCCGACCACAGCGCCTCGCCGTACGTCTCGGCGTATCCCTGGAGCGGCTCGATCGCCGCGATGGTCCGTGCCTGTGCGGATCGGACGCCCGCCACGTCGATGTTCCACCCCGGAATAGACACCCGAACCCCCACAAGACCGACAGTGTCGCTGACGACAGTAAAGCGGAGCGGTAGGGGCGGCAAAGGCTTAACGGGCGCGGGCGGTAAGGATGGCGATGCGGGGATTGGGGCGGTCGGCGTTGATCAGGCAGGACGTCGGCCGGCGCGTTCTAGCCGCTGTTCGGGGGACGATGGAATCGGTCAGGACGAAAACTCTCCGGCGGCAGGTCCGAGTCGGCCGGTTCCGCACGGACGGCGCGTTCGGCGATCTCCGTCATCATGTCCAGGCTGTCGTTCATCGCCTCGATCTCAGCGGCGAGCTCGCGTGACAGCGACTCCGCGAGGGACGGCGGCGCGGGACCTGCGGGGACCGGCGGGGCCTCTCCGGGACGGGGCTCGGGTGCGGGCTCGACCCACTCGAACTTCACATTCCTCCCAGCAAGCCGGAAATGCGGATTCCGTCCTCGATTATGGACACAGATCTGCGGACGTCGGAGGTGCCGGATGTCTCAACTCCGGCCGCTCGGGGCGCCCCCGCCGGGCGACGGTGCCCGTGATCGTCCACCCGCCGAGACGATGTGAGACGTTAGTCCTGGGCAGAAGGGGAGATATGGCCCCTGAGCGATCGGAACGGGATGGCGTCGGTGGACCAGCCAGCAGAGACCAGCAGGTCGGGCGAGGACGGCCCCCCGCCGTCTCCGCGCGTCCCGGAGGCCGAGACGACCACCGGCGACAGCGGCACCGTCGGCGCCGAGTCCACGGCCGGGACGTCGTCGGTGGGGGCGGAGGAGACCATCCCCGACGGCACCGCGATCGTCGATGACCTGGCCGAAGAGACCATGCCCGACAGCATCGGCGCCGGCGTGCCGGCCCCGCAGGAGGAAGACGACCCCGCCCCGTCCGAGGACGAGGACGACGACGAGGTTGAGGACGACGAGGAGGTCGACGACGCCGTCGGCCCGCCCTCGATCCCCGATGCGGACGACGATGGCGCTGCGGCGCTGCGGGAGCGGGTCGAGGCCGTGTACGGCCCTCTGACCGAGGTGTACGAGCGGCTGAACGAGCAACTGCGGGAGGCGTCTGAGTCCGAGGACGTTCCGGCGGTCGGCTGGACGGCTCATGTCTCGGCGCTGCGCTCGTTCCGGGCCGAGGACGTCTACGGCGAGTGGGAGGATCTCGCGCGGCTGCTGGTCGATCCGGAATCGCTGGAGGGGGCCGCCGGGACGCGGGTCCGGTTGCTCGGAGTGCCCGAGGACGGTTCCGAGTCGGCCATGGTCCGGGAGGTCGTCGAGCGGCTGCTGGCCGGTGGGGAACGCGCGCTGCTGCTGGCGCCCACGGCGGAGAGGGCCGAGACACTGCTCCGGGACGTCGTGGACGACGACGCCGGGATCTTCCCCCTGATCGTCGAGGCGCTGGCCGTTCCGGGGCACGGACCGTCCGAGCGGACCGCGGCGCTGCCCCCTGTGGAGCCCGAGGATGCCGGAGAGTCCGAGACCACGGCCTTGCCCTTCGTGGAGGCCGAGACCGAGGCGCTTCCGGAGATCGGCTCCAACGGGACGGTCGAGTTCAAGTCCCTGAAGCCCCCGACCGAGCCCGCGGAGGCCGAGGTCGAGGTCGAGGTCGAGACGCGGCCCGACTCGGCGTCCGTGATGACCAGGCCCGAGACTCTGCCCGAGATCGCGGACGACGACGAGGACACGCGCGAGGACGTGGACGACGCCCCCCGCGTCCATGAGCCTCCCGAGGCGTGGACTCGCGGGGCGTCCGTGCGGCCGGTCGGGGAGGCGTGGCGGCGGGCGTGGCAGACCGAGGGGCGGCTGTTGCAGCGCGGGCTGCTGTGGCTCGAGCAGTGGCCCCGGGACGTCGCGGCGCTGGAGGGGTTCCGCGAGGCGCACGCGCGGCGGCGCGAGGAGCTGGACGCCGAGATCGCGGCGTTGGAGGCGCGGATCGAGGGCCTCAAGGGCACCGTCATCGAGTCCGAGCAGGCCGCCGCGGGGGCGGAGGCGGAAAGCGAACGGCTCGCGGAGGAGCTGGCGGAGGCCGCCGCCGAGCTGGCCGGTCCGCTGGCCGAGGCGGAACGGCTTCAGGCGATCGCGGACGCGGCGGCGGCCGAGGCCGGTGAGCTGACCCGCAGCGCCGACACCGCGCACGCGCGGGTCGTCGACCTGGACGAGCGGGGCACCCGTGGGCACGCGGAGCGGCAGGCCGCACAGCAGTTGGAGCAGTCCCTCACCGCGGACCTCGCGCGGGCGCGCGAGGAACTGCCCGCGGCGGCCGAGGAGGCCGAGCGGCTGGCAGCGGCCGACTCGGACGCGTCCGCCGAAGGCCACACCAGTTACTACCGGCTCGTCACCGCGGAGTCGGCGCTGGCGGCGCGCAGGCGGAAGATGTCGCTGGGGCAGCGCCTGCACGTCGCACCCTCGCCCGCCGACCTGAAGGATCTGCGCGCCGAGGTGCGGGCCCGTACCCGCGAGGCGGACGAGGCGGCGGGCCGCGCGAAGGTGGCCAAGGAGGCGGCGCAGGCGGCCCGGGGCACGCATGCCGGGATCACCGCGTTCATCAACGAGGGCGGTGCCCGGATGGACGCGGCGCGGGAGACGCAGCGGCGGCTCGGCGAGGAGCTCGTCCGGCTGGCGGCCGAACGGGAGAGCGCCGCCGCCGAGCATCAGGGGCAGGCACGGAAGGCCGCCGAGGCCGTCGACCACGCCACCGAGACCGGCCTGGAGGCGCGGGTCGCGCAGCAGGCGGCGCGGGCGATCGAGGAGCGGCTGGCCGCGGTCCGCGCCGCGCGCGAGGAGGCGCTGGTGGAGGCGGAGCGCGAACGGGCGGAGGCCGGGGCGGCGAGCGCGCAGATGGCGGAGGCCCGCACGGAGCTGGAGCGGCGGCGCACCGGTTCCGCGGAGGAGCTGGCGGCCCGTTCGGCTGAGCTGGAGACCCTTCAGGAGGCGGAGTCGCGTTCGCGGGACAACGTCCGGGAGATCTGCGGCACCGATCCGGCCGGCGAGCCGGGGCTGCTGACCACCCACCAGGAGCGGGCGATGACCCGGATCGAGCAGCTCACCGGGTATCTGGAGGCCGCCGAGACCGGGCACGAGGCGGGCGACTCGACCGGGGAGGTCCTGCTCCGCGCGGCTGACCTCGTCGTCGGCACCCCGGTGGGCATCGGGGCGGCCAGGCCGCCCGCCGAGTTCGACGTGCTGATCGTGGCGGGCGCCGGCGAGATCACCGACGCCGGGTTCCTCATCGGCGCGGTGCGGGCGCGCGGCTGGGTGCTGATCGGCGCCCGCGGCCCCGTCCCGCCCGCGTACCCGGAGCACGCCGAGGTGCTGGCGGCGTTCGACCCGGGGGACGAGGCCGCCGCCCGGGTCGCGGGGAGCCCGTTCGGACGCACCGCCGAGGCCGCGCCCGGCCTGATCAGGTGATCAGGGGGCGCGGCCTCAGGCGGGGGTCGGGGGGGCGGACGGCCGGCGGGGTGGACACCGCGGCGCTGACCCTTCCGGTCAGTCGTCGTCGTCCTTTCCGCCCAGGACCAGGTGAAGCACCCAGCTCACCAGGCCCACGACGATCGCGCCCCAGAACGCGGCCCAGAAGCCGCCGACGTGGAACGGCAGGTCGAGGCGGCCCGCGATCTCGCTGGTCAGCAACAGCAGCAGGGCGTTCACCACGAGGCCGATCAGGCCCAGGGTGACGACGTAGAACGCGCAGCCCAGCGTCTTGACGATCGGCTTGATGACGGCGTTGACGAGGCCGAAGATGACCGCGACGCCGATCAGGGTCAGCGCCCGCCGGCCGTTGTCATCGCCCTCGATCTTGATGTCGGAGAACAGCACGGTGGCGACCCAGAGGGCGACCGCCGTGATTCCCACCTTGAGAAGAATCCGCACACCACGAGCATGCTGGGTGGGACCGTGCCGGTTCATCCCCCCGTACGGCGATATTCCGCGGCCCCGGCCTCATCATCGGGTACCAGGGCGGCTCGTCGCGCTCCCCGGGAGGTAGCCGCTGACCAGCCCGAGCCATCGCGTGTAGGCGCGGGAGACCAGGGCGTCGGGCGCGAGGCGGCTCAGCCTCGGCCGGTAGCGGTTGGTGTACTCGGTGCCCGCCACCCGTGAGACCAGGGCGGCGCGGCGGGAGCGGGTCCGCTCGTACCGGCGCAGCGCGCCCGGCACGTCCCGCACGCCCAGGTCCTTGAGCGCGTCGACCAGGGCCCAGGCGTCTTCGAGGGCCTGGTTGGCGCCCTGCGCGACGGTCGGCGGCATGGTGTGGGCGGCGTCGCCGGCGAGCGTGATCCGGCCCTCGCCCCAGGTGCGCGGCACCCGGTGCCGGTGGTGCGGGAAGAACGCGGCGTCGGCTTCGTCCACCGCGGCGAGGACCTCGGGCACGGGCGACGCCCAGTGCCCGAACCGGCGGTGCAGGTCGGCGATGGGGGAGGCGGGGACCGGTTCGCCGGGCATCCAGCGCAGGTCGAACCACCACTGGAGCAGGCCGTCGCCCGCCGGCATCAGCCCGCACAGCCCCTCCCGGCCCACGATCATCAGGCCGGTGCGGGACGAGGCGACCCCGACGGGCACCTCGCCGAGTCCCTGCCAGGTGGCCCATCCGCTGGGACGGGCGAGGCCCGCGCCCCAGAGCGTCTCGCGGACGATCGAGTGGTGCCCGTCGGCGCCGACCAGGACGTCGCCGGTGACGGTCGTCCCGCCGAACCCGGCCCACGCGTGCCCGTCCTCCTGGCCGATGGCCGTGCAGTCGCGGCCGAACGCGACCGTACCGCCCGGGAGGCCGCCCGCGAGGCGTTCGAGCAGCCGCCGCCGGGGCAGCGACACGTGCGGGTGGCCAAAGTGCCGGGCGGCCCGCGCGACCTCGATCGTCAGCAGCCTGCGGCCGTCGGACGAGCGCTGTTCCAGCACGTCGACGGGCCCGCCGAGCCGGTCGAGGGACACGCCGAGCTCGCCGAGGATGCCCGTCCCGTTGCTCCACAGGGTGAACGCGGCGCCGGTGGTCCTGAGCGCCGGGGCCTTCTCGAAGACGCGAACCTCGTGCCCGTGGTCGAGCAGTCCCTGAGCCGTGGCGAGGCCACCGACACCGGCCCCGATGACGAGCACTCTCATGTGACCTCCGCGCCCTCATCGTACGGGCGGGGGTTCAGTCGGTCCGGTCGAAGAACGAAGAGGCGGCGGAGACCTGGGAGCGCGGCCCGGAACGCGCGGGCTCCGGCGGTGCCGGACGGGTGGCCTGGGCCTGCGGCGCCCGTGCGGCGGCCGGGCCCGGGACGGGGGCGGGAGCGGGGGTGGGGGCCGAAGCCGAGTTCTGAGCGGCGGGGCCGCCGTCGCGGCGGACGCGGGCCAGCTCGCGCTGGAGCCGGCGCTTCTCCATCTCCAGCGTGGTGAGCGACTCCTCGTGCTCCTCGCGGAGGTAGCGCAGGTCGCGGCGGGACCGCAGCAGGCGGCCCAGGCCGGCGAACACCATCATCATGCCGACGACGAAGACCACGGCCACCGCGGCGCCGGCGAAGAACACCTGCCATTGGGCGGTCACCCCGGGCACGGTCTCGCCGAAGGCGACCAGCTTCGCGGGGCCCGTGCTGTCGAGGGCGACACCGGCACCGAGCACGACGGCCGCCGCGATCAGGATCAATCCAAGGAACATCATGGGCGGATCTCCTCTCCAGTGACTTCCGGAGGCGGGGGCGGAGCAGCACCACCATGCCAGACCTCCGGCGCAAATTGCCCCTTTCGTCGTATATATGCAGGTCAGTGGGCGTTCATCCATCCTGTACAGGGGGTTCCGGATCGGGCGCGCTGGGTAGTGATCGTTCCCGACGTCCGAACGACCAGCCCCGGGAGCCGCCATGTCCACGCAGGCCATCGTGTTCGACCTCGACGGGGTCCTGATCGACTCCGAGCCGGTGTGGGAGGAGGTGCGCCGCGCCTACGTCGCCGACCACGGCGGGCAGTGGCGGCGTGACACCCAGGAGCGGATGATGGGGATGAGCACCCTGGAATGGGCGGAGTACCTCGCCACCGACCTCATCGGCGGCCTCACCACCGACGAGGTCGCCTACGGCGTGGTCGACCGGATGACCCAGCGGTACGCGCTCGGCGTCCCGCTGATGCCCGGCGCCGCGCAGGCCGTGCGGCGGCTGGCCGAGGCCGCGCCGCTCGGCCTGTCCAGCTCGTCCCCCCGCGCCCTGATCGACCTGGTGCTCGGCCGGATCGGGCTGGACTCGCTGTTCCACGCCACCGTGTCGACTGAGGAGGTCGACCGGGGCAAGCCCGCCCCCGACGGCTACCTCGCGGTGGCCGGCCGGCTCGGCGTCCCCGCCACCGACTGCGTCGCGATCGAGGACTCCAGCAACGGGCTCCGCTCCGCCCACGCCGCCGGGATGCGGGTCATCGCGGTGCCGCACCCCCGCTACCCGCCCGCGCCGGACGCGCTCGCGCTCGCCGCCCTGGTGGCCGAGGGCCTCGACGCCATCACCCTCGAAACGATCAGCGGGCAGTTCGCCTGACCCCTCCCGACGCCGGACACGCCCTTCCCGACCCCCGACCCCCAGGCCCCGGGCCCCGGGGCCTGGGGCCTGGTGATCCGGGGCCTGGTGATCCGGGAGACGTCCCGGTCCGGGTTCATGGGGCCCTTGGGGTGGAGTGGTCGCTTTGGAACGTCCGAGGGCACGGGCGCTCATAGGATGGAGCGATGGCTTCCCCTGAAATCGGCGCCGAGCCGAGCGAGGCGCTGGAGACGCTGCGGCGCGTGTTCGGCTACGACGCGTTCCGGGACGGCCAGGCCGAGATCATCGAGCAGGTGGTCTCCGGCCGGGACGCGCTGGTCCTGATGCCGACCGGTGGCGGCAAGTCGCTGTGCTACCAGATCCCCGCACTCGTGCGGAAGGGCGTCGGCGTCGTCATCTCGCCGCTCATCGCGCTGATGCAGGACCAGGTCGACGCGCTGCGCGCCCTCGGCGTCCGGGCCGGGTTCCTCAACTCCACCCAGGACTACGACGAGCGCCGGCTCGTCGAGGCCGAGTTCGCCTCCGGCGAGCTCGACCTGCTCTACCTGGCGCCCGAGCGGCTGCGCGTCCCGGCGACGCTGGAGCTGCTCGACCGCGGCACGATCGCGCTGTTCGCGATCGACGAGGCGCACTGCGTGTCGCAGTGGGGGCACGACTTCCGGCCCGACTACCTGATGCTGTCGGGGCTGCACGAGCGCTGGCCCGACGTCCCCCGGATCGCGCTGACCGCGACCGCCACCCAGGCCACCCGCGAGGAGATCGCGTCCCGGCTCAACCTGGAGGACGCGCGCCACTTCGTGGCGAGCTTCGACCGGCCCAACATCCAGTACCGCATCGAGCCCAAGAGCGACGCCAAGCGGCAGCTCCTCCAGCTCCTGCGCACCGAGCACGCCGGCGACGCGGGCATCGTCTACTGCCTGTCGCGCAACTCGGTCGAGAAGAACGCCGCGTTCCTCACCGAGAACGGCATCGAGGCCGTCCCCTACCACGCGGGTCTCGACGCGCGGGTCCGCGCGGCCAACCAGGCCCGGTTCCTGCGCGAGGACGGCCTGGTGGTGGTCGCGACGATCGCGTTCGGGATGGGCATCGACAAGCCCGACGTCCGGTTCGTCGCGCACCTCGACCTGCCCAAGTCGGTCGAGGGCTACTACCAGGAGACCGGACGCGCCGGACGCGACGGCCAGCCGTCCACCGCCTGGCTCGCCTACGGGCTCCAGGACGTCGTCAACCTGCGCAAGATGATCGAGGGCGGCGAGGGCGACGCCGCGCACCGCCGCCGGCAGAGCCTGCACCTCGACTCGATGCTGGCGCTCTGCGAGACGGTCGAGTGCCGCCGCGTCCAGCTCCTCAACTACTTCGGCCAGTCCGGCGACCCGTGCGGCAACTGCGACACCTGCATCGCGCCGCCCGAGACGTGGGACGGCACGGTCCCCGCGCAGAAGGTGCTGTCCACCGTCTTCCGGCTCGACCGCGAACGGCGCCAGAAGTTCGGCGCCGGGCACATCGTCGACATCCTGCTCGGCAAGAAGAACGCCAAGGTCATCCAGTTCGACCATGACGCGCTGACCGTCTTCGGCATCGGCACCGACCTGCGCGACGTCGAATGGCGCGGCGTCGTCCGGCAGCTCCTGGCCCAGGGCCTGATGGCCGTCGAGAGCAACTACGGCGCGCTGGTGCTGACCGACGCGAGCGCCGAGGTGCTGCGCGGCGACCGCCGGGTCATGATGCGGCGCGAGCCCGAGCGGGCCGCGACGAAGGCGGCCAAGACCGCCAAGGACCGCAAGGCGCCCGTCGACCTGCCCGCCGAGGCGATGCCGATCTTCGAGCGGCTGCGCGGCTGGCGCGCCGCCACCGCCAAGGAGCAGGGCGTCCCCGCGTACGTGATCTTCCACGACGCGACGCTGCGCGAGATCGCCACCGCCCTGCCGTCCTCGCTGGCCGGCCTGGGCAAGATCAGCGGCGTCGGCGAGAACAAGCTGGCCAAGTACGGCGACGGCGTCCTGGAGGTTCTCGCCGCCTCCGAGTGAATCGAGGCGTTCTCTGGCCCTGGGGTGGATTCCTTCCGGCGGCGACTGGTTTGCTGGCCCGATGAAGCTCACTCGAAAGACCGTCGCGGCGGGCGTCGGAGCGGCCGGTGTCCTCGGGGTCGCCCTGTACATCGCCGTCCCGGCCGCCGCGGACCCGTCCCCGTCCGCCTCCCCCTCCACCTCCGCGAGGAAGCACCAGGGCAAGGGCGGGCACGAGCACCAGGGCAAGAACGGCCGGCGGCACCGCGGGCACCCGGGCGCCGCCGGACTCCGCGGCGTCCACGGTGAGACGACCGTGCGGCGCAAGGACGGCTTCCACGTGATGACGTGGCAGCGCGGCCAGATCACCGGACGCTCCGGCGCGGCCGTCACCGTCCGCAGTGCCGACGGGACGTCCTGGCGGTGGACCACCGACGCGGGCTCCAAGATCCGCGCGCAGGGGAGGAGGTCGGCCCTGTCGGACCTGGTGAACGGCGCTCAGGTCGTCGTCGTCGGAGACCGCTCCGGGGACACCCGCACCGTCAAGATCATCCGGATGCCCAAGAAGTGACCACGGGTCCGTCGTCCCCGCCGTGGCGGGGGTGGGGCGGCAGGTGTCCGGGCAGATACCGTCGGGGACCGGACCGAACTGCGGGAGCCCATGAGCGAGAGTCTGCGGGTCCTCGTCGTGGACGACGAGGCCGACATCCGTGATCTGATCGCCGTCGCGCTGCGCTCCCACGGCTTCGACGCGGTGGCCGTCGGCACCGGTGAGGAGGCCCTGCACGAGGCCCGGCTGAGGCCGCCCGACCTGGTGCTGCTCGACGTGCTGCTGCCCGGCATGGACGGCTTCGAGGTGTGCCGCCGGCTCTGGGCGGACGGCGACCGGGTCCCCGTGATCTTCCTGACCGCGCGGGACATCCCGTCCAACACCGTCACCGGCCTCACCCTCGGGGGCGACGGCCACGTCACCAAACCGGTCTCGACCGAGGCGCTGCTGGCCCGGGTGCGCGCGGTGCTGCCCCGCGCGGCGCCGCCCGCGGACGACGGCGTCCTGCGCGTCTCCGACCTCGAGCTCGACGCGACCCGCCGGACCGTCCGGCGCGCGGGCGCCGACCTCGACCTGTCGCCGACCGAGTTCCGGCTCCTGGCCTGCCTGATGCGCAACTCGGGCCGGGTGCTGAGCCGCCCGCAGATCCTGGAGAGCGTCTGGGGCAACGGCGAGGGCAACCCGCAGGTCGTCGAGACCTACATCAGCTATCTGCGGCGCAAGCTCGACCCGCTCGGCGAACCGCTGATCCACACGCGCCGCGGCGTGGGCTACACCCTGCATCCATGACGCTGAACCCCCGGCCGCCCACCGGGCTCCCGGCCGTGCCGCCCGGGTCAATCGACGGTGTAGACGGTGACCGCGATGCCCGGCTCGACGAGCCGCCGTTCGATGAGCGGCTCCACCCGCGCCCACCTGCCGCCCGCGAGCCCGCACCCGATCCGCGGCATGTGGACGGTGGCCTCCAGCTCGGCGGCCTTCCGCCCGAGCACCTCCAGGCACCGGTCGAGCGCCTCGTACCGGATCGGCGGCCCCTTGCTGCCGGCCTTCATCCCGTGCTGGCCGATCATGTTGGCCACCCACACGTACGGCTCCACCTGGACGAACCGGGCCGCGCCGAGACCGAAGTCGTTGCGCGCCCGGGCACGGTGCCAGGCCCGGTAATCGGCCTCGGGCTCGGGCCAGCGCCGCGACACGGCGAGCACGAATCCCTTGCCCCAGCCGCCGAGGTCGTTGCACACATGCGCGATGATCTTGACGCCCTTGGCCTGCGGACTCGTCGCGTCGCCCCGCACATATCGGATCTCGGCCACCCGCGCACTCTAGCCGCCGAAAAGCGGATGACACGTCGCGCTCCCCTCCCGACAATCGTGAGATGAAGGTCACCCATTGGCCGTTGCACGGCCTACGCGTCAGGACGCCGCGGCTGGAACTGCGGCTCCCCACCCCCGACGAACTCGACGAGCTCGCCGAGCTGTCGGCCCAGGGGATCCACCAACCCGGCACGATGCCGTTCGCCGTGCCGTGGACCGACCAGCCGCCCGCCGGCCGGGCCCGCTCCGTCATGCAGTTCCACTGGCGGACGCTCGGCGAATGGACCCCGCAGGACTGGACCCTCCCGCTCGTCATCCTCCTCGACGGAACGGTCGTCGGATCGCAGAGCCTGACCGGCCGCGCCTTCCCGATCATGCGCGAGGTCGAGACCGGCTCCTGGCTGGGCCTGCGCCACCAGGGGCAGGGGATCGGCACCGAGATGCGCGCCGCCGCCGTGCACCTGGCGTTCGCCGGCCTGAACGCCGAGTCCGCGGTCACCGCGGCGATGACCGACAACCCGGCGTCGATCACCGTGTCGAACAAGATCGGCTATCGGCGGAACGGGCTCGTCCGGACGGTCGTCGGCGGCACCCTCCGGTACAAGCAGCACTTCGCCCTCGACCGGGACGCCTGGGAGGCGCACCGCACCGTGCCCGTCGAGATCGACGGCCTCGAACCGTGCCTGCCGCAGTTCGGACTGTGACCGCGAACCTCAGCCCGCCACGGGGGCGTAGGCCACGTTGAGCACGCCGGTCTCGAACCTCTCCTCGCGGACGAGCCTCAGCGGCTGCGTCGGGACGTCCTCGAACAGCCTCTGGCCATGACCGACGGCGATCGGATGGATCATCAGGGCGAGCTCGTCGAGGAGGCCGTTGGCCAGCAGCCACCGGACGAGCGTGGCGCTCCCGGACATGGCGATGTCGCCCTCCGTCCGGTCCCTGACCTCGCGCAGCCGCCCGGCGACGTCGCCCGAGACGAGCGTCGTGTTGCTCCACGTCGCCTCCTCGAGCGTGCTCGACACCACGTATTTGGGCACGTTGTTGATGAACGAGGCGAACGCGTCGGCCGTCTCCTGCGGCTCGCCGGGCACCCCCTCGCCGCGTCCCGGCCAGTACGCCGACCACTCGTCGTACAGCACCCGTCCCATCAAGAAGGCCTCGGCCGACACCATCCCCCGGCCCACCGCCGACCCCATCTCGTCGTTGAAGTAGGGGAAGTGCCACTTGTCCGGGGACTCGACGACACCGTCGAGCGAGATGAAGAAGTTCGACACGATCCTGCCCATGATGCGCTCCTCTGATCCGGTCGTACCGATAGAGACCGGCGGCACTCCGCGAACTCACCGGCCTGCCGCCCCTCATCGGGAGATACCCTGCCCGGACGGGTGACGCAGCCGGTGTCTCTGGGAGCACGACGCGAGGGAAAGAGACGATGAGCGCACGGTTCGAGGAACTCGACTGGCGGCAGACCCCGATGGGGGCGATCAGCCTGCGCCGGCGGCGCGATCCCGCCCTGGACGTCGACGTGTACGAGGTCAAGCTCGACGACGACTTCCTCATGTCGAGCCTGTTCACGGCCGGTGAGGTCGAACTCGCCCGCATCGGCCTGGCGGCCACCCCCGGAACCGGCCTGGACGTCCTGGTCGGCGGCCTCGGACTCGGTTACACCGCCCACACGGCGCTGGACGATCCCCGGGTGCGCTCCCTGGTCGTGCTCGACACGCTCGCCGAAGTGATCGAGTGGCATGAGCGGAAGCTCGTCCCGCTCGGGGAACGCCTGTCCGCGGACCCGAAATGCCGGCTCGTCAAGGCCGACTTCTTCTCGCTGGCCACCCCCGCCCCCGAATTCACCGGCCGCTTCCACGCCATCCTGCTCGACATCGACCATTCACCGCGCCACGTCCTGCACCCGAGCCACGCGTCCCTCTACGAAGCGAACGGCCTCACGGCCCTGGCCGAACATCTGCACCCCGGCGGCACCTTCGCCCTTTGGTCGAACGACCCGCCGGACGCGGAGTTCACCAAGGTCCTGTCCGGTGTCTTCAGCGATGTCCGGACCCACACCGTGGACGTCCCCAATCCGCTCCACGCGATCTCGGCGGCCAACACCGTCTACACCGCCAGGACCCCCGCCGCCTGAGCGAGCACCTCAAGCCCGCCGCCGGAGGCTCCGTCCCGCATCTTTCCCCCGGCATCTCCGCTCCGAATGTCGGTGGGGGGGACTAGGTTGCCCGGCATGGCTGACAGATCCGGGTCCGAGACCTCCGCCCTGCTGAGCGAGATGGCCGCGGCCGTGGCCGGAGCGGCGCCCGAAGGGTGGGTGGGGGCGCGGCTGCGGCACGACGTCGGCGACGACGGCCAGGGGCCCATGACCTTGTCGTACGCCATGCCCGAGGGCGCGACCCGCAAGGGCCGCAAGCTGGACCTCACCGACGTCCCCGGCAAGGTGCGCCGGCTGGCCGGGGCCTCCGGCGGGAAGCTGAGGATCACACTCGAGGTCGCGCCCGAGGGCCGGTTCACGGCCACCGTCGGCGGGGACGAGCACGGCCCCACCTTGTACCTCCTCGATCCCGACGCGGTTCCGGCCGAGCCGGGCGACGAGCAGGACGGCCCCGCCGCCCCGGCCCCCGCGGGCGATCCGGAGGAGGCCGTGCGGCTGTTCCGCGAGTACCTGCGGAAGCGCGCGGAGATCATCGGGACCGAGGAGGAACTTCCCCCTCCCGCCGATGAGGAGGACCTCGACGCGGCGGAGGAGGAGCTCGGGTTCCCACTCCCCGCCGACCTGCGCGCCCTGTACCGCGTCTGCGACGGCGACGACGACCTCGGGCTGCTCTTCCGGTACGGCTGGCTGACCGCCGGCGAGCTCGCCGACCACGACGACGAGTGGGCCATGATCTCGCGCGAGTGGGAGTACGACCAGCACCGCAGGATCCTGCTCGACCCCGTTCCCGCCGGGGCCGTACGCCGGTCGATCATGCGTCCGGGCTGGATCCCGTTCGCGCACAGCACCGGCGGCGACTTCTACGCCGTCGACATGGACCCCGGGCCGGCCGGGCGCCCGGGGCAGGTCATCTCCATCGGCACCCACCACGCGCATGGTCCGGTGTACATCGCCGACTCCGTCACCACCCTGGTGCGCCGGCTGGTGGAGGCGCTCGAACGCGGCGACCACACCTACGAGCGCGGCGACCTGAGGTACGAGGACGAGCTGCCAAGCCACCTGGAGGCTGAGGACGACGCCATCCTGAACCTGAGCGAGGCCCCCTCCCCCGGACCACGCCCGCTGGTCCAGAAGATCAGCGCGACCGGGCTGGACGACCTGGGCTTCGTCCGCGAGATGCCCGCCCTCCGCGCGGTGGAGCTGTCGGCCCCGGCCGAGGTCGACCTGGCGCCGCTGCTCGGCGTCCCGTTGGAGATCCTCACCCTCGAAGCGCCGTCGATCGACCTGCGCCCGCTGACCGGCCGGCGAAGCCTCCGCTCCCTGACCCTCTTCTCCCAGACGGCCGTCGACCTCGCGCCCCTGCGGGAGTTCCCCGGGCTCTGGGCCCTCGACATCTCCAGCGCCCCCGTGGAGAACATCCGGGCCATCGCCGACCTGGAAAGTCTCAGCTACCTCTGCCTCCGCCTCGACCAATGGGACGAGCTGGACGGCCTTGAGGTCGACGTCCTGGCCATCAAGGAGTCCACCCGCCTGGACGCGGGCCGGACCGCCTGGAAGACCAGCCTCCTCGATGCCCCTCCCCGCGCATACGCAGGCTCCTACCCCCGTTGACCTGCGGCGTCGCGAGAACCTGCGCTTCATGCGCGCCGTGAGCCCCCGAGCTCCTCGCCCATGCAGACGCTGGCACCCGCGTACTCGCCGAAGCACGGGATGCGGACGAATCCGGCGCGCTCGTAGAGACGCAGCGCCTCCGGCTGGCGCGGTCCGGTCTCCAGGACGAGACGCTCCAGGCCAAGCCGGACGGCGCGTCCTTCCAGTTCGGCCAGGAGCCGGGAACCGACGCGGGCACCGCGGGCGGACGGCGCGACGTACACGCGCTTGATCTCACCCGTGGACGGATCGAGCGTTCGGAGGGCCGCGCAGCCGACCGGCTCCCCGTCCAGCCGGGCGACCAGGAAGGTGCCGCCCCCGCCCGCGACCTCCTCGTCCGCCAGCTCGATGTGGATGTCCTCCGGGTCGTGGTAGCGGTCGGCCAGCTCGGCGTCGAGCTGGGCGATCAAGGCTCTGGCATCGGCGCCGAGGAGGGGTTCAGGGGTGATCGTCACATCCATGGACGCACGCTACCGGTGCCCCCCGGGAGCCGATGGAAGCCCGCAGACCGCACCCCTTCAGGGCTTCAGCACCAGATCTGCGCGGTGGAGGTCGAAGAGGTCGGGATCCTGCTTCTCCATCTCGGATTCGAAATCGTCCCATCCATGCCGGGACACGAAATCGGATTCCGATCGGCTGATCGGGATCAGCCAGGTGAGGACGATCGGAAACTCCCGCCCGTCCGCACCCGGCTCCACCTCGGCGAAGCGGTCATCGTGGTGAACGGGAATCGAGGCGTAGAACGACTCCAGCCCGCTGCCCTCCGCCATCGGGCCGAAAGGCCCGACCACATCGCCGCGCAGGAGGGCCGTCTCCTCCCGGATCAGATCCAGCCCGATCTCTTGAAGGATCACCGGATACGGCCCGTCCGCCAACTCGGCCGGCACGGCGATCATCAGTTCCTGGTGGACGCCCTTGTCCGAGACGCGGGACGGGAGGTGCGTCTCGCTCAGCCCGACCGTGACGTAGGTGTTGATGCCGGGGAGCCTGCCCCCGCCGCACTCGGCCACCTTGAACGGCATGGGACGGCCGTTCGGGTGGCGGCTCCATCCGTGCATGATGCGTCCGAGGCGGTCCTCAAGATGATCGATCAGGTTCATCCCCAGATGATCACATCCAGCGCCGACGTTCCGGCGGCCCGTCCTCCTTGAGCCCAAGGAGGACGGGCCGCTGGACCGACCAGGTGGAAGGTCGAGTTCAGCGACGGTTGGGGCAGCCGGTCACGCCCACTGACCGGGCTCGTATCCGCCGGCGGGCTGCCGGGTGATGACGTTCAGCCGGTTCCAGGTGTTGATGAGGGCGATAAGGGACACCAGGGCGGCGAGCTGGTCCTCGTCGTGGTGCTTGGCGGCATCGGCCCAGGCCTCGTCGGTGACACCGCCGGCGGCGTCGGCGAGGCGGGTGCCCTGCTCGGTCAGTTCCAGGGCGGCCCGCTCGGCCTCGGTGAAGACCGTGGCCTCACGCCAGGCCGCCACCAGGTTGAGGCGCAGCGAGGTCTCCCCAGCGTGCGCGGCCTCCTTGGTGTGCATGTCGAGGCAGAAGCCGCAGCCGTTGATCTGGCTGGCGCGGATCTCCACCAGGTGCTGCGTCGCGATCGGCAGCGTCGAGTCCAACAGGACCTTGCCCGCCGATTGGAGGTACTTCATGTACTTGGCCGTGGCGGAGTTGCCGAAGTAGTCGAGACGGATGTCCATGGTGATCTCCTTGCCGTGTTGGCTGCTACCCCTCACTGACGGAGCAGCCCGGCAGAATGTGACAGCCAGACGAGCATGAGCGCCCCGCGCCCCCAGAGCCTCCAACCGCACGACACCGTCCCGCGCAGCGACTCCAGGTTGTGAGGTGCCACTGCCGCCCTTGACCGCCCGGACCGTTCGCAATGCGACACTCATCACCCATGGACCCACCACGACAACAGAACTTCAGGCTCAGCAGCGATGGGACGACGCTGATTCATGTTCCTAATGGTTGGGGTGGCAGATGGCTCCCAAGGCGATACACCGACCGGTTGATCTGATGCTCAACGTCGGCACCGTCCTGGCGGGAGGCGCTTTGGTCGTGACCTCGCTGGTCACCACATGGGGTGTCTGGACCCATGAGGTGCTCGGGATGTCCATGGCCCCGTACAAGCAGGCTTCCGAGTTCGGGCAGGCCGATCCGACCACGACTTCGGTACTCGTCATCGGGTGTGCCGCAGTCGGCATCCTTGCGGCAGTGCTGGCGCTGTTCGTAGACCAGCGGGCCGCGGTGCTGGCAGGTGCCGGCGGCCTCGCTGTAAGCGGCGTACTGGTCTTCTTCTGGTTTACCTTGCAGAGCGCGAACGAGAAGCTTACGGCGACCGGTGACCTGGTCTTGGATATTGCACGGTCGGAGTTCAGCCCGTCATCAGGGTGGTACGCCGCCGTCTCAACTGCGCTCGTCATGACTGTTCTCGGAGTCATCTCGGCCGTTCGAAGCCTGCGCCGGAGCGGTCGCGGGGCTTGACCCAGCAACCGCGCGGCAGCTTGGCCGCTATGCCGGGCGCCGTCGCAGGCGGACGGGCCCGGCGAGTTGGATGTGGGCGAGGGGGCTGGCCGGTGTGCTGTCGGCGGTCATGAGGGCATGTCGGTCGGGTTGGTGGCGAGCACACAGGCGACGGACGGCGCCGCTCAGGCGACGTAATTCTCACTTCGAGCTGAACTGTCAGACCCACGTGACAGATTCTCCCCATGCCTCTACACGTCGCGAGCCGTCGCCGCACCACCCTCGGCCGGGACTTCCCTGATGCGCTGATCCTCGATGTGACTTCGCGGGGAGCAGAGCCCTGGGTCCGGCTCAGCCCGTTCTACCCACACGGCGGCATCCCGGTGCCCGGCCATCCGGATCGAACCTCACAGTCCGTCGAAGGCGTCTGGCAGGCGTTGAAGGTGTTCGCCGACGAGCAGGAGGACTTCACCAAGCTGGACGTCACGACGATGAAGGGGCTCAAGCGAACGGTCCGACGACTCGGTCCGCCGCTCGGCCACCGGCTTGGCGGCCGTCTGCTCGGCTACGAGCAGGCCAGGCGCCTGGTCTATCTCCCGACCTATCGCTGGATGTCCGATCACCGAGCCCCCGAACTCGTCGCCGAGCTTCGCGAACTCAGCGAGCACCGAACCGTTGTACTGCTCGACTACACGATCAACGGCGATGTGGCGGACCTTTCGACGCCGCTTTCACACGCGGCCCTCATCGCGCAACACATCCGAGAGTCCTGACCTGTGCGCACTCGGCCAACGACCTGAGCGCACCGCCCGGGTTCGGCAGCGAAGCTGTTCCTGACGAACAAGGCCCACGCCCGTCCAGCCCTGTCCACCGATCTGCCGCACAGCCCTCCCGCGCGCCCGTAGGTTCCGATTGGATGCATGGCGATGGAGTGGACCAATGAAGAGAACACGAGAACGCGCCGGAGCTGCGGCGCGAACTGGCCTTGAACGCAAGGTCGGGTTGGAGCACCACGTGAATGAAATCGGCGATACCCCGGATGCTATTTGGGATGTTCTCGCCCAGCCGTACTCTTTCGCACCGGCCGGGTCGGCTTCATGGCTGGTCCATTTTCTGGACGACACGAATTCAGACGGTGATCGGATCAGACTGGGCGACCCAACAACCCGGACATATATCATCTTGAGCAGGTTCATGGATGATTATGTCGTGGCAGAAATATTTGAAGCGCGCGAACTTTCAGACGTCCAGCAGGAGCGGCTCGGTTCATTGGGCTGGAGCCTGACAGTCACCGGAACTTCCCCGATTTCCCCTACATGGTCCTTGGAGTGGAAATGGTACGAAGACGAGGCATTCCTCACCAGTTGCGGCGAGGCCGTCCTCAGCGCGCTCCGCGAGGTGCTGAATGTGCCGGCAGAGCGACTGCGGTGCTGGTCATGGGGCGAGAGCGGCCCACTCGACGTGCCGCACATGCTAAGGAGCCGTGATGCGCGCCCCACGACGTTTGGGGCTGCCGAACAATGTACCGACTGGGAGGACCTTCGACGACGGCTTGACTGGGTACTACTGACCCTCCCGACCGATGCCGCCGTGATCCTGACCGCAGCGGATTCGGGAGTGCAGTTCATGACTGATTTCCGCGGGTGTGTGGTCACCAGCGCCATCGACCCGGAACTCGACCCAGCCGATCTCCCGGAGCCGGGAAAGGCCATGACCGACCGGGCACGACAGATGTACGAGATCGGCTGGAGGCCTAAAGGCCACGCACCGGACTTCGCTGACTGGACACTCGGTGAACCCGTGATCTGGGCGGACACCGGCCCGCTGGCCGAACAGGCGATAAAGGCGCTACAGGCACTCGGCATCCGCGACCCGTCGGAGCTCACGGTTGAGGCCTTCCGCAATGGCGCCGACAAAGGCGACCCAGAGCATGTCGCCAAAGAGCTGGGTGTCCAGGCCGCCGAACAAGGAACAAGATGACCGTGACCCACTGGCCGTTGTTCCAACTACGGGTGCGCACGCCACGGCTGGAGTTACGACTCCCCACGATCGAAGAACTTGACGCGCTCGCCCAACTGTCCACCGAGGGCGTCCACGACCCGGACCAGATGCCGTTCGCCGTCCCGTGGACAGACCAACCGCCCGCCGAGCGAGCCCGGGGCCTCATGCAGTTCCACTGGAGGCAGATGGCCAACTGGACTCCCCAGGACTGGAACCTGCAACTCGGGGTCTTCCTCGACGACCACATCGTCGGAGTGCAAGGCATCATCGCTAGAGACTTCATGATCCTGCGTGAAGTTGGCACCGGCTCTTGGCTGGGGCAGCGCTACCAGAGCCAGGGCATCGGCACCGAGATGCGGGCCGCCGCACTAGAACTGGCCTTCTCCGGGCTCGGCGCCGAATCCGCGGTCACCGCGGCGTTAAGCGACAACACCGCCTCCAACACAGTCTCCAGAAAGCTCGGATACCAACCCAACGGGATGGTCCGCACTCGAGTGCGCGACACCCTCGGCTACGAGCAGCGATTCAAACTCGACCGCGACCGCTGGCAGCAACACCGAACCGTTTCCGTTCAGATCGGCGGCCTCGAACTATGCCTTCCGCACTTCGGCCTCTAATGTGAGGCGCCCACACGCACGCAGCCATCTATCCCGACGCCCTCGCCCTCCCCGCGGCAAGGCTCAACTCTCGAAGGGAGGGGAAACGATGACAGACAAGACCATCAAAGACAAAGTGCTGTGCTACATCGCTCGGGACGGACGGTCGCTGGTCTTCCGGCACACCGACCACAGCTACGAAGAAGTCGGGATTCAGATCCCTGGCACAGGACAGCAGCGCTGCTCAGAGGCTGTCGATCTCGGTCGGTGAGCCGTCAGGGGCGAACGTGAAAAGTCGTGGCGGCCCCATGGTCCGGACGGCTTCGTTGATGGTGGCATCGCGCTCGGACACCTCGTCCGGGTCGGATGGATCGGTGAGCCGGAATCCGAGGAGTCCGACATCGTTCGGGTCGGCGTCGTCCGGCTCGGGCATGCCCTCCAGGATGAAGCCCAACAGCGCGCGCAGCGCATCTTCGCCGAGGTCCAGGGGGTGGAACGGCAGCGGGTACGGCTCGTCCGACCAGTCAGGATCGTGCGGGACCGGATGTTCCCCGGCCCAGTAGGCCGCTTCGAAGGGAAGCGGCTCGCCGATGTTCTCCATGACCCCGCTGTCGGGGGACAGGCTGAGTGAACGGATCAGATGTCCGTCCTCCCACACGGCGAAGGCCAGCCAGTCGACGACGCTGTGCATCGCGTGCAGGACCAGCCTGCGCCCTATGCTCGCCTCGACCAGATGGGGCGCGAGCTGCGAAGGGCGGTCGGACATCACCCGCTGGTCGCAGATGATGTCGACTCCCGGAAGCCTCGCGGCGTAGGTCGTCCCGTAGCGCGGGTAACAACCGTCGCCAAGAGATGACGGTTCGGCCTCTCGGACCGCCCAACCGGGATAGAGGTCCTCGATCAGGACCGCGGTCTGCTCCGGATCCGCTACGGATGCCGCACGAAGGGCCTCCTTGATATCCCTGTCGGCGTATACCAGTAGCCCAGTCTTGGCGCCCATATCCCGCTCCTTGTTCCATATCCGCGGCGGCGGAGAGCGTATCGGTCCGCTGGGACAGTCCGAGCAGTGCTGAAGTGGCGGCGACCGGCACTCAAGACCGTCCCGTGATGGTCGAGCTGTGAGCGACACGCATCAACTCCGGACTCCGACCATCTCAACGTCGCGTGTGGCCGGCGTTCGGGGTCGCGCACAGCGCGTCGTCGACCAGCTTGCTCTCGGCCTGTGTCACGCGCAGGACGTGGTCCGCCGATTCGGCCTGCACACCCGACATCGAGAGCGTGACGCTGCGCCGGCCGTCGGCGGTGACACCGGCGGCGCTGATCCAGCCAGAATCACCGCCCTCATGACCCCAGTACGTGCCGCCGCACGACAGCGGGCGGGAGAAGAGCCCCAGCCCGTCCCGGGCGCCCGGCATGAGCGGTTCGAACTCCTTGCCGACGGGAATGGTGTGCTTCATCTGCGCCAGCTGCGTCGAGGGCAGGAGTCGGCCACCGAGCAGGGCGCGGAAGAACCGGTTGAGATCGGCGGTGGTGGAGACGAGTCCGGCCTCTCCGTTGTTGACCAGGCCGGCCTGCTCGGTGACGTCCACGAGTGGTTCGCCGCGCTGGAACCTCTGGTAGGTCTTGGCGTGCGGCTGGGGCAGCGTGGGCGAAGTACCCGGCCAGAAGGTGTGCTCGAGGCCGAGCGGCCGGGCGATCCGATCACGTACCTGCTCATGCCAGGGGTGCCCGGTGACCCGCTGGATGACCATGCCGAGCAGGGCGTAGCCGGTGTTGGAGTAGCTCCAGTCCTTGCCGGGCCGGAAGTCCGGACGGTGGCGCATCGCCCGCGCGACGGTCTGCTCGGCCGTGTAGGTGTCGTATCGGTGCTGGTAGAAGTCCTCCGCCGAGGTGTAGTCCGGGTAGTCGTCGTGGATGCCGCTGGTGTGCTGGAGCAGTTGGCGGACAGTGATCGCGCGGCCATCGTTGCCGTTCCCGGACACCACGCCGGGAAGCCATCGCTCGACCGTGTCGTCCAGGGAGAGTTCCCCGTCGCCGACCAGTTGCAGGATCACGGTGGCCACGAACGTCTTGGTGACGCTGGCGATCCGGAAGTAGCCGTCCGGAGAGACCTGCCGCCGGGTCGTCAGGTCGGCGACGCCGCTGGTGGCGATCTGGTTCCGGCCGTCAGGGCCGCTCAAGCGGGCCTGGACGCCCGTCGCGCCGAGCGCGGTGAGCGCGGCGGCGTTGCGCCGAAGCCCGGCCCGGTCGTCGTGGTGTCCGGCGGCGCTCGCGGCGGGCACGCCGGCAGAGAGGGTGCCGGCCACGATGGCGGCCAGGGCCAGGTTCCGTCGGATGGATCGGCCGCGCCGCCGCGGTGAACGTATCGGTGAACTCGTCATGGCGTTGACGCTAGGTCCGGCCGGGGGAAGCGGACGATACCACTCACCAGTGGGAAAAAGGGGTGGTGGGCTGTAGTGTCAGGCCCGATCGCCGTGGCCCAGACTCGTGCAGATGAATCACCAAGGGGCCGGTCGGCTTTCAGCGATGTGGCGCGGCCTGGGCTATCTGCTGGGAAGCCTGTTCACCACTGCGGCAGCCCTGTTCGCGCTGCCCGTGCTGATCGTCCCGATGATGGCCCGCGCCTGGGCGTCCCGGCACCGTCGCCGCGCCGACCGGTTGCTGCTTTCTCCGCGTTCTGGTCCCGTCCGTGTCGGTATGTGGCGCGTGCTCGGGTGGCTGTGCGCAAGCATCGTGACCAGTCTGACGTTCGGGCTCGTCGTGCTGCTGTCCGCCGGCAACGCGGTGGCCACAGCCATCACGGTGCCCTTGTGGTGGGCGTTTCCCGCCGACACGCGCCTGCGCTTCCTCTTCACCGGCGTGCCGCTGTCCGGATGGGGCACGGCATTGACCTTGGGGACGATCAACTTCCTCGTGTTCGCGGCGCTGACCTACTGGATGGTTCCGCCACTGGCGCGCCTCCACGCCCGGATCTGTGTCGCGTTGCTGTCCCCCACGGCTGCGGAGCGGTTGGCACAGCGTGTGGACACCCTGACCGAGACGCGGTCCGGCGCCATGAACGCGCACGGGGCGGAACTCCGCCGGATCGAACGCGACCTGCACGACGGCACCCAAGCCCGGCTCGTGGCCATCGCGATGCGGCTGGGCACGGTCCGTGAGTCACTGGACGAGGTCCCTGAGACGGTGGCCAGACTCCTGCGGGAGGCGCACGAGGGTACCGAGGAGGCCATGGCAGAGCTTCGAGAGGTGATCCGGACCATCTACCCGCCGATCCTCGCCGACCGCGGCCTCGCCGGAGCGCTGGCGGCACTCGGGACCCAATCGGCGATCGCCCCGAGGCTTGAGATCGGCGACCTCGGGACCGTTCCCGCCGCGGTCGAGGCCGTGGCCTACTTCACGATCGCCGAGGCGCTCACCAACGCCGCCAAGCACAGCCGGGCCACCCGGACCACCGTCCGCGTCGCACGCGCCGGTGACCGGCTGTCGGTCGAGGTCACCGATGACGGGATCGGCGGCGCCGACGAGACGCTGGGCACCGGCATCGCCGGAATCCGCCACCGCGTCCTGGCGCTCGACGGCACCGTCCGCGTTCACAGCCCCGCCGGCGGCCCGACCACGATCACCGTGAGCCTGCCGTGCGGGTCGTGATCGCCGAGGACAACGTCCTGCTTTCCAGCGGGCTGGAACTCCTGCTGACCAGCAAGGGCTTCGACGTCGCCGCGATCGCCCAGGACGCCCCCGGCTTCATCACCGCCGTCACCGAACACCGACCCGACATCACCATCGTCGACGTACGGCTGCCGCCGACGTTCCGCGACGAGGGCATCCACGCCGCCCTCCACGTCCGCCGCCAGTACCCCGGCCTGCCAGTGCTCGTACTCTCCCAGTACGTCGAGCAGCAGTACGCCGGCGAACTGATCTCCGACAGACGCGGCGGCGTCGGCTACCTCCTCAAGGACCGGGTGAGCCGGGTGAGCGAGTTCATCGACGCCCTGCGGCAGGTCGCCGCCGGCGGCACCGTCATGGACCCCGAGGTGATCGCGCAACTCCTCACCCGTCACGCCCGCGACCCGATCGCCGGCCTCACAGCACGCGAACGCCAAGTGCTCGCCCTGATGGCCGAAGGAAAGGACAACGCCACACTCGCGGCCCGGCTCGTCATCACCGAGAACGCCGTCCACAAACACATCGGCAACATCTTCGCCAAGCTCGGCCTCTCGCCGGCCGACAGCGGCCATCGCCGCGTCCTCGCCGTCCTCACCTACCTCAGCAGCCGGTAAGGACGCCCGGCGAGGGGCGCCCAGTCCGGCCCCGTGCCCACGAACACCGGGCGCGCCCCGGCGTGACGCAGCGCGAACCATGGCGGTGATCAATATGGCACACTGCCTGGGTTCGTGCTGTTTTTGGGCTATAGCGCCGCTGTCGAAGGCTTCCTGGAGCAGAACATGCAGACGCCAAGCTGGAGAGACCGAATCCAGTCAGGCCCACTGTGGGCCTACTTCCTGTATTTCATGCTCTTTGGTCCTCTGACTGGAGGCGCTTCTCTGCTCTTCACAGACGCCTCTACTTCCGCTGTGCTCTTGATGGCGATGTTCGGGAACCTTTCCTTCGCCGGCATTATGACGTGGTGGATGGCTGTAATGCGGCGCAGGGATGCGGATGCGACCGGCGGCATCCAGAAAGCCGAAATGCTGAAGATGGCGCGAGCGGCCCGGACCGGCGAACTTCCGCCAGATCGGATCTTGGACCATCCGATGCTCGCTCTCATAGAGCGCAGGCAAAGACAGAACCGAAGATCACTGGTCTCCCTCCCACTGATCCTCGGATTCGGCATAATGTATAGTTTCGTGAACGCACTGAACTCATCCGCCAACTACTGGTGGCTTGTGGGGATGTTGTTTGCCCTCATGACTCTTGACTGGTCCAGGCTAAGCGAAACTTGACCAAGTTGGACCGCCTGGAAACGGCGATCAATATCCGCGCTCACGAACTGGCCGATTGATCCGGCGGATATCTTACGGCCCGCATGGGAGTCCCCTATGCAACTCCCACGAGAATTCATACCCGCTCATGTCACTCGGCACCGTGGAGGCGGATTCCCTCCAGCAAGGTCTTCGCGTTCTGCCTTACATGCGCCACGGGGTCGATCTCGCTCAGTTCCTGCACAATCTCGACAAGTCCGTTGGTCCCGCCGGAGGCGTCCAATCGCTTGAACCGCACGCGAGCATGCACGTGGTGAGGGCTGCTTCGTCTGATCACGGATGTGCTGGTCCGGCTGGTGAAGACTGTTCTCTCGTTCTCAGGGTGTTCCCCGGCTGCGGGTCGGAGCGCTCCGAAGTGGTCTCGCCGGCCGGTGCGGCTGTCCTATCCGGTGAGTTCTGAGAGCGCCGGCCACACCTCCACGGCCGCGAAGGCGCCGGGAAGGGAGGACACCAGTCGGCCGTCCGGGGCGAAGGTCATCGTGCTCATCGGTATCCAGCCCGGCCCTGGCTCCGGTCCCATCACCGCGAGAGGTCGCCCGCCCTGATCCAGGATGAATGCGCGTCCGCCGTAGTCGACGGCGACCGTCCCGTCCGCCGGGTTCACCGCTGCCAGGCAGGTGTGCACCAGGTCCTTGCCCGGAATCATGGTCACTCCTTCGCGCCGCGGTAGCGATCCCCAGCGCGCAAGGCGGCGATCGCCCTCAAGACCGCCCGCGCAGAGGTGGCCGTCGGCCGCCAGCACGCGATCGCGTGCGGAGTCCACCAGCACGGTTCGGATCCAGACCCCGCGGTCACTTGCGGGCGACCTCAGGGCGGGAACCTCGCGGTCGGCGTCCCGCAGCGTCCGGATCGGTGTGCCTTGGTGCAGGTCCCACACCACGACCGAACGATCCCAGGCCATCGTGACCACCCGGCGCTGGCCGGGGGCCACCGCGATCCACATCACCTCTTCAGTGCCCGGAAGCACGAACCTGCAAGAGCCGGTGACCAGATCCCACACCCGTGTGCCGTCCCTGGCCGCCGTGACCACGACCTGTCCAGCCGCCGAGATGGCCTGGATCGGGCAGGCGTGCCCGGGCAGCTCCGTCACCATCCTCCAGTCGGCCGTGTCCAAGATCCGGATGCCGTGGTCCCCGAAGGCGCGCCTCGTGGTGGCCATCAGCCCACCATCCGGCGTCAACGACGTCAGATCGATCCCCCCGGGGCGCCCGCGTCCGCCTGTGACCTGCTCGCCGGTCGACAGCGACACGGTGAACAGCCGGCCATAGCCGTCGACGACCACGCAGGTATCCCCATCAGGAAGAACCGCACGCGCCTCGGGGATGTGCGCCCGCTCTACCTTGATCGTGCGACGTGGTGCCAGAACTTCGATCACGGCCCGCTCCCCAGGGTCGATGCCAACACGCCGATCGCTGAGCCGGCCGGCGCCCGCCGACGATCAAGCTCCGCTGACCATAACGGCCAAGATCGACCGAGGTCCCGGGTTCCGAACCCGTCCACCGCGGTTCGAGATCATCCGTCCGTGTGGCTCCCACTGTTGCTCCCAAGGAGCCACCTCGACCACCGGTTTGCAAAGCCGGTCATGAGCCCAGTGCCCGACCTGGCGACCCCCTGACCTGGGCCTCCTCGGCGATAGCCCCGCAAACGACCGTGAGTCCCCGTTGATCACCTTGCCAACAGGCACGCAACGGGCACGGCCGACGGATTCACAGTGCGCCAGGGATTCCGGTGTCACTCCCCCACTGAGCCTTTTTCAGCGGCGGTGCGGGGACTGCTGACCACGTGATGGTCGCGGTCTGTGTGGCTGCCCCGGAACGTCAAGGAGCCCCTGGTAGGACGGTTGATCTCTCACAATCGCTCGTCTGCATCAGAGGCTCCGCATGCTTCTGTATCGTGCTTCGCTGCCGTTGCCGCGCCAGACCCTGACCCACGCCACCGGCGTCGTCCGCCGGCACCGCAAGGAGATCGGCAGCAAGGGCCGGGCACTGCCGCCCGGCCTGCAGTGCGTCAGGTCGATGAGACTGTGCCAACTCCACTGAGACCGGACAGCGGGGCGGTCCATCACTCGGGAGCGGGCCATTCCTCGGCCAGGAGCGCGTATGAGAGACCGTCGAGCCATCCCTTGGTGCGGTGGAGAGAGTCTCTCACCGTGTGCTGTTCGCGGCGCATCCCAACCCGCTCCATCAGCCGCCACGAAGGTTCGTTGTCGTAGAAACAGTCCGCGTGCAGGCGGCGCAGGCCAAGACTCCCGAAGGAGACGTCGATGAGGGCGCGTACCGCTTCGGTGGCGTAGCCCTTGCCGCCGTAGGAGGGAGCCAACGTCCACCCAAGCCCTCCTTGGACGCTCTTCGCCTGGTCAGCGACCTCCTCCTGGGCCCAAGCGTCCTGGACCTGCAGCGTCAGATCGCCGATCACCCGGCCGTCCAGTTCGACGATGAGCAGGTCCGCGAGCCGCTCCTCATGGAGAAAACGCTCACGGTGGTCGTCGTACGTCGCCGTGGCGGCCCCGACCCATTCGTGAATCTCCGGCAGCTGCCGGTAGGCCCAGGTCGCGTCCAGGTCGTCAGGGGCGGCCCGGCGCAACAGCAGTCGGTCGGTGGAAATCGGCCAGTCCAGCGTGTCAAGAGGGTGACGCATGGGCTTCATGCTGACAGAGAGCCGTGGTGACACACAAAACGGACTACTGCGGGCGATCTCCCCACAACGACGCGGCGATCGCCATCACCATCTCCGCAACCGCGGTGCCCGCCTCGATCCTCATCTCCGGTCTGGCGATCACCTAGGACCGGCACCGCGACCGCCCGTATTGGGCACAGACCTGGCACACGGCTTGGTGACTGGTCGGCGCAGTCACAGGTCAAGGTAGGCCCGGCTCCTGGCCTCCCACAGTGGAGACCTGGCCAAATGTCGCCCATCGGAGCTCGGAGTCCCTGACCGGTTCCGCGCGGCCGAAGCACTGCCACCGATGCGGCAAGCTCTTAGAGGCCGAAGAAAGGGCGATGTCGGCGTGAGCGATGTTCAGGATGATCTCGTGGTTCGGCCGGACCTCCGGACAGGGCTGATCGTTCTGGCCGTCATGGCAGTGGCCACCGCGGGCATCGTCGCCGCGATCCTGATCGGCGACGCCCCGACCGTGTTCGCCCTGATCGTGGGCGGCCTGTTCGCCGTGCTGATCCCCCTGGCGCTCGGGGCCCTCCTCAGCGCCCGGATCACCCTGACGGCTCACGAACTCGTCGTCCAGGGATTGTTCACCCGAAAGTGCCAGCCACGCTCACGCGTCGCGGAGGTGGTGCGCGCGAGCATCACCGCGCCTCGCGGAGGGGCAGGCGAGAGCCTGTTCGTGCTCGACGCACAACGCAACCTGCTCATCAGGGTGCAGGGCGGTCTTTACACGCACGAGGATTTCGCCCGGTTGGTGAACGCGCTCGGCGTGCCGTGCAGCGGGCCCGACGGTCCCGTCGACGCCAAGGAATTCGCCAAGACGAATCCGGGCCTTGTGTCGTGGGCTGAGCAGCATCCCTACCGGATCGCCTTCGCGGTCGCCGGCATCGTGTGCGCCGCAGCCATGGCACTGGCACTCGTTTCGATCGCGACAGCGTCCTGACCCGTCCGACCGGACGACGTCACCCAACGCGGAACTCCGACGCAGGCCAGTGCAGCACATCGACAAGCGATTCATTACGAGTCTCACAAGCAGATCCGCACCCGGCCGGCCTCGTCCGCTGACCTGCTCGGCGGCCCAAGGCCAAGAACTCGACGCGTGCGGTTCCGCTGCCTGACCTGTGCGTGGCGGCGTTGTGCGAGCACAGGGTGCGTCAACGGGTCGAGCGGGCGGACGCCTGGCCGGACCGGCGGGACCGTGGGAGGCAGCGCGCCCCGAGTCACGCTCGTTCAACCAGCGTGCGGAATGATGCGGCGATGCCAGCCTCTCCCAACTTGGTCAAGGACCTGATCGCCCTGGCGGTCGAACTCACCTGGTTCTTTGAGTCCTGCGACGACGGAGACCTGAACTCTGACGACGCGGTTCGGCAGATGGAGTGGATCGCTCACGTGCTCGGCCAGCAGAACCGAGACGACCGAGCATTGATCCTCACGGTCGTCCGCGAGATGGCAGCCAAAGAACAGAGGCCGGGGGCCAGGGAGTTTTTGGAGACGTTCCCCGAGAACATGGGACTGCTCGAGACAACGCTGGCTGAGGCGGCGCAGGCGGCGGGCCGCGCCAACGGCGCGAGCGCCGCCCTTGATCACCAGGGACGTGTACGGGCGTCTGTTCGTGGACGACAAGCGTGCGGCGGCCGTGGGGATGAGTAGCGCCCTGTTCGGAGACTGATCCGGGCGCGTGGCTCCCACCGTGGCTCTCACGGCACAGAAAAAGGCCCCTTCCATCTCTGGAAGGGGCCTTTGACCTGTGGTGCAGCCGGAGGGATTCGAACCCCCAACCTTCTGATCCGTAGCCACTGGCAGGACCGCGCTGGGCCGCTCCACCCCAGCTAAAGCTGTGTGTCAATGATCGGGTGCGTAAGCCGTTGTGTGCCTGTGCTGCTGTACTTTTCTGCTGTACAGCAGACCCGACGGCAGCGCTTTCACCCGGGTAGTCTCCCCCTCGCCGTAGTTGAGCCGACGTGAGCGCGGAGACCCTCACCTTTCGCTCTGCCTGAGCTTCCCGTGTGTCGTCCTCCACGCACTGCGCTGCCAAGCCTCCTGACGCTGATCATCCGCGCGGATGAGTGCTTTGGTCCGCGGCGCGGACGACGCCCAGACGGCGGGCCACCGGGGTCGCGGTCAGCCCGTACAACGTCACCGTCACGACGATCACCAGGAACGTGACGGGCAGGATCTTGGAGGCACCACCGATTCCCTGCGCGGCGAGCTGGACGGAGAACGTCGAGGCGGTGGCGGCGGCGACGATGCCGCGCGGGTCCATCCACCCGATGAAGCACCACTCGCCGGTCGTCAGGCCCGTCCCGCGCGTTGCCAGGTAGGCCAGGAGCGGTCTGACGAGCAGGACCAAGGCGGCGACCAGTCCCAGGGTCGGGAGCGCCACATTGGCGACCGACTGTGGCGTGATCGTGGCCGAGATGGAGATGAACAGGAGGCCGATGATCAGCTGGACGAGCGTCTCGGAGACCGGCCTGCGTGCGGGGAGGTCGAACCTCTTCAGGTTGGCCACGGCCAGTCCCATGATGATCGCCGCCAGCAGGCCGGTGTCCTCGCGGGCGATGTCACATGCGGCCGCCACGCCGATCACGGTGGCGATCTGTGTGGTGGTGGCGAGCACCTCGCCGAACCGGAGCGATCGCATCAGCAGCCACAGCAGTCCTGTCCCGATGACGCCGCCGGCCAGGCCGACTCCGATGCTGAGGACGAACTCCAGCACGTGGGCGCCGGAGCCTATGCGGGCCTTCTGGAGGACGGCGCCGAACACCACCGCGCCCAGGATGCCGCCGATCGGATCGACCAGTGAGCCCTCCCAGACCAGGATGCGCCGCACCCGCTCGACGGGTCGGACGAAGCCGAGCAGCGGGCTCACCACCGTTGGGCCGGAGACGACCAGAATGGCCCCCAGCATCACCGCCGCGCCCGCCGACAGGCCGAGCAGCGGCGCGGCCAGCAGCGCAGCGGCCGCCATCGTGCCCGGCACGCCGAATACGATCAGCCTGACCACGATGCGGCGGGTATCTCCCTTCAGCTTCCGCAGATCCAGTCCGAGACCGGAGTCGTAGAGGATCAGCGCGACCGACAGTGACACCAGGGGCTCGAAGGCCGCCCCCAGCAGCCGGTGTGGATCAATGTCATCGATCAGCGCACCCGCGACGAAACCGGTCGGCAGCAGGACGATCAATGCGGGGATGCGCAAGCGGTCCGCCAGGAGCTGAGAGGCGACCGCGAGTGCGACGGTCAGGCCCAGCCCAAAAAGGATCTGATCGGTTGTCATAGCGCCCCCCTGGCCCCGCGTTCACCGGCCCTTGCGGACGCGGCTCATCGGAACGGCGTCAGCCGATCACAACGACGAATCGCGCACGCTCAAAGATCGTGGGCGACCTGCTGGCCGCCGACGCCGAACCCCTCCCAGCCCCTAACTGAGCCCGCCAGCATGCTGCGCACCGAGCAGGAGCCCCCACCCGACCCCGCCCCGGGCGCGAATCCTGCCGCGGACCTGGCCACTCAGATGACCGGTGACCACGCCAATATTGGCAACGCTCCGAAACCTAGACGCTACTGGACGGAGTATCGCCAGGTTGGCGCGGACACACCATGACCTGGATCCCGAGACGAAGGTTCAGAACCACAACCCGCCTCAGGCCCGGCCATCACCTGCTTCAAACCGGCCGAGGTCCCGTGAACACCGCCAGCGTCAGCAACTCCCGCTGCCCGGCGCATGCTCGTGCTCCCCGCGTTGCGCCGACTCCTGGCCTGCTACACCTGGCCGCATCGGTCCGGGGTGCTCATCCGCGCGAACGGCGAAACGGTGTGACAGACCGATTCGCGCGGATGAGTGCCCCGGCTCGCGGGGGGCTGGGGGTCGCGAGGCCCCCGCTTCGGGCACGCTCAACTACTGTCCTGACCCACCAGCGTCCGCCGGTTTGATCGAACGGCCTTGTGCAGGTCTGTGATCAACGCCCTGCGGTGCTGGCGATGGCGCTGGGAGATCTTTTCGCATTGGGCGTTGCGGCGAGTCTTTGAGGGTGAGGGCTGCGCCTAGGCGGTTGTCGATGGTGTGGTGGATGCCGGGCGGTGGGTCCTCGGTGAGGGTGCTGGTGTACTCGTCCCAGTTGGTGAGCTTCCAGGTGTCGTGGGGTGCGTCGCGGTGTTCGATGTACTCGCGCATGGAGTCGATGTCGCTGTAGACCCAGATCGCTGAGACATCGACGCCTCGGGCTTGGCAGCGGTGGGACAGGCGGGGCAGCCAGCCGACGGTGTTGAGTTCGGTGATGAACGGCGCTGCCAGGATCATGGAGACGCCGCAGTCGATGTTGCCGTAGGCGGCGTTCATAAGGCTCCGGTACTCGTGGGGGCGTACGTCGGTTCGGTAGAGGTCGGTGTGGCGGTCGTGGGAGTCGCCGCCGAGTGAGGTGAGCAGGCGTTCGGTCATGCGGCGGGTGAGGGTGTCTTTGTCCAGGACGGCCCAGCCGGATAGGTCGGCCAGGAAGCGGGCGAACTCGCTTTTGCCTGATCCGGCGTAGCCGCCGACCAGGATCAAGGCGGGGCCGGCGCCTGCGTTGGCGACCGCGCGGCTGTGCCCGGCGTTGGCGATGCGGGTCTTGAGCGCGTCGCCTCCGGGGAACAGGCCCGAAAGGTCGAACGGGGCGTCATCGGTGGCGGGCTGGTCGCCTCGGGCGTGGGCGGCCATGCGTTCCAGGACCGACAGTTGGATGTTGTGGGCGCGGGCGATGTAGGGCAACCAGTCGTCCGGGACGCGTTCGCCGCGTTCTCAGCGGGACACCTCGTTGCGGGTGAGGGTGGCGGTTCCCGCCAGCTCGCACAGGAGGGCCGCGTGGGCGCGTTGGCTCTTGGTGCCACGTAGGCGCGCAACGTACGCGCCGAACTCTCGTCGTCGCTCGGTGCTCATCCGGCTACCTCCGTCTCACAGTCTGGCCCCTTCCTGGCCCCCTCTCGGGCTCCTTTGCCGAATGCGGTGACGCGCGACCTTGGGTGATGTCGTTTCCACACTGCACAACGGGTCTGGTGATCACTGTCCGGGTCCGTGCAGCCGATGTGAGGTCATCCGCGATGGACATGCGCACACGCTCTCAAGACGAGGATCTGGCCCGGCTCCGAACCGACTTCGTCGGTCACCGGATCTGGCGGTCGATCCGTCAGGACGGACGGCTCGGCGACTGGGTCGCCTCCCTGCACGACCCGGACGCCGGAATCGACCCGACGGTGATCCGGAGCGGGCCCGGTGCGCTGCGTGAAGCGCTCACGGAAGAGCGCGAGCGAGTTCGGAAGATCAAGGAATCCGGTGACGGGGCTTAATGGTGCACCCGTCCCGCCACCGGACGGGGCCGCAAGGGAAGGGGCGACCTCGTGGGTGGAGGAGACAGCGCGGTCGATGAACGACCCCTCGGGTTCGTCGGCCGTGCTGTCTCCAACCGGCTCGTTCGCTGACGTTGGCACTTCCGCTGGGCCTGCCGTCGCCTCGACAAGTTGGCGCGTGACCTGGGCCTTTTGGGGTGGGGGACGGAGCGGCGATACGAGCAGATGCCGCCGGTGCTTCATGTGTTCGCGCCTGATGCGCCGATCGTGGGCGACAGCGTCATGGTCGTTCGGGGGGCGCTGTACTGGTGGTACCTGTCGAGCACGGGGGCGTGGCTGGGGCCGTGCTCTGAATCGTGGCGCGCGGCCGATTCTGTTACCGCGCTGCTGGCGATGTGGGGAATCGAGCCCCGGAGGTATGGGGGCTGGCGCTGACCTGGGCCTCGTCTTACGGCTGGATGGTCTCGATGATTCTCCGGGCCGCCTCGGCAGGCTCGGACTCGTCGGTATTGATGGTGAGGTCGAACGGCTTGGTCTCGCCTGCGGTCTGGAGATCGGCGTACGTCTCGTCCCACGCCTGTAGGCGTTTGGGGCGGTCTGCGTCGCCCCGTAGGCGGGACCGTTCGGCGCACACCTCGCGAGGTATCCATAGGAGGACGGCCGTCCATGCCAGCGGGACCGCTGCGCGTAGACGTTGCAGGTCGGCGACGTTGCCCATGTGGGCGACGGGGATGCGGCCGGTTGTGGTGAGCGCGTCGACGTCGTCGCGGTCCACGGCGTAGCGGTTGCCGTAGCGGTGGGTCTCGACCAGAAGGCGGCCCGCCGTGCGGAGGGTGTTGAGGTCGTCCGGGGAGACGTAGCGGTAGCCGGTGCTGCGGCCGGCTCCGAGCTTGAGCTTGGTCAACAGCGTGAGGCGTTCGTCCTGGCGGGCCAGTGCGGCCGTGACCGTGTCCTTGCCGCTGGTGGGTGGGCCGTAGAGGATCACGCCTTGCCTGGTCACCCGAGGATCTTACGCAGGGCCTCCCGCGTCTGGTCGGCGATGCTGATGGCCGCGCCCTGGCGGTTGTCGATGGTGAGGTGGACGCTGGGCGGGCTGGTCGCGGTGTCGATGCCGCGGGCGTAGTCGTCCCAGTGCTCAAGCTTCCACGCGTCGCGGGGGGCGTCGCGGAACTCGATGTACTCGCGCATCGAATCGATGTCGCAGCGGACCCAGATCGCGGCCACGCCCATGCCCTTGGCCTTGCACCGGTTGGTGAGCCGGTTGAGCCATGCGGGGTCGTTCAATTCTGTGATGAACGGCGCGGTGAGGATCGTGGAGATTCCGCAGTCGATATTATCGAATGCGGTGTCCATAAGGCATTTGTACTCCAGCGGTCTCACTTCGTTGAGATAGAGATCGCTATGGCGGTCGTGCTGATCACCTCCGAGCGTCGCGAGGACTTTTTCACCGGCGTAACCGCCGACCAGGACGAGAACCGGGCTGTCGGTCCCGTCGGCGAGAACTCGTCCCCGCCACGCGTCGACCACCCGGTTCTTGAGAACGCTTCCGGCGTCTGCGTCGCGGGCCTGGCTGCCGTCCGTCATACATCCACCTTCACATCCCCCATTCGGACTGGTCGAGCGCCCGATATGAGCCGCTTTACAAGTAAATCGAAAGGGTCGTCAGATGACTGTGACAAAGCAGCGCCCCGGCTGGCAGCCCCTCAGGCTCCGTGAGCTACGCGAGGCGCACGGGCTGACTCTTGAGGCGGCCAGATCGCCGGGACGCTGCTGCGCGAAGCGGACGGGTGGTGGCGCGGCGTCGCCCCCAGCGGCCGGGTCCGCAAGTTCTTCATCGCCCCCGACGAGGACGGCGACCCTCGGCTGATCGCGGCCGAACGGCTGATCGGCCCATGAGACCCCGCGGCCCCGGGTTTGCTGGCGCGCGCCCGGGGCCGCGGCACCAACCGATGCAGCGCGCCGAAGGTGGTTCGCATGACCATCACGACCGACATCCCCGCACCGACGCGGATCGAGCCCGTCGCGTTCCTCGAACTGGAGATCACCCGGCGGTGCACGGCCGCGTGCTTGCACTGCTACAGCAACTCCGGGCCCGCGGCCGGGACCGGGACCATGACGCCCGCGGACTAAACGCGGGTGATCGAGCAGGCCGCCGCCCACCCCGCCATCGACTCGGCATCACCGACCACAACGTCGACGACGCCCGTCCGGTCGGCCGGGCCCTCGGCCGTGGTGCGGCCACGTCGGTGCATGACCTGTGCGGGTCGTGCGGGCGCGGCCGGGCGGCGATCGACACGAGCGGGCGGCTGATGCCGTGCGTCCTCGGCCGTGCGTTCGATGCCGGGAACGTCCGCGACGCCCCGCTCGCCGAACTGCTGGCCGCCGACCGGTGGAGTGAGATGGTCGCGTCGATCACGGGGAAGGCCGATCGGTGCGGTCCGGCGGACAGCAACGACTGCGACCCGGCAATCTGACGGCCATGGACTGGAAACCGCACGCCGCGCGCCTCGCCGAGCAGGTCACGCACGCCACGTCCCGGTGGCGTCCCGTCATCGCCTCGGTTCCGCGGCACGAGTTCGTTCCGCGCTGGTGGGCGTGGGCCGCGCCCGCGCTGGGCCTGTACGGAGCGGCGACCTGGGACCTGGTCGACGGCCCGGCCGACGAGGGCGGCTGGCTGACGGCCGCCTTCACCGACCGTTCCCGTGTCACCCGCGTCGGCACCCGCCACGCCGACGACGCCAAACCGGGCGAGCAGACGGCCGGGTCTCCGACCTCGTCGGCGACGCTGCCAGGGTTGCTGGTGCACATGTTCCAGCACGCCCGCCTGGCCGACGGCCTGGACGTCCTGGACGTGGGGACCGGGTCGGGGTACGGGACCGCGCTACTGGCCACGCGCCTCGGCGACCGGCACGTCACCTCCGTGGACGTGGATCCCTACCTCGTCCAGGCCGCCGCCGAACGGCTCGACCGGACCGGGCTCCGGCCGCAGGCGTGCACGGTCGACGCGACCGGGCCGGTACCGGGCACGTTCGACCGGATCATCGCGACGGTGTCGGTCCGCCCGGTCCCCGCGTCGTGGCTGGCCGGGCTTCGGCCCGGCGGCCGGCTGGTCACCACCCTGGCCGGAACCTCCCTCAGCCTCACCGCCGACTCCACCCCGACGGCGGCGCCGAAGGGCGGATCGAATGGGACCGCGCAGGCTTCATGACCTCGCGCAACGGCCCCGACTACCCGCCCGACGTGGTCGCGGCGATCGCCGCGGCGCACACCGCCGAGGGTGAGGACGTTGCGGCGGGCCGGTACCCGGTGGTGAACGTGATGGAGGCGTGGGGGCTGTGGTCGATGCTGGGCGTCACCGCGCCCGGAATCAACTGCGACTACCGAGAGACCAAGGGCGGCGACCGTACCGCGGTCCTGGTCCACGATGATGGGTCGTGGGCCCGCGCGACCGGCCACCCCGACGGCCCGGTGACAGTTCACCAGGGCGGTCCGCGCCGACTGTGGGATGTCCTCGACGACATCCGCGCCCGGTGGCTCCGAGACGGGTCGCTGCCCGTGCACGGAGCCCGCGCCACCATCACTCCGGACGGCGTGATCCACCTGCGCCGGGGGTCCTGGACGGTCACCCTCACCTGATCCGTCACGGCCCCGGGGCGCATGACCGCCCCGGGGCCATGACGTCAGGCAACGCCGCGAGCAGTTGGCCAGCAAGGCGAGGGGCACGAGGGTGTTCTTGAGGGTGGTCAGCACTGGGGGATGGCCGCGGGGGACATGACCGTGGCGGTGGTGGCGCACGCCTCCGGACTATGACTCAATACATATGCTCAATCACTCTCCGAAATCACTGGAGGCGAAATGCCGAAGTCCCTCGAGCCCCGCGACGCCGGTGCCATCGACGTCACCGCCCTGAACCTGGTGCCCTCGGAAGCGCCGAACTACCAGGCGGGTAGCTGCACCATCTGCCACTGGGGCCTGACCGCTATGTGCGACGACTTCAGCACCCAGGCCTGACCGACCGGCGAACACGGCGGTCCGCCCCGACCCGCCAGGGCCGGCGGCGGACCGCCACCGGCCCCGCCCTCCCGTCGAAGCGAGAGGACGGGGGCGCCCGCGCGGGGAGCGTCGCCGCCCACGGGGCCAGGCGGCCGGGAACTGCGCCGGCGTCGGGACGGTAACCCCGCGCGATACCCGCAGTCCAGGAATGACGAAAAGCGCCACACCCCCGCAGGGATGTGGCGCTTCCTGTCGGTCGGCTTCTCTCCCGGTAGTGCGTTGTCCGCACCGGGTTGGGTTGGGGACTACGCGACGTAGACGCTGGAGCCGCGCTCCTGGACGGTGCGGCCTCCGGGAGGAACCACGGCCAGCATCTCGCCGGTGCAGTTCGGGCTACTGAAGATCAGGGCATACTCGTTGGTCCGGTTCTGGAGGATGAGCGGCCGGGTCTGGGCCTTGATGCAGCCGCTCGGGTTATGGACCACCTGGCCGCCGCCGAAGACGAGTTCTCCGTGCGCGGCGGAGGCCGTGCCGGGCGCGGCGAGGGTGAGCGTTCCGGCTACGGCGAGGGTTCCGAGCGTGGTCGCGACTCGTTTCATGGTGACTCCTGAAGATCCGAAGCGGCCGGCAATCCACCGACCGTCACAAACAGTATTGGAACGTTAACAGCGAGTCACCGAAGTTCGGTTCGGCCGGTCGAGCTCCTGCCTGTCGACCACGTCGGTCGGTCGCCTCGGCGGAGGCTAGGTGAATCTTGCCGAACCGCAAGTCATGGCGACTCTAAGTCATCATTAAACTACTGATTGTCATCAAGGGGAGGGTTGATCATGAAACGTATCCTCATCGCCTCGATCACGGTCGCGGTGGCGACCATGATCACTGCGGTTCCGGCCAGTGCGGCACCGTCGATCACCGCCGAGCAATGCATACAAGGCGGAGGTCATGTCACGGGTTACTTCGGGACCTGCGTAGGCGGAGTCTACGACGGCTACCTGATCGACCGCTGACAAGCGGCGGCTCCCTGATCACGAACGAGATCAGGGAGCCGAGTTTGCACATGCAGGACCCGCACAGGGAGCCCACCACCAACACCGACCGCCTCGCCACCCTCCGACGAGCACGCGTCTGCGCCCAGATCAACGCCAGCAAGGCACAGGCCAACCTCGCCCTCGTCGACCGGCTCATCGAAGAGGAGGCCACGGCGCGCGGTCTGCCGCCCAGCCCACCGGCCCCGCCCGCACAGGAACGTGCCAATCGGATCTGGCTGGCACGACTCGGCGCACTCGGCGTCGTCGTCCTGACCCTCGTCCGCTGGAGCCATGGACACTCCGTCCAAGCCGCCGCACTCGTCGCCGCCGGCACGGCCGCCGCTGGCAGCATCGCCGTCGCGCCCCTCGTCGCGCCGCTCGCCGTCGACCTGCCCCGGAACAACCGCGGCGAACCCGCGGCCCCTCGGCCGATCGACCCCGCCGACCCGCCCCCCGAGCCGACGCCCGTTCGCCCGTCCCGCACACCGAGCTCCAGCTCGACTCCGAGTCCTTCTCCAAGTCCGTCCGGCACCCCGTCGCCCGCACCGAGTCGGCCCACCTCCAGCCCGCCCTCGACGGCCCGCCCACCCGCCCCGTCGTCCGACTCCGGCCCGTCGACCCCGTCGACCAGTCCGCCGCCGGTCGACGAAAGCACCGGCGGAGAGTCCCAGGGACCGAGCGACCCGGCCAGCCAGGTCAGCCAGGTCAGCCCACCATCCATGACCGAGCCGCCCGGCCGGGCCGGCATGTCCGGGTTGTGCGTGGCCGGCCCGGAGCTGCCACTCCCCATCGGGACCCGGGTGCTCTGCTAGAGCCGGTCGCCCAGCGACGCGCGCCGTGACGCGGCCACCGCGCGCTTGCCCGGCGGTGGCCTTCGCATAGTGGTGGGCCACCGCGGGCGACGACCAGCCGAACAGCGTCATCGCGTCCTGGATGCTGCCGCCATCCTCGTACCAGGCGTCCACAGCGAAGTGCCGGAGTTGGTGCGGGTGAATGCGAGGGATGCCAGCCTCGTCACAACGCCGCTCGATCATTTGATAGATGCCGGAGGCATCGAGCGGCTTGCCGCACCAGCCAAGCCACAGCAGCGCGGGGCCGTCGGAGTCGGGGTCCTTGGCCCGAGCCGCGAGGACGAGCGGATGCCGGGGACGGGCACGCAGGTACTTCGACAGCGCCTTGCCGGTCTTCGCGCCGAACCATCCAGTTGAAGAACCGGCGCAGGGAGCGGAACCGGTTCGCGGCGGTCGTGGTGGAGTGCCGGTCCAGGACGGTGAGGAGGTAGTCCTGAACGTGCGCCTTGGTCATGTCCTCGAACGTGGCGCCGTCATGGGTGGCGTGGTCGCAGCCAGCTTCGCACCAACTGCCGGCGGTGAACTCGGCGAGCTGCTCGGCGGCCTCGTTGTAGGACTGGATGGTTCGGGGGGATCGCTTGGCGGTGCGCAGGTCGCGCTCGAACTCCCGCCAGGTCAGTAGATCGGCGTGGTTCATGGCGAGATAGTAAGCACCCGCTATGACCAAATCAGAAGGTGTTGGAGCAATGTCCCTCAACGACGAAGGCCCTGGCCCCCGCAGTATCGGGAGGTCAGGGCCTGTCTGGTGCAGCCGGAGGGATTCGAACCCCCAACCTTCTGATCCGTAGTCAGATGCTCTATCCGTTGAGCTACGGCTGCCAGCCGGGGTTAACTGTACCGGCTCCGGGGGGAGGTTCGCGAATCGGTTGCCAGGCTCGCGTCGACCTGGGGGGACGGGTGTGCGTGCTCTCGGGGGAGAGTGCCTCGGATCGGCTCGCGACCTTGGGCAGGCGCCGTAGCATCGCGCGCTGTCGGAAGGACGCGGGTCGACGGTGTTGGCCGTCCGGACGCCGGCTTTCGCGGCATCGGAGGCGCGACCCGCACGACGGGGCTAGACTGGGCTCCCTGACCCCAGGCCGGACTTTGCTGGTTGGTACGCCGAACCGGTAGTCTGTGCCGAGCCTCAGGGCTTCTGGAGGATTCGCCTAGTCCGGTCTATGGCGCCGCACTGCTAATGCGGTTTGGGTTTACCGCCCATCCGGGGTTCAAATCCCCGATCCTCCGCCACCAGCAACGCCCCCGCTGAGCAACACGTCAGCGGGGGCGTTTGGGCTTCCTGTGTGGGGGCCCACCTCGACCAATGGGCATGTACAACTGGGTCTGACCGGCTCGGCATGTCCGCGCGGGCGGGCTTGGGGCGAGGCGTTGCGAAGCGCGGGGGACGCCGGTGGGTGCGCTCAGCGGTCGGAGGGGCTTGGACCATCCTTCCGCCGCCGATGTACATCCCCATGTGGCGCAGGTCGCGTTAGAAGAGGATCAGGTCTGAGGCGGCACCGGTGTGCCAGTGTTTGGACCGGCTTCCGGTCCAGTGCGGCCTGCCGATGCGCGCCGGCGGTCTTGACGGCGCCGAGCGCTCCTGTGCCCAGGTTCGGCGTGGGTCGACCATTTGCTTCACCGAGGCGCGAGGAAGTCGGCCTGAAGCGCCGCCAGGGTCGGTTCATCGAGGATGCCATGGGCACCACCATGTTTCCCGGTCGGCCGGCCTCGTCGAGCTGCCGGCCTCCCCACCGTGGCGTTCGCCGCCCGCAGCGCTCTGACGAAGCCCCGGCGTCGGTCTCGCGGTGTGGTTATTCGTAGCCCGCGCTCACGGAGGTCCACTTCGAGCAGACCAGCACGCACGAGCGGAAGGTGATCGTGGTGGACTCGTCGAAGCTCTTGTTGACGTAGCCCCAGTTCATGTAGCCGACTTTTGCCGTGATGGTCCCGCTCCGGCCGGTGCTGGACTTCCACTGGACAAAGGGGGACTCGCCCTCCTTTTCGATGTCCTTGATGTAGAAGTACTCGCCGTACGGCTGAAAGCAGCCGAACGCGCCGTCACGGGTGGTGCAGCGGAGCCAGTGGTCATGACTCGGAGAGCCCTTCTTGGCATACTCCTGCCCGTCCGACGCGCTCGCCGGGGGCGCCGTCATCGCGATCGAGGCCATCGCGGCGGCACCGGCTCCCATCAGGGCGAGCGTTCGCTTGACACGCACGCGTCTCTCCTTTCCGTAGTTTGGCTGACGGGTCGAAATTAAGCCAGGTTCCTATCGATACGCTATTGATTCCTTATTTGTGAATATGCACCTCGGAGGTGCTTATCGTAGAAGTGGTCGGGGTCAATGTCGCGCGGGCTTGTCCAGCCGGAGGGAGCCGGGGGTGTGGTCCGGTCGGTGCGGACGGCGGAGGAGGCGGGGGCGGACGCGGCCCAGGCCCTGGAGCGGACGGGGCCGCAGGGAGGACGTGTCGTACGGGCCGGCGTCGTTGAGGGCGGCGGCGAGTGCGCCGTCGACCAGGACCGCGCCCGGGTAGGCGGTCGCGGTGAGGCGGGCGGCCAGGTTGACCGGGGTGCCGAACACGTCGCCGAGGCGCATGATGACCTCGCCGTACGCCATCCCCACCCGGACGCGCGGGAAGTCGGGATCGACCTCGAAGCGCTCGGAGATGCGCAGGCCCGTCTCGGCCGCTGCGGCCGGGTCGGAGACGACGAAGAGGATCTCGTCGCCGAGCGTCTTGACCACCCGTCCGCCCTGGTCGGCGACGGCCTCGGTGGTGGCGGACTCGAATCGCTCGATGAACGCCGCGAGCGCGTCGCCGTCCATCCGGCGGCTCAGCCGGGTGAACGACACCACGTCGGCGAACCCGACCGCGAGGTTGGCGACGCCGGCGGCCGGGTCGGCGCTCGCGGTGGCGGTGGACGCGGCGGCGCGCATCCCGGCGGCGGCGAGCTGGCGGCGCCAGCCGTGCAGCAGCAGCCGTTCGAACGCGGGACGCAGCTCCTCGGTCGCGGCCAGCGCTGCGGTCACGATGTCCTCGGTGACCGGCTCGTCCGGCGGGATCTGCTCGGAGAGGCGGCGCAGCCAGACGTCGCTGAGCCAGCTCGCCAGGCGTCCCATCGTCTGGCCGACCGCGCGGACGAGCTGCACGACCATGTCCTCGTCGATCAGGTCGTTGCCGAGCAGCTCCCGGATCTCGCCGAGCGCGGCCACGTCGCCGTCGGTGAAGGCGCGCTCATCGCCCGCGGGCGCCGGAAAGCCGAGCGCCTGCCAGATCCGGCGGGCCTGGTCCTCGGTGACCCCGGCCAGCACCTCGATCTCCTCGCGCGTGTAGCGCACGGGTCCGCCGAGGAGGGTCTCTTCGATGTCCTGGGGGTCCGCCACCGGCCACCTCTATGTCTCATCGACTGATGTAACAATAGTGGCGGGGTAAGATCACTGCCGTCAAGGATGAACGGTCGAGGGGACGAGCAGTCCGGCGGGCGGGACATGGCCGAGTACCGAATCGACGAGCTGGCCCAGGCGGCCGGGAGCACCGTGCGGAACATCCGCGCCTACCAGGACCGGGGGCTGCTGCCGCCGCCCCGGCTGGAGGGCCGGGTCGGCCTGTACGGCGACTCCCATCTGGCCCGGCTGCGGCTGATCGGCAAGCTGCTCGGCCGCGGCTACACCTTCGCGATCATCAAGGACCTGGTGTCGGCGTGGGAGACCGGCAAGGACGTCGGCGACGTCCTCGGGCTGGAGAAGGTCCTCACCGATCCCTGGTCGGACGAGATCCCCGGCACCGCGAGCCATGACGAGCTGATCGGCATCTTCGCCGGGGGGCTGGGCGAGGACGAGTCCGAGCGGCTGCTCGCGCGGACCGTCGAGCTGGGCCTGGTCGAGCCCGAGGGGGACCACTTCCGGGTGCCGAGCCCGCGGCTGCTGCACGTCGGCGCCGAACTCGTCGCCGCCGGGGTGCCGCTCGAATCGGTGCTCGACATCGCCCAGCAGATCCGCGACGACTGCGACGTCATCGCCGGGCGGTTCGTGAACCTGGTGCGGGAGCACGTGTTCCACCGGCTGGAGGACGACCCCGTCCCGGGCGGCGACGAGCTCACCGAGGTCGCCGCGGTCGTGCGCCGGATGCGTCCGCTGGTGAAGATGGTCGTCGACCCGTTCATCGCCCGTGCGATGGAGGCCAGGGTGCAGGCGGCGCTCGGGGGGCACCTCGAACTCGTCCGCGACCACATCGCCGCGCGTCCCACCGAGACCTGACGTCAGAGGAGGCTGGCGCCCCAGACCACGGTGACGGCCCGGACGGCGCCCTCGGAATCGGTGAAGGTGATCGTCCCCCTGCCCGGAAGGCCGATCAGCGCCGTCCGCAGCGTCACTGTCAGCTCGTCCGACCGGCCCTTGGCCATCGCGCCCTGCATCTGGGACAGCACGATCTGCCCGTCCGACACCATCGCGGTCCAGGTCACCCGGCCGCCCGACGCCTTGAGTCGCAGCGTGGCGGTCTTGGTCCCGTACATCTCCACCTGGCCCGGCGCGATCACCAGGTCCCCCGGCTTCGCCGGTCGCGGCGGCGAACTCGACGGGGGAGCGGGCGAGCGGTGAGGGGGCGAGGTCGGGACGTGCGGCTCCCTCCCCTCGGTCTGGGGGCGCAGCGCCGGGCCGACCGCCTGCGGGGGCTGCGACCGCTCCCCCGACCTGCGCTTCCCGTGCTCCGCACCGCTCCCGTTGGACGGGGAGGTGTGGGTGATCGACGGCTGCGGGCGGGTCCCGAACGGCGGCCAGGACAGCGTGGCCGGGCCCAGCCCCGGTCCCATGACCATCACGGCCAGCAGCGCGCTGACCAGGGCCCCGGCCATGCCGCCGCCGGTGAACAGCCACCGCCGGGTGAACGGGGACGGCACGTCCGGCTGGCTGGGGAGCCCCTCCGGGGTGAGCGCCCCGCCGCGCGCCGCGATGTCGGCCCGGTATCCGGCCAGCTCAGGGTCCGTCGCGGTGTGCATCACCCGATGGCGTAGCGCTGCGGGCAGGACGGGCGACGGTGCGCGCGTCAGGAGCGCGACGGCCCGCAGCCCGTCCAGCCGGGTGCAGGACTCGCAGGCGGCGATGTGCTGTTCGAGGTCTGGTTCGTTGGATTCGGAGTCGTCCTCAGGGGGGCCGGCCTCACCCCGTGGGGCGCAGCCACCGGCGAGCGCCCGATTGTGGCTCGGCGGAGGCGTCTGCCTGGGGCCGGGACTACGTGCCGCGAGCACCACGACGGCGGCGCTACGGAACGACCGTCCCGTCGTACTGCGAGCCCCGCGCTTCTCCTTGGCGCCGTCGGGCGCGTCTCCTGAGGATTCAGCGGACGCATCGCCATCAGCAGGGGGGCCGGTCGGCTCATGGAGTTCGGTCTCTGCGTCGGCGGCCCGTCCGCCCCGGACGGAGCGTCGCCCGGTGGCGCAGTCCTGCGCGACCAGGAGCGCCTCGGCTTTGAGCGCGTCCTCCATGCTCAACCGGGCCTTCCGCACCCGCATCGCGGCACGCCGGGGAGACAGCCCGAGCGCCGCGCCGAGCCTGGACGGACGCAGCCGGTGGCGTCCGGCCAGCAGGATCGCTTCCTGGTCGCCGGGCTCCATTCGTGCGAGGGTCGCGCGCAGCAGGTCGTGTAGCTCGTCCGACTCCAGGGGCCGCGCCTCCGGGCCACCGGACCGGGCAGGGGCCTCGGAGAACTCGGCGTCGCGGTCCCAGTACAGCTCCGCGGGATGCCCGCGCTGGACGCACCTGCGGCGGGCCGCGCCGAACAGCCACGAGCTCAGATGCAGATGGTCGCGCATGCGCGGCGCGCGCCGGTAGGCGTCGATGAACGTGTCGTGCACGATGTCGGCGGTGGTCTTGACGTCCCCGGTCATCGACGACACGTAGTCGAAGAGATGCTCAGAGTACGCGTCGTACAGCTCGCCCAGGACGGTCTCGTCACCCTCGTTGAGGCCCTGGACCAACCGGCGGTCGGCCCTGGCTTCGTGGGAGGACCACCTGGACATGCACGCTCCCGGCACCGGCATGGAAGTCCTGCATACACCCGTACGCCCCATCCGCACCACTTGATCCCCTGAAATGACCGGACGCGGTGACCCAAGGGTGGGAACACCCCAGCGGTGCGTGATCATGAAGGCCCGTGCGGTGATCGTCCGGACACGCCGAGCGACCGCCGTCTCGCCCTCCTGCACGCCGAACTCGCCAACGAGCGGCTGCGCTCCGCGATGGCCCGCAACATGGAGACCCTCCTCGACCCTCGGCTCACCTGACGTCGAACACGCGAAATGAACCGGTGCCGAGGCCCGCCCCGCTGTAGCCTGACCACGTCGGCGGGTGGGGAAGCCCGGCCGGCACGAAACGCCCCGCTCTCCCGCTCCGGCGGCGAGGACGGGGCGTTTCGTCGTCACTCTCCCGGATTCGCCCGGTCGGGAGCGGAGGGGTCAGGTGCGGAGGGATCAGGTGCGGGGGGATCGGGGGCCTGGGGAGGGATGCCGGGGAAGTCGTCCTCCAGGCCGGCGTCGTCCCGGAGCTTGGCCACCGCCCGCGAGACCGTGCTCTTGACCGTGCCCACGCTGATTCCGAGCACCTCGGCGATCTCGGCCTCCGGCATGTCCTCGTAGTAGCGGAGCATCACGGCGAGGCGCTGCCGTTCGGGCAGCCGGTCGAGGGCGCGGCCGAGCGCGTCGTGCATGTCGCTGCGCCGGGTGTCGTCGTCCACGGGCCGCTCGGGGAGCTCGTCGGTGGGGTAGATGTCCAGCTTGCGGCGGCGCCACCAGGAGATCTGCGTGTTGACCATGGCGCGGCGCACGTATCCGTCCATCGCGGCGCGGTCGTGGATCCGGTCCCAGGCGAGGTAGGTCTTGGCCAGCGCGGCCTGGAGCAGGTCCTCGGCCTCGACCCCGTCGCCGGTCAGCCTGGTCGCGGCGCGCAGCAGCGCGGGGCCGCGGGCCTGGACGTACTCGCGGAACTCCTCGTGCCGCGTGTCGCTCACGTCACCACCGGGCCAGGGTCGCGCCGGGCCCGCCAGGTCCGGATCCTGTCGTGGATCTCGGTCGCGGGCAGGTCGCGGGCAGGTCCCGGCGCCTTCGACGATCGCACGGAGATCGTAATTCCGGGCCAACCAAAATGGCATATTCGGGTAAGCCGGAGGATAAATCTTCCACCGGGAATAACAAACTGCAACCGGCCGTCGACTTATCGCGACAAATCCGTCGACAGTTTGAGTGGCCTGGCACGACCCTTGACTCGCCGTCCTAACTGCCGTGACAGCATGTGAAGACCGATACTGGAGTGCCGCCATGCCAGTCCCCCGCCGTCGTGGAGCCGGCCGCCGCCGCCGTCGCGAGGCCGTTCTCGGGGCCTCGCCGGCCCCGCGCGGCGGCTCCGCCGACGACGACCGTCCCCTGCGGGTCCTGACCGGAATCGTGCTCGACGCGAGCCCGCATCTGCTCGTCCTGCACGCGGAGGGGCGTGAGCAGCGGTTGCCGCTGACCCCGGCCACCAAGGTCTGGCGCGGCGGGCCCGGGGGCCTCGCCGCGCTGCGGCCGGGCCGCGAGGCGATCGTCCGGGAGGCCGCCGACGGGCTCGGCGCCGACCGGATCTGGGTCGACGTCCGCCGGGTCTCCGGCACCATCCTGACGCGCGGGCGGGACACCGTGGAGGTCGACATGGGCCCGCACCGGGGGCGCGTCCACGTACTGCTCCCCCCGCAGGCCCTCGGCCGCGTCCTGGTCCGGCATCCGCGCCTGGAGCCCGGCTACCTCTTCGACGCGATCTGCGTGCGGTCCCCCGGCGGCCCCCAGGCGGTGCGTCCCGGCACCTCGCAACCCGGCTACCGCGCGGACGACCTCGCCGCGCCACCCCCGACGGCCCCGGTCCCCGACGCCCTGCACGGCACCGCCACCTGGTTCGACGCCGGGCAGGACGCCGAGGAGGCCCGCTCCGGCTGGGGCACGCGCGGCGGCGCCGAGTCCCGGATCGGCGGGGCCGCCTACCCGGCGGTGGACGCCGAGGACGAGGCGGGCGGGTGCGCCGACGCACCCGCCGGATGCGTTCCGCTCCCCTTCCTGTCGCTCGGCAGCGAGCTGGCCGTCAGGAACGAGTGCACCGGCCGCACCGGGGTCGTTCCGGTGGTCGAGTGCGGTTGCGCGGCGGCCCTGTTCTGCGACCGCTGCGTCGAGTGCGGGACGTCGCCGCGCGGCCGGGTGGTCGAGCTGACGCCCGCCGCGTTCGTCGGGCTGGGCGGCGAACTGGAGGCGGGGTGCTTCAACACGGTCGTGCGCCACGGGGCTCCCGATGAGGACGGGCTGGGGCGCTGACGATGGTGATGGTCTTCCAGAACACCCAGGTCCTGCTGCTGGCCGCCGTCCTGCTGGCGGCCTGCCTGGCCAAGCTGACGATCCGCAATCCGCGGGCGGCGGTGCCCGAGCACGTGCACGGCGTCCCGGTCCCGGCCGGGCTGCGGCGGGCGACGGCGGGACGGTCGATCCGGGGGATGAGCGTCGGACTCGGCCTCGGCGAGGGCGTGCTCGGGCTGGCGCTGCTGGTCACCTCGCACCTGTCGGTGCGGATCGCGACGATGGTGGCGTTCGCGGCGGCCACCTGGGTGGTCGGTGAGCTGCGGGTACGGCGCCCGGACGCGGGGTGCGGCTGCTTCGGCGGGCTGAGCTCCAAGCCCGCCGGCCGCCGCAGCGTGCTGCGGGCGATGCTGTTCACCGCCGCGGCGATCGCCTCGCTCGGGGCGCCGCACGCCGGCCTGGACGTGCTCCGTACCGGTCACGCGCGCATGGGACTGGTCCTGGTGGTGGAGCTGGCGTTGTTCGCGGCACTCTCGCCGGAGCTGTCTGCGCTGCTCCTGCCACGCGGCCTGCCGCGCGCCCTGCGTCGCGGCGGAGGCGGGAGCGGGCATCGAGGCGCAGGGCAGGGCGAGCGGCAGGACGTGCCGCGTGGCGCACGGCGCGGCGTACGGCATCGTCCGGTGGTGCCGTGCGCACGGCGGCGGAGCCCGCTGGCCGAGACGTACGCGACCCTGTACGACAGCCCCGCCTGGGCGGCGCACGAGAACACGATCGCGAGCGCGGTGCCGCTGGATGTGTGGCGGGAGGGCTGCTGGCGGTTCGTGGTCTTCCAGGCGCGGGCGGACGGGCGCGACCTGGAGGCCGTGTTCGCCGTGTCGACCTCGCAGTACGACCGGACCGTCCGCGCCGCCCTGGTCGGGCCCGGCTCCGCGGAACGTCCGGCCGGCGCGGCGCCTTCCGGCCGGCCGTCCTGACCTCTGCGACTCTCTACGACTGTCTACCGATTCTGCTAGAACGCCGAAGAGAACCCTTGGCAGGCCGGGCGGCGCGCTCGATACGACTCTCTACGTCCCTCTCGGTGGAGGGCTAGACAGGGCTATACATCGCTAGCACCACGTTTCACCTGGTCAGAGGGCTGAAACGCGAGCATGCGACGGTATATGGCCCTCTAGCCTTTCGCCGAGAGAGCGTAAGAGAGGTGGCGCTCGTCGGACCGGCCGAGCGTCGTCAGGCGGGCTGGGCTCGGAGGAACTTGCCGAAGTGCGGGACGGTGAACGCGACCAGGCCGCGTTCGGCGCTGTAGATGAGCCCCTTCTTGATCAGGCCGTCACGGGCGGGCGACAGGCTGGACGGCTTGCGGCCGAGCTCGTCGGCGACCGACGAGGTCGCCACCGGGGCGTCGCCCTCCTCGCCGAGCATCGCCATCGCGCGCATGTAGTCGCGTTCGGCCGGGGTGGCGCGTTCGTAGCGGCTGCCGAAGAAGCCCACCGCGAGCTCGCTCTCGGCCTCGGGCGCCGCGACCTTGATGTCGTCGACGGTGATCGGGGTGTCCGGCGCGACGTCCCAGACCACCTTGGCGTACGCCTGGACGAAGTAGGGGTAGCCGTCGGCCGCCCCGTAGAGCGCGTCCAGGGCGTCCTTGGTGAAGGTGACCTCCTCGCGCTCGGCGGGCGCCAGCAGGGCGACGTCGGCCGAGTCGCGGTCGAGCCGGTCGATCCGCGCGTAGCGGAACAGCCGCTCGGAGTAGGACTTGCTGGCCGACAGGACGGCCGGCAGGTGCGGCAGGCCGGCGCCGACCACGATCAGCGGCCCGCCGGTCTGCGACAGCTCATGGCAGGCGGCGCAGAGCGCGGAGACGTCGTCTGCGGGGATGTCCTGCATCTCGTCGACGAACAGCGCGATGCCGGCGCCGACGTCGGTGGCGACCGAGGCGGCGTCCACGAACAGCTCGGTGAGGTCGATCTCCAGGTCGCCGGAGTCGGCGCGGCCCCGGCTGGCGGGGACGTCGATGCCCGGCTGCCAGCGGTGCGCCCTGGCCTTGGCCCGGCCGCCGGACGGCTCCTCGCCCGCCTGCGCGAACGCCTTGAGCACGCCGAGGAAGCCCTCGATGCGGTCGGGCGCGCGGTGCCTGGGCGCCAGCTCGCGGACGGCCATGTGCAGCGCGGAGGCGACCGGGCGGCGGATCGACTGATCGGGCCGGGCCTCGATCTTGCCGGTGCCCCACAGCCGCTGGATCGCCATTGAGCGGAACGCGTTGAGCAGGACGGTCTTGCCGACGCCGCGCAGCCCAGTGATGATCATGCTGCGCTCGGGCCGGTCGCGGGCCACCCGTTCGAGCACCACCTCGAACTGCTGGAGTTCGCGGTCGCGGCCGGCGAGTTCCGGAGGGCGCTGCCCGGCGCCCGGGGCATAGGGATTGCGCACGGGGTCCACGGTCTCGGACTCTATGAGGCGGTATAGCTGCGGCCGTAGATTTGCGTAGAAACTCGTACGGCGTGTCGCGTGCGCCCGCGGTTCGCGGCGGCGCGCCGCCGCGTCCGGGCCCCCCGCGGCCACCGTCGCCATCATGCCGCCTCCCCAGGCGAGCGCACACGAACGAGCTAGTCGAACTTCTGTTCGACTATTCGAACACAGTAGCGCATGGGGTCGGCGCCGTCAGCCGACCCCCCGGAACCCGCGGTCAGTTGAGCGGCTCGTCCCGGCTGGACAGGTGCGGCACCTTCTCCGCCGGGACGGTCCCCATCCGGCCCGCCTGGAAGTCCTCGAACGCCTGCACGATCTCCTCCCGGGTGTTCATGACGAACGGCCCGTACCGCGCGACCGGCTCGCGGATCGGCAGGCCGCCCAGGATCAGGATCTCCCAGCCGTTCGCGCTCGCCTGCGGCTGCACGTCGGCGGCCCGGACGACCAGGCCGTCACCGTCGCCCTTGTGGTGCGAGCCCGCGAACACCGCGAGCTGCCCCTCGTCCAGCCCGATCTCCTCGACACCGGCGGTGCCGCGCCCAGAGAGCACGTACACCAGCGCGTTGAAGTCGCGCGGCCACGGCAGGGCCAGCCGCGCGCCCGGGGCCACGGTCGCGTGCAGGTAGTTGATCGGGGTGTGGGTGACGCCCGGCCCGTCGTGCCCGCCGACCGAGCCGGCGATCACCCGGACGAGCGAGGAGCCGTCGCCCGCCGCGAGCAGCGTGACGTCGCGCGCCCCGATGTCCTGGTAGCGCGGCTTGGCCCACTTCTCGGCACGGGGCAGGTTCACCCAGAGCTGGACGCCGTGGAACAGCCCGCCCTTGGTGACCAGCTCGGGCGGCGGCTGCTCGATGTGCTGGATGCCGGACGCGGCCGTCATCCACTGGGTCCCGCCGTCGGCGATCAGGCCGCCGCCCCCGGTGGTGTCCTGGTGCTCGAACGCGCCGTCGATGATGTAGGTGACGGTCTCGAAGCCGCGGTGCGGGTGCCAGGGCGTCCCCATCGCCTCGCCCGGCGCGTACTCCACCGCGCCCATGTGGTCGAGCAGCAGGAACGGGTCGGCGAGCGGGAGGTCGACACCCGGGAACGGCCGCCGGACCTGGAAGCCCTCGCCCTCCAGGTGGCGCTGGGCGGTGACGACCTTGGCGACGCGGCGCCAGTCGGTCCGGGCGTCCGGCAGCAGGGGCAGGCGCGGCAGGCTCAGCGGGTCCGCGGTCACGGCAGGCATGGGATTCTCCGATCGGTCGGTGGCCGCCCCTCCCGAGGCCGGCGCCGCGGCGGGGACGGTGAACGTCTCGCGCGCCCCGGCGGGGGTGCGCTACCTTCCGCAACGTAGTTGAAAGATAAACTATTCCGGGGCGCGGCGACCCCGGACGCGGCCGATCGTACCGAAGATTAGTTGAATCTTCAATTTATGCTCTATACTCGCGCTCATGAGCGAACCGCGCTGGCTCGATGCCACCCAGCAGCGTGACTGGCGAGCCTACGTGGACGGCAGCGTCCGGCTCACCGAGGTCATGGACCGCGACCTGAAGACCCGGCACGGGCTCTCGGTCTCCGAGTACGAGATCCTGGTCCGCCTCTCCGAGGCGCCCGAGCGGCGCCTGCGCATGGCCGAGCTGGCCGACAACGCCAGCCAGTCGCGCAGCCGCCTCTCCCACACCTGCTCCCGCCTGGAGTCCAAGGGCCTGGTCAGCCGGGGAAGCTGCCCCGGCGACAAGCGCGGGGTGTACGCGCACCTCACCGACGCGGGCTTCGACGCCCTCGACCGGGCCTCCCGCGACCACGTCGAGACCGTCCGCGCGTTCCTCGTCGACATCATCGACCCGGCCGACCTCGAGGCCGTCGGACGGGTCTTCACCGCCGTGATGAAGCGCATCGACGCCGGCTGACCCGCCCAGAGCGTCGCGGACGTCCACCTAGAGCGTCGCGGACGTCCACCTAGAGCGTCACCGAAACGCCGGTGAGGAATCCGACCGAGACCAAGGTCAGGAACACCCAGGCCAGCATCATCCCCGCGCCGAACTGCCGCCAGGTACCACCGACCTTCCACACCAGCAGCCCGCCGAGACCGAAGGCCAGCACCAGCAGCGCCACCAGCTGGGGCCACAGGTTCGACCGGTCGCTGGACATCAGCGGCGCCCACATCATCATCGCGTCGACGAACACGAACGTCCCGAACCCGGCGGCGACGGCGCCGATGTCACGGCCGCCGAGCCGCTGGGCCCGCACTCCGAGCTCCTCGGCGCGCGCCCAGCGCAGCCGCAGCCGCGGCGCGGCCCGCGCCGCGGGCTCGACCTCCACGGCGTGCGCCACGGCGAAGATCTCGTCTTCGAGGCTCGGGACGCCCTTCTCCTGAGGATCCGCCATGCCGGCTCCCTGGCCGGGGGAGACCCCGGGAACACACCCGGGGACAAGAGATGGATGCGGCGCGCCCGCCCCCCGGCGCCTGTTCGGCGAGCACGCTCTCAACGCACCGTAGCGAATCCGGGGTCCCACGCGAAGTGCGCGTGACGTGCGATCCTGCTGGGATGCCAGGCAGACGGCCACTCCGTGGCGCAACCTTCCTGACCGCGGTCACGGCGGCGACCATCGTGACGTCCGGATGCGGCAACGGCTCGCCCGGTTACGGCAAGTCCGGATCACCAACATCGGCCAGTCCGCCCACCGCGAGCGGGGGCTCGTCGGCGCCGTCTGGCTCCTCACCCGCGAAGCCGAGCCCGGCGGCGTTCCAGTCGGAGATCAAGAAGATCACCGACCCCGCCTCGACGCTGAAGTACTCCTGGAAGAAGGGCTGCCCGGTACCGGTGTCCGGCCTGCGGATGATCCAGATGACCTACTGGGGCATGGACGACAAGCCGCACCCGGACGGGCGCCTGGTCGTCAACGCCAAGGCCGCCGAGAAGCTGGTCAAGGTCTTCCGGAAGCTCTACGACATGCACTACCCGATCAAGCGCATGGAGCCGGTGGACGCCTACAAGGGCAGCGACTGGCAGTCGATCGAGGCCGACAACACCTCGGCCTTCAACTGCCGCCCCGCGACCGGGTCGTCCACCTGGTCGCAGCACGCCTTCGGCCTCGCGGTCGACCTCAACCCGTGCGAGAACCCGTACGTCACCGCGAGCGGCGAGGTCGACCACAAGGACTGCGTGAAGTTCAAGAACCGCAAGAGCCGCGCCCCGGGCGTGATCCACGCTGGCGACAAGGTCGTCCGGGCGTTCGCCTCGATCGGCTGGGGCTGGGGCGGCGAGTGGAACGGCACCAAGGACTACCAGCACTTCTCCAGCAACGGCCGGTGACGACCCTCAGCCCCAGCCTCAGCCCCGGACGAGCGGGTTCGGTCAGAGCATCATGAACGCGACCGCCAGGATCGCGACGACGACCACGACGGCGACGACGCCGATGATGAGGCCCATGTTCGGGCCGGAGGACTTCTCGGGCTGCCCCTGCTGAGCGAAGTACTGGAACTGGGTGGTCGAACCGGCCGGATCGTTCGGTGTTTCAGACATGCCGAAGAGGGTAACTGATCACTTCGTCCGGATTCATGACCCCGCGCCCGGTGTGCCGGGCCTGAGCGCCCCCGCGGCGGCGCACGCCTCGTCCCGTTACGCCACCGCGTCCTGCCCACGCCGCCGACCTGAAGTCGCAGGTCGGCGGCTATTTCGTTGGCGGAGAGTGTGGGATTCGAACCCACGAGGACTGTCCCCAGCCCTGGGCGCTTTCAAGGCGCCTGCACTAGTCCACTATGCGAACCCTCCAACGGCCACAGCCCACGATAGCGGTCGGCGGACGCTGTGATCGACCGCATTGCGCCCTCCCCGCGACACCGTCCGGCGGCGGGCTAGGCGGGCTGGGCGGGCTAGGCGGGGTCCGGGACGCGGTAGCCGGGGACGGACGGCCAGCGGACGGTCATCACCACCGACTCCTCCTCCGCGCACCAGGAATGGTCGACGCCGCGTCCCCACACCACGTAGTCGCCCTGCTCGGTCAGCAGCACGTCCCGTCCGGGGAACTCCATCCGGAACCGGCCGCTGATCAACACGAGCAGCGCGACGCGCTTCTCGCCGCTGGTCCACTGCCCACGGCGTTCACCGCGCGGGTGCACGCCCCATTTGATCTCGACGTCCTCGCTGTGCCGGAGGTCGTCGTCCGCCTTGAAATGGCCCAGCAGCCAACCGCGATCACCCGCGGCGTCGACCGGCGCCTTGCCCACGTACAGGTTCTCGACCACGGACGGCGACTCTAACGCCCTCCGGTGCCCACGGCGGCCCCGCCACCGGCGGGGCCGCACCTCGCGTCGTGGGTCAGGCGGGCGGGCGCTGGAAGGCGAAGCCGTCGCCGACGACGGCCGCCAGGTTGAGGTACGCCTCGCGGGTGGCCGGGGCGAGCTGCTCCAGCTCGACCTCGGCCCCCTCCTCCAGGTGGTCGTCGTACGGGATCCGCACGACGGCGCGGCAGCGGCTCTCGAAGTGCGCCTGGAGCTTGTCGAGATCGACCTGGCTGCGGGTGCGGTTGCGCACCATCGACAGCACGACCACGCCGTTGCGGACCAGGTGGCCGTGGTCGTGCGCCTCCAGCCAGTCGAGGGTCGCGCTCGCCGAGCGGGCACCGTCCACCGATGGGGAGCTGACCAGGACGAGCTGGTCGGCGAGGCTGAGCACGCCCGCCATCGCCGAGTGCAGGAGCCCGGTGCCGCAGTCGGTGATGCAGATCGAGTAGAACTGCTCCAGCACCACGGCCACGGCGGCGTAGTCCTTGGCGCTGAACGCCTCGCTGACGGCCGGGTCGCGGTCGGAGGCCAGCACCTCCAGGCGCGCCCCGTTCTGCGAGGTGAAGGCCCGCACGTCGGCGTACCGGTGCACCCTGTCGCGGTCGTTGAGCAGGTCTCGGACGGTCGCCGCCGTCTCCAGCTTCACCTTGTCGGACAGCGTGCCGCGGTCGGGGTTGGCGTCGACCGCGATGACCCGGTCGCCGCGGATCGACGACAGCATCGCGCCGAGTCCGGTCGTGGTGGTCGTCTTGCCCACCCCGCCCTTGAGCGACATGACCGCGACCCGGTGGTGGCCGCCGGCCACGGTGGTGCGCGCCCGTCCGATCAGGTCCTTGCGGCGCAGCTCGTTCTGCGACTCGCCCGGGTGGATGTTCCCGCCGGACGCCTTGTAGACGGCCTTGCGCCAGCCGGCGGACGGGGCGATGCGCCGCTCGCCGAGCAGATTCTCGGAGCTGAGGCTCTCGGAGCTCCCGGGCGGCGGCGCCTCGTTGCCCTGCGGGTACCCCGGCTGGCCCGGCCCGGGATGCCCAGCCTGCCCGGGATACCCGGCAGGACCCGGCTGACCCGGGTACGGTCCCTGGGGCGCACCGGGGGGCATCTGCGGGTATCCGGCGGGCTGTGCGTAGCCCTCGGCGGGCTGCTGTTCCTCAGGCCCGAATCCGGGCACCGGGTTGTAGTGGCCTCCGGCAGGCTGCTGTTCCTCAGGCCCGAATCCAGGCACCGGGTTGTAGTGGCCTCCGGCGGGCGGGCTCTGGGCGGGGTCGACCGGCCCGTAGGGGTACGGCTGCGCGCCCTGTGCCGGGTCCTGCGGGGCGTACTGCTCGGACGGGTACGGCGGGAGCTGGTCGAGCGGCGGCGCCCCCTGGCCGCCACCGGAGGCGTCGTACGGCTGCTGCGGCGCCGGACCGGTCTCCCAGGGCTGCTGCTGGTCGAACGACGGCTGCTGCGGCGCGGGTCCGCCCTCGTACGGCGGCTGCGGCTGCGGGACGCCCTCGTACGGCGGCTGCTGCGGGGCCGGCCCCCCACCTTCGTAGGAAGGCATCTGCCCCGGGTCGTACGGCTGGTAGCCGCCTCCCGCATACGGGGGCGGCAGCATCCCCCCGTCGAACGACTGGGGCATCGGCCCGCCCTCGTACTGCTGCTGCTGAGCGGCCTGGCCACCGTCGAACGGAGGCGGGGTCACGTACCCGGGAGCACCGCCGGGAGCGCCGTAGGACGGGAATCCGGGAGGCGGAGGAGGAGCGTACTCGCCTCCCTCCCCGGCCAGAGGCTGCTGCGGCGGCGGGCCGTAGTCGGACTGTGGGGCCTGGCCGTAGTCGGGCTGTGGCGGCGGGCCGAAATCCTGGGGTGGTGGGGGCTGACCGAAATCCTGAGGCGGCGGCGCGGGCTGACCGTAGTCCGGCGGCGGGCCCGGCTGGCCGAAATCCGTGGCCGGGGCGGGCTGACCGAAATCCGTGGCCGGGGCGGGCTGACCGAAATCCGTGGCCGGGGCGGGCTGGCCGAAATCCGTGGCCGGGGCGGGCTGGCCGAAATCCGTGGCCGGGGCGGGCTGGCCGAAATCCGGAGCCGGGCCCGGCTGACCGAAATCCGTGGCCGGGGCAGGCCGGCCGTAGTCCGGAGCCGGGGCGGGCTGGCCGAACGCATCGGGGGGCAGCGGCGCCGGCTGGTGCGGCTGGACGAACCCGTCCTGCTGGAGCGGCGGCGGGGGCGCGCCGAAAATCTCTGGCTGCCCCTGGAACGGGGGCGGCCCTGCGAGCCACGGGTTGGCGGGCTCGGGCGCCGGGGGCTGCCCGGCCTCGGGTTCGGGTTCGGGCACGGGTTCCGGCACGGGCCCGGGCTGCGCCGCGGGCGCGCCGGAGGGGGGCTGCTGCTCGGCGGGCGCTGACGGTTCGGCTTCGGACGAGGGCGGGACGGCGGAGGGCGGCCCTGTCGCCTCGCCGCTCATCGCGTCCAAAGAGGCCAACCGCTCCTCCAGGGAACGCCCGTCGTGCTCGTTCCTAGCCACCGTTTCTCCCCTCGGCCATGCCTCAAATGATCAATTGCGGAGCAGGTCGGCATTGGCCCCAGGGCAGGATACCTGTGCGCCAATACCACGCATCCCTGACGTTCCTCGCCACCACCCTCCCCTCACCCACCGGGCCGTCCGGGGCCGTCCGGGGCCGTCGCCGGGGACGGCCCGCCTCCCGTCCCGCGGTGCCCGGTAGCGTGATCGGTATGCATGCCATCGTGATTCGCGAGCCGGGGGACGCCGACGTCCTCGCATGGACCGAGGTGCCGGACCCGGTCGCGAAGCCGGGCGAGGTCGTCATCGAGGTGGCGGCGAGCGCCGTCAACCGCGCCGACGTCATGCAGCGGCGCGGTTTCTACCCGCCGCCGCCCGGCGCCCCTCCGTACCCGGGCCTGGAGGTGTCCGGACGGATCGCCGAACTCGGCGAGGACGTGTCCGGGTGGCGGGTGGGCGACGAGGTGTGCGCGCTGCTCAGCGGCGGCGGCTACGCCGAACGGGTCGCCGCGCCGGCCTCGCAACTGCTGCCCGTCCCGCGCGGAGTCGGCCTCGCCGCGGCGGCCGGGTTGCCCGAGGTCGTGTGCACGGTGTGGTCGAACGTCTTCATGCTGGCCGGGTTGAAGGCCGGGGAGACGCTCCTCGCACACGGCGGCGGGAGCGGTATCGGCACGATGGCGATCCAGCTCGCCCGCGCGCGCGGGGCCCGGGTGCTGTGCACGGTGGGCGGCCCTGACAAGGCGGCCCGCTGCCGGGAGCTCGGTGCGGACGGCGTCATCGACTACCGCACCGAGGATTTCGTCGAGCACGGCCCGTTCGACGTGATCCTTGACAACATGGGCGCCAAGTACCTGGCGCGCAATGTCGACGCCCTCGCCGCCGGCGGCCGGCTGATGGTGATCGGATTGCAGGGCGGCGCGCGGGCCGAGCTCGATCTGGGCAAGCTGTTGGGCAAGCGGGCGGCGGTCCACGGCACCGGACTGCGCGCCCGGCCGTTGGAGGAGAAGGCGGAGATCGTCGCCGCGGTCCGCGAGCACGTGTGGCCGCTGCTGGAGTCGGGGACGGTGCGGCCGGTGATCGACCAGACCGTCCCGATGGCCGAGGCGGCCCGTGCGCACCGGATCCTGGAGGAGAGCGGTCATGTCGGCAAGATCCTGCTCACGTGAGGATTAGGGGATTATGAACGAGCCTTCGAAGAACCAGTCCGGCCAGGAGCCCCAGGTCCTGGTGGTCGGCCCGAACGGCATCGCGATGGAGGGCGCCACCGACTCCGGCAAGGACGAGAAGTCCGTCGCCGAGATGGTCGAGCAGCCCGCCAAGGTGATGCGCATCGGCGGCATGATCCGGCAGCTCCTGGACGAGGTCAAGGCCGCGCCACTGGACGAGGCCAGCCGCGCCCGGCTGGGCGAGATCCACAGCTCTTCCATCAAGGAGCTGGAGGACGGCCTGGCTCCCGAACTGGTGGAGGAGCTCGAACGGCTCTCGCTGCCGTTCACCGAGGGCACCGTGCCGAGCGAGTCCGAACTGCGCATCGCCCAGGCCCAGCTCGTCGGATGGCTGGAGGGGCTGTTCCACGGCATACAGACCACGCTGTTCGCGCAGCAGATGGCCGCGCGGGCCCAGCTCGAGCAGATGCGCCGGGCGCTTCCCGCCGGGATGATCCCGCCGGGTGCCGAGGAGGAGGGACAGGGCCCGCGGCAGTCCAGCGGCCCCTATCTGTAGGCGGACACCTGTTAGGCGGTCACCTGTAGGCGGGCGCGGGCCGTCACGTTCTCGGCCCGCCCGTCCGCCATGGCTCCCGCCCTGCCGGTCGGACCGACCCTGAGAAGGGCCGGTCCGTCCAGGGCCCCGTCAGACGAAGAGGCGTTCGAGGACCTGGGCCACGCCGTCGTCGTCGTTGCGGGCCGTAGCGTGGGTGACCGCCGCCTTGACGGCCGGATGGGCGTTGGCGACGCCGTACGAGGTGCCGGCCCAGGTGAGCATCGGCAGGTCGTTGGGCATGTCACCGAACGCGGTGACGGCGGAGGCGGGGATGCCCCGCTCGGCGCAGAACTCGGCCAGCGCGCTGGCCTTGGTAACGCCCTGGGCGCTCATCTCCAGCAGGCCCCGTCCGGACGAGTGGGTCACGGTGACCAGCTCGCCGACGGCCTTCTCGGCCCGCTCCGCGAGGGTGTCGGGGTCGGCGCTCGGGTGGAAGGCCAGCAGCTTGGTGCCGCCGCGGCTGACCAGCGTCTCGCCGTCGACCGGGCGCCCGCCGAGCGCGCCGGCGTCCCAGCGGCCCAGGTTGTAGCGGGCCTCGAAGACGAATCCGGTCGGGTACTCCACCGCGAAGCGCAGCTCGGGATCGGCGGCGCGCAGCCGCTCCACCGCCTCCGCGATCACGTCCGGCTCGATCATGCGGGCCCGCAGCACGGTCTCGGTGTGCAGGTCGTAGACGACGGCGCCGTTGGCGCAGATCGCGATGCCGCGGTGGTCGACGGCGGCGGCGATCTCGGTCATCCAGCGGGGCGGCCGTCCGGTCACCATGACCAGTAGTGCCCCGGCGCGCTCGACCTGGGCCAGGGCGGCGACGGTGCGGGCCGAGATGGTGCCGTCGGACCGCACGATCGTGCCGTCGAGGTCCGTGGCGATCAAGCGCGGCGGCGTGGGCTCGGACATGTCACCTTCCAGTCTCGCCGCGTCGTGATCCCGATCGCGTCCGCCGCGGGGCGGGCACGGGCGTCGTAGGCAGCTCAGACACACCTTAGGCGACCGCTGGCCACCGATGCCCACATAGATCTCGAAGGGGGTCTTTCCACCATCTACCCGGCGGTCTACCGTGGAGCGCATCCGGGAGGACCCCGGCCGCGGGCGCGAGTACTGGAAACTGCTTCACGTTCATCGCGCTGAGCGGAAGGTCGTTTACGGATGCCCTCGCCCACTCCCCGATCACTGACGGCCGCCCTCACCGCCGTCGTCGCGCTCGTCCTCGCCCCACCCGCCACCGCCTCCGCCGCGCCGGCCCCCGCCGCGCCCGCGCCTGCCGCACTCGCGTCCGCCGCGACCGGCACGACCGGCACGACTGGCACGGCCAACGCGGCCGGCCTTGCCTCGGCGTCCTCGACCGTCCCGGCCGCGGTCAGGGTGATCCAGGTCGACGGGGCGGTGAACGTGCGGGACGTGGGCGGCTATCCGGCGCGCGGTGGACGGCACGTGCGGCAGGGGCTGGTCTACCGGTCGGCGTCGCTCAGCGGCGTCACCCCCGCGGGCGTCGCCGCGCTCGGCCGCCTCGGGCTGACCGCCGCCGTGGACTTCCGGGCCGAGATCGAGGCGTTCGGGAGCGGCCCCGACCGGCTGCCCGCGGGCGTCGCCGCCATCGCCGCGCCGATCAACCCCGCCTCACCGGCGCTACTGGATCTTGGGCCCGAACTGCTCAAGGCGATCCTGGCCGAGGACAAGCCCGCGGCACTCGTGGCGCTGTCGTACCGGGGGTTCGTCCACGATCCGGACTCGCGGCGGCGGTTCGCCGCCGCGCTGCGGCGCATCGCGGGGGGCCGGGGCCCGGTGCTCTACCACTGCTCCGCGGGCAAGGACCGGACCGGCACGATGACCGCGATCCTGCTGACCGCGCTGGGCGTGGACCGCGCCCGGGTGTACGCCGACTACCTGCGCTCCAACCGGGAGCTCGCCGAGCAGAACGCCGCCACGCTCGCCGAGCTGAAGAAGTACGGCCTCGACCCGTCCCTGGTCGAGCCGCTGCTGACCGTACGGGCCGCCTACCTGGACGCCGCGTTCGACCAGATCGAGCAGGACTACGGGACGTTCGACGCGTTCCTCACCAAGGGGCTCGGGATCGACGCCGCCACGAAGGGCGCCCTGCGCAGCCGCCTGCTGCGCTGAGGCGGCACCCTCACGGCCCGTCCGGACGCCAAGGGGGCGCCGCCCACCGGCGACGCCCCCGCGGAGTGCTCAACAGAGTGCTCAGCGCTTGACGGGCTCCAGGACCTCCAGGCCCAGGAACTTCTGGAGGGCCTTCGGCACCCGCACCGAACCGTCGGCCTGCTGGTGGTTCTCCAGGATCGCGACCATCCAGCGGGTGGTGGCGAGCGTGCCGTTCAGCGTCGCGACCGGCTGGTTCCTGCCGTCGGCGTCGCGGTGCCGCACCGACAGCCGCCGCGCCTGGAACTCGGTGCAGTTCGAGGTCGAGGTCACCTCGCGGTAGGTCTCCTGCGTCGGCACCCACGCCTCGCAGTCGTACTTGCGCGCCGCGCTCGCGCCGAGGTCGCCGGCCGCCACGTCGATCACCCGGTACGGGAGCTCGACCTTGGCGAGCATCTCCTTCTCCCACTCCAGCAGCCGCAGATGCTCCTGGTGGGCGTCCGCCGGGTCGCAGTAGGAGAACATCTCGATCTTGTCGAACTGGTGCACCCGGATGATGCCGCGGGTGTCCTTGCCGTACGACCCGGCCTCGCGCCGGAAGCAGGACGACCACGCCGCGTACCGCCGCGGCAGCGCGTCGATGATCTCGTTCATGTGGTACGCGGCGAGCGGCACCTCGGAGGTGCCGACCAGGTACAGCTCCTCCTGGGCGAGCTGGTAGACCTCGGCGGCGTGCGCGCCGAGGAACCCGGTGCCCTCCATCGCCTCGGGCTTGACCAGCACCGGCGGGTACATGGGCACGAAGCCCGCCTCGACGGCCTGCTCCATCGCCAGGTTGAGCAGGGCGTACTGGAGCCGCGCGCCCACGCCGGTCAGGTAGTAGAAGCGCGCCCCCGCGACCTTGGCACCGCGCTCCATGTCGATCGCGCCGAGGCTCTCGCCGAGTTCCAGGTGGTCCTTGGGGGTGAAGTCGAACGCGGGCGGCTCGCCGACGTGTTCGAGGACGACGAAGTCCTGCTCACCGCCGGCGGGGGCGCCCTCCTCGATGAGGTTGGGGACGGCCCTGAGCAGCGCGTCGAGCTCGCCGCCGAGCCGGTCGGCCTCGGCCTCGGCCGCCTTGACCTGCTGCGCGAGCTCCTTGGCGCGCGCCAGCAGCTCCTGCCGCTCGTCGCCTTGCGCCCGGGACACCGACTTGCCGAAACTCTTCTGCTCGGCACGCATCTGCTCGAACGACGTCAGCGCGGAACGCCGCCGTCCGTCCAGGTCGAGCAGGGTGTCGACGACGGCCTCATCCTCACCGCGGGCGCGCTGAGAGACGCGCAACCGCTCGGGATCCTCTCGAAGAGCTCGCAGGTCAATCACAGACCCGAGGCTACCGGTGCCGGGCCCGCTTCGCGCGCGAGTATCGCCCCCCGCACCGGCGGGCCCGGGAAGGCGGTGGTCAGCGGGTCGCGCGGGCCAGCAGGGCGTGGGCGGGCAGGGAGACCTTTCCGTCGGGCCGGACGAACCGGGCGACGATCCCGTCGTAGGCGGCCTTGACGCGGGCGAGGGTCGGCTCGTCCTGCCGCCCGACGACGACGCCGTTGCTGCCGACCCCGCCCAGGGCGCAGGTCTCCCACCACTCGTCCGGATCGACGGCGTGCTCCCAGAGCACGTCCTCGACCTCGACGGCGCTGTAGCCCGCCGCCGCGACGAGCCGCCCGAACGCCGCGCGCTCGCCGTGCTCCAGGAACGGGGCCGGCGGGATGTCGTCCGGCCACGGCACCCCGGCCTCGTCGAGGGCGTCGCGGACCACTGCGAGCGCTCCCACGCCCGGCATCACCCAGCAGGTCAGCGCCAGCCGCCCGGCGGGCCGCAGCACCCGGCGCAGCGCGGTGAGGGCCGCGCCCGGATCGCCCACATGGTTGATCACGAAGTTGCCCGCGACCGCGTCGAAGGACCCGTCGGCGAACGGCACGTCCGGCAGGATCGCGACCCGGGCGTCGAGCCCCGGGACGTTGCGCGCCGCCGTCTCGGCCATCAGCGGGTCGGCGTCCATCGCCGACACCTCGGCGCCGCGCCCGGCCGCCCGCGCCGAGACCACGCCGGGCCCGGTGCCGACGTCCAGGACCCGCGTCCCCGCTCCGACGCCCGCCGCGTCCAGCAGCGGACCGGCGATGTGGTCGGTCAGCCGGGCGAACCCGCGCTCGTACGCGGGCGCGCGTCCCGCCCACAGCTCGCGCTCATAGACATCGAAATCGGTGGCCATCCCGGCAGCATAAGGCGCGCGGGCCGATGCGGCGCGGACCCCGCCGGGCCGCCTGGTACCGGTGCCCGGAGTGTCAGGCGTGGCCGGTGCGGACGGCTTCCAGCCAGGCGCCCGCCTCGGTGAAGTCGGCGTCATGGGTGCCCCGGCGGATCTCGGGGCGGGCCTGGTCGGCACGCGGGTAGGACCCCAGGAAGCGCACGTCGGCGCAGATGCGGCGCAGTCCCATCAGCGCCTCTCCCACGCGGGCGTCGTCGATGTGGCCATCGAAGTCCATCCAGAACAGGTACGAGCCGAGGCCCGCGCCGGTCGGGCGCGACTGGATCAGGGTGAGGTTGATGCCCCGGACGGAGAACTCGGTGAGGATCTCCAGCAGCGCCCCCGGGTGGTCCTCGCCGATGAAGGCGACCACGGTGGTGCGGTCGGCGCCGGTCGGCAGGGGAGAGGGACCGGGGCGACGCAGCGCGACGAACCGGGTGACGGCGTCGGCGACGTCGTGGATGTCCTCGGCCAGGACGGTGAGGCCGTAGCGGGCGGCGGCGAACGCCCCGGCGAGCGCGGCATCGTAGTGGCCGTCGGCGACGTGCTGGGCGGCCTCGGCGTTGGACGTCGCGGCGCGCCACTCGGCATGCGGGGTGTGCTCGCCCAGCCAGCGGCGGCACTGCGGCTGCGCGTGCGGGTGCGAGGCGACGGTCTTGACATCGGCGAGCGCGGTGCCGGGCCGGACGAGCAGCGCGAACGACACCGGCAGGTGCACCTCGCCGACGATCTGGAGCGGCTCGCCGGTGGACAACTCGTCAAGGGTGGTCGGCACCGAGCCCTCGACGGAGTTCTCCAGCGCGACGACGGCGGCCTCGACCTCGTCGCGGCGCAGCGCGTCGAGCACGGCCGGGACGGTCGCGTACGGCAGGTGCACGCCTCCGGCGGAGTCGGGCAGGGACTGGAGCGCGGCCTCGGTGAAGGTGCCCTGGGGGCCCAGATAGGCGTAGTTCCTGGAACGGCTGTCACCGGTCACAAGATCCCCCGGGGTTCGTGTCGGACGGGCCGCCCGCGCATGGCGCGCAAGGGCGGGACGAGACGTGAACACGTCTAGTGAACGAGTTTACGGCCCGCCGCAATTCAGGTGGGCCCGGAGGACGGCTCCGGGCCCGTTCAGGCGCTTGTGGAGGGCGTGCGGGCGCCCCCGAAGTCGGGCAGCGGGTCGTCCATGGTGACCACCGGGCCCTTGCCGAGCCGCGCGGCGCGCAGCGCCTGGTTCTCCTCGGGGGAGAGCAGCTCGATCGGATGCCCGTCGCGGACCACCTTGGCGTAGGTCCGGGTCTCGGTGCGCCCGTTGATCGAGCTGATCACCACGCCGGTGCCCCCGGCGTTGACCAGGGCGAGCGAGAACGAGCGGTTGCCCGACATCTCCTTGAGGGCGTCGTAGTGCACGATGGCCAGGTCGCGCAGCGCCCGACCGTCGATGGCACCGCTGGCGACCTGCAACTGCCGGCGGAGCACCTCGGCGCACTCCTCGACGACCTGGTTGGCCCGGTTGTGGGCCACCACCGCGATGGACAGCCCGGCCACCCCGGCCACCAGACCGGCGACGGCCACCGCGACAAGCATCACGGGGCGAGCGTACCCACCTCGGCCCCGCGACGCCCGGCATCCTCCCGATCATCGGCGGCGGCCAGCCGGTTCACCAGCCAGTTGCCCAGCACCAGGATCAGGAGGATCGCCGCGGCGCCGAACAGATCCTGGACCACACGCCCGATGAACATTGAGATCAAGCCGTGGTCCGGGCCGAGCAGCCGGGTCCCCCACCAGGGCAGCGGGAAGAGAAAGTAGAGCCAGACGCCCGCCCCCAACAGACATCTTCGCGTGTCTCGACCATCTCCCACCAAAGCCCCGATGACCGCAATCATCCAGACAAGATGGTGAATCCATCCCACAGGGGACAGCAGGACCGAGAGCAGCCCCACGATCGCGGTCCCGGCGAGGAGCAGGCTGTAGGCGTCCGGGCCGGACAGCCGATCGGCCGCGGCGAGGTAGTCGGTCCCCTCCGCGCGGCCCGTCCCTGCGCGGCCCGTCCCTGCGCGGCCGTCCTTGCCGGCGAGGCGGTCGGCGGCCAAGGTGGCGCGGCGGGCCAGCTTGAAGCCGTAGTACGCCATGAGGAGCGCGAGGATCAGCCACACCAGCGACCTGAACGGGCCCTCCGGCAGGATCCGCGCGACGATGCCGTTGATCGCCTGGTTGGTGGTGCCGTTGACCGCGCCGGTGCGGTCGCCGCCCTCCAGCAGCGCCCCGAACCAGTAGTCGACCGAGTCGGACGGCAGCACCGCGAACGCGCCCAGCGACGCCGCCGCAGCCGTGAACACCGCGTTGCGGGCGGCGTCCCGGCGGCCGGTGATCAGGAAGTAGATGAGGAAGACGCCCGGCACCAGCTTGATCGCGATGGCGAGGCCGATGAGCAGCCCGCGCGGCCACCGCGGCGAGCGAGTGCAGCAGTCGGCCAGGCACAGCGCCATCAGGATCAGCCCGACCTGCCCGAACCTGACCTGGTCGAACACCGGCACCAGCCATGCGCCCGCGCCCGCCAGCACTCCCATGGCGAGCGGCGCCCAGCGCCCGGCACGGCGGATCAGGTCCCGGAACGAGTACCCGATGACGATCAGCAGCGCCCCGTACAGCAGCAGCGTCCATCCCCACTGCGACGCCTGCCAGGGGAGCAGCGTGAACGGCACCGCCAGCAGCGCGGCGAACGGCGGGTAGGTGAACGGCAGGAACTGCGGCGGCTGGGTGAGCACGTCGTAGAGCGGGGCGCCGCGCAGCGCCGCGGCGCCGCCGTCGCGGTAGACCTCCAGGTCGACCAGCCGCTGGTCGGGCGGGTTGCCGAGCCACCGGACGACGATCGGCGACACCGCCGCCACCGCGAGGGCGATCCCGGCCAGCAGGATCAGCAGATCCGCCGGCCTCCCCCACCGTCCCGCCCGCGGGGAACCGGGGTCCCCGCCGGCCTCGCTGCCTCCACGCATGCCCTCATCCTCGCGTAAGCGGGCCGCTATGGCCTTCTGAGCCCGCATACTCACCGGGGCCACTGGTCGGGAAGCAGGATAGGCACCGCGAGAACGGACATCGCACCGATTCCGGGCCACTGGAGATCTTCGGCGGCAGTGGTGCACCCTGTGTAACCTGAACCCCATGACGCGGCGGGGGGCAGGCATTGGCATGTTCATCGCCACCCTCATCACACTTTTCACCTGCGTCTCGATCACCCCCGCGCTCGCCGCCGAAAACCCCGCCGCGGCAGGCCGGACACCCGGCGCGGCGGGCATCGAGGGCCGCACGGTGATCATCGGGATTCCCGGGCTGATGTGGAGCGACGTCACCGCCGGCGACACCCCCGAGCTGTGGAGGCTGACCGGGCAGGGGTCGGGCGCCGGGCTGAGCATCCGCACCACCAGGGTGAACACCTGCCCGACCGACGGCTGGCTGACGGTGTCGGCCGGGCAGCGGTCCCGGCTCGCGCACGGCGACTGCGCGCTCCCCTCGTCCCCGATCGTCGCCGGCCAGCCCTCCCCGACCGGCCCGCCGCCCGCGGGCGGCGCCGTCGCGCCCGGCTGGCCCGCCATCAAGGACGACAACGCGCGCACCACCTACCACGCCCAGAGCGGGCTGCTCGGCGACGCGGTCCACACCGCGGGCGGCTGCACGCTGGCGGTCGGGCCGGGCGCCGTGTTCGGGCTCGCCGACGGCGCGGGCCGCGTCGACCGCTACCTCGCCTCCCCCGACAAGGCGACCGCCGAGGACTGGTCGCGCTGCCGGCTCGCCGCCGTCGACATCGACGACATGTTCCGCGCCTACCTGGACGCGGGCGTCGACCCGCACGGCGACCAGGTCCCGCTGGAGCACGCCAAGCGCGCCGCCGCCGCGTCCGCCGTCGACCGCCGCGTCGGGCAGGTGCTGGCCGGGATCCCGGCCGACACCACGGTGCTCGTCGCGGGACTGTCCGACACCAGCGTCCAGCCGCACCTGCGGGTGGCCATCGCGCGCGGCGCCGGCGGGGGAGACCCGGGCCTGAAGTACGGGCCGGGCTTCCTCACCTCCAGCGCCACCCGGCAGCCCGGCATGGTCACCCTCACCGACGTCACCGCGACCACGCTGAAGCTGCTCGGCCTCGCCGACCCCAAGCAGGCCGTCGGGTCGCCCTGGCGGTCCGAGGCCGACGAGGCCCCGACCGCCGACCGGGTCGACTCGCTGGTGGAGGAGGACGTCGCCGCGCAGGCGATCCGCGCCGTCCAGGGATCGTTCTACTGGGTGCTGTTCGGCACCCAGCTCCTGCTGTACGGCATCGCCGCGCTGGCGCTGCGCCGGCTGAACGACCGTCCGCAGTCGCGGGCCCGCATCCTCGGCTGGACGCGGGTGATCGCGCTGATCGGGGGAGCGGCGCCGGGCGCCTCGTTCCTCGCCGGGCTGCTGCCGTGGTGGCAGGCCCCGCACCCCACGCCGGTGCTGATCGGCACCGTGCTCGGGTTCAGCGCGCTGCTGGCCGGGAGCGCGCTGATCGGGCCGTGGCGCCGCTCCCCGGTCGCGCCCGGACTGGTGATCACCGGGGTGACCGCACTGGTCCTCGCGCTGGACGTGATGAGCGGGTCCAGCCTCCAGCTCAACTCGCTGATGGGCTACACGGCGCTGATCGCGGGCCGCTTCTACGGGTTCGGCAACCAGGCGTTCGCGCTGTTCGCGGTCGCGGCGGTCCTCACCGCGGCGTGGCTGTCGGAGTACCCGCTGCGGGCGGGCCGCCGCGGGCTCGCCGTCGCGGCCGTCGCGGCGATCGGCGTGTTCGCGGTCGCGGTCGACGGGCTGCCCCCCTGGGGCGCCGACTTCGGCGGCGTGCTGGCGATGGTGCCCGCCTTCGCGATACTCGGCATGATGGTCGCGGGCAAGCGGGTCTCGCTGTGGAAGCTCGGGCTGTTCTGCCTGGCCGGCGCCGCGCTGGTGCTGGCGATCTCGTACCAGAACTCGCACAGCGCCAACCCGACGCACCTGGGCCGGTTCTGGCGCGACCTGATGTCCGGCGACGCCGGCGACGTCGTGGCGCGCAAGTTCACGGCGATGATCAGCAGCCTGGGCTACTGGCCGTTCACGATCGCGCTCGCCGGGGCGGTCGGCTTCCTGTTCTTCGTGCTGGCACGGCCGGCCCGGTGGCGGGTCTCGCTGCTGCACAAGGCCTACGAGCACAGCGAGACGATGCGTCCCGCGATGCTGGGCGCGCTGACCGTGGGGGTGGTCGGCACGCTGGCGAACGACTCCGGCGTGGTGATCCTGTCGGTCGCGTTCAGCCTGGCGATCCCGCTGATGCTCGCGGCGAGCGTCCGGTCGCTGGAACTCGATCTCGACGCCGAAGGCAGATCGCGATCAGAGCGCCCAGAACCGCCGTCAGTGCCAGCGGAATGACCCACGGCCGCACCACGGTGAACAGCCACGACAGCGAGTCCGGCATCCCGATCCGGTGCGGCGCCCGCGCGGGCAGGTAGGCCAGGCTCAGCACGCCGGTGTGGGCGAGCAGCGGCCAGTCGATCCGCGACCAGGGGAGCAGCGCCAGCATCGCCCAGGCGAAACCGTCGTACCAGGGGAGCTCGTACGGCGCGGCGAACAGCCAGGCGAGCACCAGCGCCGCCGCGATCCGCCGGCTCTCCCCCGCCTCGTCCTCGCCCGCCGGACCGCCGGTGAGCGCGCCGCGTCCGGACGCGGCGGCACCGGGCTCGCGGGGCAGCGCGCGGGCCAGCAGCACGGTCAGCACCACCGCCAGGGCCACCGAGCAGAGCTTGATCAGGTCGCGCTGGCCGCCCACGCCGAGCGCCCGGTCGACCAGCCGCCAGGGGGTGGCGAGCGAGACCATGTTGCTCGACTGGTTGACCTGGTCGAGGGAGTTGGGGCCGCCCAGCGCGAACGCGATCGCCGCGACCGCCGCCGCCCCGCCGAACAGCCCGGCCAGCCGCAGCAGCGCGCCGCGGTCGGTGCGGGCCCGGCGCAGCAGCGCCCAGGCGGGCCCGCCGCCCACCAGCGCGGCCGGGAGCTTGACCGCCGTCGCGGCGCCGACCACCGCGCCGGTGGCCAGGGCCCGCCAGCCGCTCGCGCGGGGACGGGCCGCGAAGAGCGCCACGGCCGCGACCATCGGGGCGATCGCCAGGACGTCGTTGTGCGCCCCCGCGACGAGGTGGAGCAGCACCAGCGGGTTGCACGTCCACAGCAGCGCCGTGCGCAGCCGCCGCTCGCCCGTGCGGGACGTCCGGTAGAGGATCAGCGCGGTCAGCGCGAACGCGAGCGTGTTGAGGATCGAGAGCACGAACACCGTCAGCCGGACCGACCCGTCGCCGAGCCAGGAGGCGAGCGCCTGGCCGCCCGTGGTGATCGGCCCGTACACCGACGGTGTCCTGCGCCACTCCTCCGGTGCGCCGATCACCGGGTCGCCGGGCACGTCCACGGCCCGGGTGGCGTACGGGTCGTGCCCGGTCACCACCATCCGGCCGTAGGCGGCGTAGTTGAGGTGGTCGGACGATCCGATCGGCGGCATGAACGCGAACAGGGCCGCGACCAGCAGCCCCGCGGCCACCAGCGGGACCGGCCGGCACCGCCAGCCGCGGCGCACCGCGTCGAGGCACAGCCCGAGCCCGGCCGTGCCGGCGATCACCCCGGCCACGACCAGCGCGACCACCAGGAACGGCGACGGGTGGACGGTCAGCGAGTACGGCGGGTGCACGCGGTCGCCGGACAGCGCCGGCTCGAAGACCGACGGCCCGAGGAACGCGGTGAGCAGGAAGCACGCGAGCCCCGACCCGATCGCGATCAGTCCGGCGGTCCCCTGCCGCGCGCCCGCCGCCGGTCCCGTGCCGCCCGTGACATCCGCGCCGGCTTCCACGACGTCGTCGGCCTCTACGCCGTCGGTGCCGTCGCCGTCCTTCCCCGCGGGCCCCGGAGCGGGGCGCGCGGAACCGGCGCGGGCGGCCCGGGACCGAATCACCGGAGGCGGAGGCCGCGCAGTCGGGCCAGTCCTCCGGCGACGGCGGGCTCGCGCGTGGCCAGGGCTCTGGTGACGTCGCGGAACTGCCGGGCCCGGTGCGCCTGCGCCCGCCAGTCGGTGCCGGTGGCGCGGTGCGCCAGCGGCACCTCCACCTCTCTCACCCGGAAGCCCTTGCGCAGCAGGTCGATGGTGAGGGCGGTCTCGACGCCGAACCCGGCGGCGAGCGGGCGGGCGGCCTCGAACGCCTCGCGGGTCAGGCAGCGCTGCCCGTTCAGCGGCTGGGTGGCCTCCCAGCCGGTGGCGCGGCGGATGCCGTCGCGGGACAGCCGCACGACGAAGCCGTGGCCGCCGAGCTTCACCGTGCTGGAGAAGGCCGCGATCGTCATGTCGGCCTCGCCGCTGCGCACCGGCTCGACCAGCGGCGCCGCGGCGCCGGCCGTCTCGGCCAGGTCGGCGTCGAGGAAGAGCAGGTGGCGCTGCCGGTCGTCCTCGGCGCCGAGGAGCCGGACGGCCTCGGCGCCGCTCTCCATCGCGGCGCCCTTGCCCCGGTTGCGGCTGTGCCGGACGACCCGTGCCCCGGCCTGCTGCGCGGCGCGGCCGGTGCCGTCGGCCGAGCCGTCGTCGACGACCACGACGAGGCCGGCGCCCGGCAGTTCCAGTGCGGCCCGCACGGTGTCCCCGATACGGTCGGCTTCGTCCTTGGCCGGGATGATCACGGCTACGTCCTGCATATCGCGATCGTAGTGCGCGCGGCCCGATGCCGCCGGTGACCCGCCGTCCCCCGGCGCGCGGGACGCGCGGGGACGGACGCAACGGCGACCCGCGGGGGCGCTGCCCCACGGGTCGCCGGTCGGTTGCGGACGGTGGCGGACGGTTGCGGTGGGTACGGTGGGTCGGCTCGGCTCCGAGGGCGGCCCGTCAGGGCGTCGCGCTCGGACGGATCAGCCCGCGTCCAGGGCCGGCACGGCGTCGCACACGGTGAAGACCGAGTCGAGCCCGGTGACCTGAAGGATGCGCTTCACGGCCGGACGCGGCGCGGCGAGTTCGAGCGCGCCGCCCTGCTCCTTGAGCCGCTTCATCGCGGCCAGCAGCACGTTCATGCCGGTCGAGTCGCAGAACTCGACACCGCTCAGGTCGACCACGATGCGGACGACCTGATCGCGCAGCAATCCCGCGAGCGCGGCCTGTAGCCGGGGCGCGGTGTACAGGTCCAGCTCGCCGGTCGCTGTGACGACGGCGTGACCTCCCTGAGACGCGGTCGTGACATTTAGCTCCACGTCCGGCACACTACCGGCCCGGCGGCGGCCGGGCCAGGCTGCCGCCACGGTCCGTGTGGCGCGGTCGTGTCCGGACCGTGCCACCGCTCCGCACCCCTTGCACGCTTTGTGTACTACGTACGGTTATGTCGCGCACACATCGCACCGGCCCGGCCGCTCGGCGTCCCGATGGGGCCGCCGGGCGTCCGGCAGGGACCGCCGGACGTCCGGGCCGGGCCGCCCGGCGACGCCCCGCCCGCCCCTGGCGCCCGCCTCCACGAGGCCCCCTCACGATCTGCGTGTTTCCCCGCGCCGGGGCACCGAGTGAGAGAAGCTGAGCGAGTGCGACGGCGGCACGGCCAGACCGCGAGCGACGCGCGGCCGGCGATCGGGCAACGGGAGGTGCGGCGCGCGTGAAGGCCGAACGGCGGACCGATCCGCGGGAGACCCGGCTGCGCGAGCGCCTCCAGACGATCCGGGCGCGCTCGGAGAAGTCCAACTCGTGGCGCGCGTCCACCCAGTACCTGTCCCGGCTGGTGAACCGGACCGGGTTCGTGCCGATCAGGACCCGGCTGTCCCGGGAGGACCTGACCTTCCTCGCGGGCGCCCGGGACGAGGTGATCACGTTCGCCGACCTCGGCATCCGGCTGCTCGACCTGCACCGGCCGCAGGAGTCGGGCGGCATCTCCAGCGACCCCGACCAGCCGATCCGGCGCTGCCGCGCGTGCATGTGGCGCTGGCCCTGCCCCACGTTCCGCGCCATCGACGAGTCCTTCGAGCGCTGACCGCCGCCGGGCGACCCGGCCCCAGCGGCCACCCCGAGAAGAGATAAAGGTCACTCTTTCGGGTCGCCACGGACACCGCCGCCGACCTGCCGTCAGGCCATCGGCGCAGGTCAGACCATCACCGGGAGACAGACCTCGAAGCGGCAGCCCGGCGCCGCCGCCGGGGTGCGGGCGGTCTCGCCACGAAGGCCGCGTCGAACACGCGGGCAAGGTCGTCCGCCGAAATTCCGCGATGGTCTGTTAAATGGGCTGATGCCCAGATCCCGACCGGCCTCCCCGATGGGCGCGGTGATCGCGCTCCTGCTGTTCGGCGGCGCCGTCGCCACCGGCCTGTCCATCGTGATGACGTTCTTCCGCGTCTACCGGTCGCCGATCGCGCTGGGCCTGCGGTCCTCCACCGGGTACTACGTGGCCGAGTGCGCGCTGGTCGGCCTGTTCACCGCGGTCGGGGTGCTGTTCACCCGGCCGCGCGCCGCCGTGCCGATCGCCGCGGCCGTGGCGGCATACGTCGCGCTGGGCGTGGGCGAGCGGATCGGCAGCGCCGGCTACGTGCTGCTCATGCACCGCGACCTGCCACCGGAGTGGATCATCAAGTCGGCGGCCGATCTGCACTTCTACGCCTGGGACCTCGTCGCGGTCGGCACGGCCGGCGTGCTGGTCGGCCTGCGGTTCGCGATCGCGGCATCCGGTGGACGCGGCGCGTCCCAGTCCCAGTAGTCCCAGCCGTTTCCCCGGAGGAACGGGCTTCGGGCAGGGCTCCGCCCCGTTCGACCAGGGGACCCGCGCGGGGGTGGACATCAGGGACGCTCTCAGGGTCGATCTCCGCCGCTAGGCGGGTCCGGCCCGCTCCAGAGTCCTCCCGGAGTGTGATGACGCCGGACGGGCGACCGCATAGGTTGGGGACATGGCTCGGACAATCCTGACAATCGTCGGTGTAATCCTCGCGTTGTGGCTGGTCGTCTCGGTCATCGGCGCGATCTTCTCGATGCTCAAGCTCTTCTTCTTCGTCGGCCTGGTGGCCGTGGTGGTCGTGCTGGTCGTGTCGCTGATCACCAAGTCCGCCAAGAAGGGCTAGGTCACAGGCGCGGGTCAGCGGGACGAGGGGGCCGACGGCGGGCGGAAGCGGATGACGGCGGTCACGGGCCGGTGGTCCGAGGCGTGCGTGGCGACGGCCGGGACGCCGCAGGAGATGCCGGCGGCCTTGGTCGTGAAGAGGTAGTCGGTCTTCTCGGTCGCCTCGCCCCGCCAGTTCTGCGCGGTGCCCGCGCCCGCGCGGGCCGTCCCGGGGCCCTGGTCGCACTCGGCGTAGGCCCGGTAGAGGGGGTCGAGCGTCGTCCCGTCGGGCCGATCCGCGAGATCGCCGCCGACGATCACCCTGCGGGCCCCTTCCAGCGCGGTGGTCAGGCGGTGCACCTGCTTGCGCCGCCAGTCGCCGCTCGGATCGTCGTCCCAGCTCGAGGAGCTGAACTGGGTGCTGCACAGCCGGGTGCTCCACGACTCGACGTCGCCGCAGACCGCGACGCGCTCCTGGCGGGACGGCGCGGGCAGCGGGACGATCTTGACCCCGGTGAGCGCCGCCTTGGTGCCGATCGCCACCCCCGGCCGGCCCTCGCCGTTCGCGCAGGTCCGCGACTTCCCGGACGGCGCGAAGGTCCAGCTCCACGCGCGCAGCGACGCGGCGTGCTTGAGCGCGGTCACGTGCCCGGCGCACACCTCCTGGAGGAGGACGGCGTTGGCCTTGACCCGGCGCCCGCCGACCTCGTTGGCGTCGATCTGCGCGGGGATCCGCTTGACCAGCTCGGCCGGCTTGGAGCCGAGCGGGCAGCCCGGCTCGGCGTCCCCGCAGACGTTCCAGGTCATCGTGGTGACCGTGGCGGCGGCCACCTTCTTGCGCGCTCCGTCGGCATGCGCCGGTCCGACGTCGGGCAGGCCCTCGATCGCCGCGCCGGCACCGGCGACGGCCACCACCGCGGCGGCGCCGCAGACGGCGAGCAAGGGGATCAGGGCGCGGGGGGCTCGCACACGTTCTCCATGGATGGGATCAGCGGGGATGATCCCCGAAATCTCACCACATGGGGATCGCATCCGCCAGCCGTTCGCGACTGACCGGTCACTCTAGGCCGAAGTATTTCAGACCGGACAGCTCGCGAATATCGGCCACTCCCCGCCCCGAGCCCGGTGGAGCGGGAACCGACCCCCGTCTCCACCGGGCCCTGAGGCCGGTCAGTCGAGCAAGGCGACCACCGTGCCGGCGCCGACCGTCCGGCCGCCCTCGCGGATCGCGAAGCCGAGCCCCTCGGTCATCGCGACCGGCTTGCCCAGCTCGACGGCCATGTCGACGCCGTCGCCGGGCAGCGCCATGCCGCCCTCACCGAGGTCCACGTCGCCGACCACATCGGTGGTGCGGAAGTGGAACTGCGGCCGGTACCCGTGGAAGAACGGCCTGCTCCGGCCGCCCTCCGCCGCGGTGAGCACCCGCACCCGCGCACGGAACCGGGTGTGCGGCCGGACCGCGCCCGGCGCGCTGATCACCTGGCCGCGCCGGACCTGGTCCCGCTTCACCCCGCGCAGCAGCATCGCGGTGTTGTCGCCCGCCTCGGCGTGCTCCATCGACTGCCCGAACGTCTCCAGCCCGGTCGCGACGCTGCCGAAGGTGTCGCCGAGGCCGACCACCTCGACCGCGTCACCGGTCCGGACGGAGCCCTGCGCGACCACGCCGGTCACCACGGTGCCGCGCCCGGTGATGGTGAGCACGTTCTCCACCGGCATCAGGAACGGCCGGTCGAGCACCCGCTCCGGCACCGGCACGTACGCGTCGATCGCGTCGAGCAGGTCGACGATCCGCGCCGTCCAGTACGGGTCGCCCTCCAGCGCCCGCAGCCCGGACACCCGGACCACCGGCACCTCGTCACCGGGGAACCCGTACTCCGACAGCAGCTCGCGGACCTCCAGCTCGACCAGGTCGAGCAGCTCGGGGTCCGCGGCCATGTCGGCCTTGTTGAGCGCCACCACGATGTGCCGGACGCCGACCTGGTGGGCCAGCACGATGTGCTCACGGGTCTGCGGCATGGCGCCGTCCTGCGCCGAGACCACCAGCACCGCGCCGTCCACCTGCGCCGCACCCGTGATCATGTTCTTCACGTAGTCGGCGTGACCGGGCATGTCCACGTGGGCGTAGTGCCTGGTCGCGGTCGCGTAGTGCACGTGCGCGATGTTGATGGTGATGCCGCGGTCGCGCTCCTCGGGGGCGCGGTCGATGCCCTCGAACGGCACCGCGGAGGCCAGCCCCCGCCCGGCGAGCACCTTGGTGATCGCCGCGGTCAGGGTGGTCTTGCCGTGGTCGACGTGGCCCATCGTCCCGATGTTCAGGTGGGGCTTGTCGCGCTCGTAAAGCTGCTTGGCCATGGTTCTGCGTCCTCACGCGGTTCCGGCTGGAAGGTGAGAACCCCCCGCGAGCGCGCTCACGCGCCCGCGGTTCCCGACCACCCCCCTCCGCTGGTTCTCCGGAGGTGGGACGGAGAGGGGTCAGCTTCGTGCGCCGTCGACGACGGTCGCGCCTGCCGCCGCTGCCGCCACGTGGGAGGCAGCCGGCACCGCGCTCAGCAGACCGAGGTCTGCGAGCGTACGGGTGCCGGCTGCGAGGAACATGGTCCTGAGGGTACGAGCCGCCCCACCCGAAGTCCACGGATTTTCCGACCGGCACCCCTTTCCCAAATGGTGGCATAGGTCCGGTCATGGGGGTTCTGGTCGATCAACGGGCACCTAGACTCGCGACTGTGACGGAAACGGCGGGGCGCACGCATCGGGTGACCAGCGAGGTCGGACGACTCCGCACCGTCCTGCTGCACCGTCCGGGAGCGGAGCTCAAGCGGCTCACCCCGCGCAACAGCGACCAGCTCCTGTTCGACGCGATCCCGTGGGCGGGACGCGCCCAGGAGGAGCACGACGCGTTCGCCGAGGCGCTGCGGGAACGCGGCGTCGAGGTCCTCTACGTGACCGAGCTGCTCCAGGAGGCGCTGGAGTACGAGGAGACCCGCGACGAGGCCATCGCCCAGGTCGTCGGCGACCCGCGCCTCGGCGACCAGCTCCGCCGGGTGGTGGACGGCCATCTGCGCGACCTCGACCCCGAGAACCTCTCGCACACGCTGATCGCGGGACTGGCGCACGAGGAGCTGAAGGCCGGGCACGGGCTGGTCTACCGGCTGATGGACCGGCTCGACTTCATCATCGACCCGCTGCCCGGCCTGCTGTTCACCCGCGACAGCAGCGCCTGGATCGGCGACCGCGTCGCGGTGACGAGCCTGGCCATGCCGGCACGGCGCCGCGAGTCGGCGCTGACCGGGCTGATCTACGCCCACCATCCGCGGTTCGCGGGGGTGCGGCCGGTGTACGGCCCGTCCCTCGAACCCGTCGAGGGCGGCGACGTCATGCTGCTCAGCCCCGGCGTGATCGCCGTCGGCACCGGGGAGCGCACCACGCCCGCCGGGGTCGAGCGGCTCGCCCGGCAGGTGTTCGCGGCCGGGCTGGCGCACACCGTCCTCGCCGTGCCGATCGCGCAGGAGCGGGCCACGATGCACCTCGACACCGTGTGCACGATGGTCGACGTCGACACCGTCGTCATGTACCCGCCGGTGGCCCATTCGCTGACCGCGAGCACGGTCACGTCCGCCGGCGGCGACCTGCGGGTGGCCGAGCCCCGCCCGTTCCTGGAGGCCGCCGCCGAGGCGATGGGCCTGGACCGGCTGAAGGTCATCGACACCGGCCTGGACCCGGTCACCGCCGAGCGCGAGCAGTGGGACGACGGCAACAACACCCTCGCGGTCGCGCCCCGCCTGGCCGTGGCCTACGAGCGCAACATCGAGACCAACGCGCAGCTCGAGGCGGCCGGCATCGAGGTCATCCGGATCAGCGGCAGCGAGCTCGGCACCGGCCGCGGCGGTCCCCGCTGCATGTCCTGCCCCGTCCTCCGCGACGCACCACCGTCCTGACCTGCAAAAACACTCTTCCAAGAGCCGGGAACGCGAAAGCCCCCGGACGCTTTTGGGCGCCCGGGGGCCGCGAAGTGGATAGCTCGGGCGGTGTCGACGGGGGCACGACAGCGCCCGAGCTTGAGGAGGACCATACAAGGTCGGACGGTGCTGAATCTAGGCGGGGTAGGCCCGGGTCGAGGAGGCGGCTCCGCGCCGGGTGCCGCCGCAGAGGTCGGCGTCGGGCACCTCGGCCGGACCGGTCGGCCCGCCCGCCTCCGGCAGCACGGCGTGCGCAGCGCTCGGCGGCATCGACCCGTTCGCGCCCGCGAGGTGCGGGGCGCGCAGCACGGCCCAGACCGTGGTGGAGCCGTTGTCGTGCCGGACCCCCCAGCCCTCGGAGAGCGCCTCGACGATGCCGAGCCCGCGTCCCCCGAGGGACGACAGGGTGCCCGGCCCGCGGCGCGGCTCGGTCATCGCGCCGCCGTCACTGACCTCGACCTCGAGCAGGTCGTCGCGGCGCGTCCAGGACACCCGGATCTGCCCGGAGGGCAGCGGCCTGGCGTGCCGCAGGGCGTTGCTGAGGAGCTCGCTGATGATGACGCTGGCGTCGTCGACGACGGATTCGAACACCCCGGAGGCGACCAGCTCCGAGCTGAGGCGCTTGCGGGCGACCGCGACGCTGGACGGTGCGTGTGGCAGCAGTACGACGCTCGACGCCCTCACCTCCTCATGCTCCCGGCTGCTCGACCGAGTCCCGTCACCGTTGTTCCGGTACGACCGAAATGCCCTGAAGGAGCCATCCGGAAACCTGGACAAAACAGTTTGCCACTCGCACAACGAGCGACCGACCCTCCGGTCACGGCGGTCACCCCCTGCCCGTGGCCCGTAACGGAACCTCGTCACCAACGGCGAACAACAAAGGATCTATCCAGCCAACGGCGGATTACTCCTCACGCGCACGTTTCGTCCGTCACACCCCCGCGGCACCGTACTTTTCCGCAGGGTCACGCCCGCACTCCTGTCAAGATCACGTAAACACACCGTACCGGCCCTCGGTTTGGCCGGTTCCGGCCTCGGCCCGGGACGGTCACCCCGCGTCCCCGCCGCATCACCCGCCCCATCCCGTCCAGAAACGGCCGGACGGTCTCAGCTCGCGCGTTCGAGGACCAGCCGCATGCAGGTTCCGCCGCCCGCGCGGGCGGACGGGGGGTCCGCCGGGCGGGCGCTGATGCTGCCGCCCTGCGCCTCGGTCAGCCGCTTGACGATGTAGAGCCCGAGCCCGATGCCGCCGAAGCGGCGCCGGTCGCCGGCCTCGCCCTGGACGAACCGCTCGAAGATCCGCTCGTGGTCGCCGGGGGCGATCCCGACGCCCTCGTCCACCACCGTGACCACCAGGTCGCGGCCCTCGAGGCAGGCGCGCACGCGGACCGTCCCGCCGTCCGGCGAGTACTTGAACGCGTTCTCCAGGAGCTGCCCGAGCACGATGTCGGTGGCCATCGCGTCACCGCGCGCGGGCGGCAGGCCCGGCGCGATCTCCAGCTCGACCCGGTGCACCGGCGACAGCGACCGGAACCCGCCGACCACGCCCTCCAGCAGCCGGGCCAGGTCGAACGTCTCGACCGTCACGGCCAGCTCGTCGGCGCCGGCGCGCGAGCCCAGCAGCAGGTGCTCGACGAGCCGGCCGAGCGACTGGGCCCGCTCGGCGATGGTGGCCACGGCGGCGCGGCGGTCGCCGTCGGCCAGCTCGTCCCACCGGTTGACCAGCGTGCTCGCGAAACCCTGCACCACGGTGATCGGGGTGCGCAGCTCGTGGCTGGTGGTGGCCAGGAACAGGTCCTTGGCCTCCTCCAGCGCCTTGGCCTCGGACACGTCGCGGAAGTCGACCACCAGCTCGCCGGTCTCCTCGATCTCGGCGGCCAGCACGTTCAGCCAGATCCCGGACGGCAGCTCGACAGTGAGCATCTCGCCGAGCGCGGGCATGTCGAACGGCAGCTCGCGCCCGATCGCCTCCTCCGCCGGGACCCCGGTGAGCGCGTGCGCGGCGGGGTTCCACTGGAGGACGACCCGGTCGCGGCCCAGCACCGCGATGCCGTCCGCGCTGGAGTCGATCACAGCGCGCTCGTGCGCGCGCTGCCGGACGACCTCGGCGTACGCGACGGCGTTGCCGACCGCGACCCCGGCGTGCCCGGCGAGCAGTTCCAGCAGTTCGAGCTCGGTGTGCCCGATCCGGCGGCCCGAGAACAGCGCGTAGAGCGCGCCGTACGGCCTGTTCTGCAAGTAGGACAGGCCGAGCGCGACGGTGTGCAGGCCGGGCAGCTCGGACCAGATCAGGTCGCCCAGCCGCCGCTCGCCGGTGGCGAGCTTCACTGTCTTCCCGGACCGCAGCAGCTCCCCGACCAGGCTCGGGCGCAGCTCGGCGCTGCTGCCGCGCATGTGCTCGGGCAGTCCCGTCATACTGACCAGGCGGAGCCGGTCGCCCTCGATCCGAACGAACCCGGCCGCGTCGGCGCCGGTCAGCTCGATCAGCGCGCCGGTGATCCGGTCGAGCACGACGGCCAGGTCGAGCTCGGCGTTGAGGTCGGCGATGATGTCGTTGAGGCGGCGCACCAGGCGGGCCCGCTCGGCCATGTGGTGCTGGACGCCCTCGTCCTCCTCGACCGGGTGGTAGACCCCGACCCAGCCGAGCAGCGCGCCGCCCGGATCCTTCAGCAGGCTGGTGTCGATGCGCACGTCGATGAGGCGCCCGTCGCGGTGGAACCGGCGGGTCGCGATCGAGATCTGCCCGCCGTCGCCCGTACCGCCCGCGCCGCCCGTACCGGTCCCGGTGCCCTCGGCCGCTTCGCCGCCCTCACCCGGACGGCGGGTGAGCAGCCGTTCCTGCACCGCGTTGTGCTCGGCCTGGAGCTCGTCCGGCACGATCGGCGGCACCCGGCCCAGCATCTCGGCGGCCGTCCAGCCGAACATCCGCTCGGCCGCCGGGTTCCACACGGTGACGCGGTAGTGGTGGTCGACGGCCACGATCGCGTCGGCCGCGCTCTGGATGACGGCGCGGGCGATCGGGTCGTGGGCGTGGTACTGCACGAGGCAATCGTGCCATCGCATCCCGAACGGCGCTGGTCAACGGCCACCGAAAGGTTTCCACCGCGCGGCGCCCGCCGCCGGAGGAACGCCACATCAGCGCGCGGCGCCCCGCACCCGGCCGATCAGGACGGCAGCCAGCCCCGCGACCAGGAACGACAGCAGCGAGGCGCTCATCCAGCTCTGCGGGGTGAACCGCAGCGCGTCCTGGACGCCGGTCCAGAACCCCGCCCACCGGCTCACCGTGCCCGGGTTGATCAACTGGTAGGCGACCACACCGATCACCCAGGCGATGATCATCCCCCACCGGGACGGCGCGGCGCGCGAGCTGTCCCAGCGCCCGTCCCGCCCCCGGCCGAGGAAGAAGTCGGCGGCCAGCACGCCCAGCATCGGCACGAACACCGATCCGATGAGCGACAGGAACCCGGCGTAGTCGCCGATGTCGAGCAGCAGCGCCAGCACGGTGATCCCCGTGCCGAGCCCGATCGACAGCACCCGGCGGTCGGCGCGCGGGAACAGGTTCTGGATCGAGACGGCGGTCGAGTAGACGTTGGCGAACGACTGGTCGGCCTCGCGCAGCACGAACACCGCGAACAACGCCGCGCCGAGCGCGACGTGCAGGAACGGATCGTAGATCCGGCCGCTGTCGCCCGCCACCAGCGCCAGCGCCAGCAGCCCGAGGACATAGGCGACGATCTGGGTGACCGAGTAGCCGATCGCGGCGGCGCCGAACGCCCCGCGGGCGCTGCGCGCGTGCCGGGTGTAGTCGGCGGCGACCGGCACCCACGAGATCGACACCGCGAGCGCGGCGTCGGCGCCGAGCCAGAACCCGCCCCACGAGCCCTCGGTCAGGTCGGGCAGCGGCTCACGCAGGAGCTGCACGTAGAAGTAGACCAGCGCGATCATCACCGCCACCGTCACGTACCGGCGCAGCATCCGGACCGAGCCGAGCGGCCAGATCGTCAGCACGGTGGTGAGCACCCCGGCCGCGACCACGTACGACCAGCGCGGGACGCCGTCCCACAGCGCGCGGGCCGCGTCGGCGATGACGATCAGCTCGAACGTCCCCCAGCCGATGAGCTGCGCGATGTTGAACACGGTCGGCACGTACGACAGCCGCGCGCCGAACAGCCCGCGCAGCAGCACCATCGCGGGCTGCCCGGTGCGCGCGCCGGGCGCGGCGGCCAGCCCCAGCATCAGCCCGCCGAGCACGGTGCCGACGGCCATCGCGACGATCCCGGCGGCGATCGACAGCGTCGGCCGGCCCGCGCCGTCCGGCGCCAGCACGGTGTAGGCGCCGGAGAACGCGAACAGGCTGACCCCGAGATTGGCCCAGAACGCCCCCTGGTCCCAGAAGCCGAGCACCTTCGGTGCGGGCTCGTCGAGGGTGTAGGGGACCTCGTCCTGAGGGCGCGGCTTCACAGCGGACGACATGGGACACACTCCCTACGCCGGCATTACCCGGACAGGTTCATGCGGTCGGCGACGCCTTGAAGATCGCCCTCTCAGCCCGTTCGGCACGAGCTCCCGCGGATAGTCGGTCGGCACCGATCGTACAACGCACGGCAAATCGCGGCCTGGCCGCGGTCGGCACCCGGCCCGCCGGCCCCGCTGCGGCGGACGTCCGGCCCGCCGGCCCCGCCTCGCCGGACGTCAGGCGATGAAGGGGGGCGGGCCGTCGCCGCCGTTCTCCACCGGACGGCCGAGCTCGGCCCATCGCTTCATGCCGCCGTCGACGTTCTTGGCCAGCCAGCCGGCCTGGTTCAGCGCCACCGTCACCTGCGCCGACCGTGCCCCCGAGCGGCAGATCACGTAGACCTCCCGGTCCTGCGGCACCTCGGCGGCGCGGTCGCCGAGCCTGCTCATCGGGATGTGGACCGCCCCGGGCGCGTGGCCCGCGTCCCATTCCTCCTGCTCGCGCACATCCAGCAGGTAGGCGTCCTGCGGAACGTCCGCGGCGTCCACCGCCGGCACGTCGTCCCCGAAATTCATCACACCCCCATGGAACCGCGCGGACCCCTGCCGCGTCGAATCACTTATGCGGTATCGGACGCTCCTTTTCACCACGCCCGGCCTGGCCATGATCATGTCATTGGCGGCCTGCGGCGACGAACAGGCCGCCGGTCCAGCCGACCGGCCCTCGGCCACCACGTCCGTCCGGCCGTCGGAGAGCCCGGCGGCCGAGAACAAGCTGACCGTCCAGGTCAGGGCCTCCGCGGAGGCGCCCGCCAAGACCTGGACCCTCGGCTGCGCCCCGGCGGGCGGCGACCATCCGAAGGCGGACCAGGCATGCGCGGTCCTCGCCAAGGCGAAGGCCCCGTTCGCGGCGCCGCCGAAGAACCAGATGTGCACGAAGATCTACGGCGGCCCGGAGACCGCCACGGTGAAGGGCACGTGGCAGGGCAAGCCGGTCGACGCCAAGTTCACCCGGGCCGACGGCTGTGAACTGCATCGCTGGAGCGGGCTGGCCCCGCTGTTCGGCGGTGTCCCCAAGGTCCGCTGAACGAGCCGTCCCCGTTTCGGTTCGTTTCAACCAGAGGGTCCCGGTCATGGACGGCCGGGACCCTCTTCCGTCGCCGCCCTGTCGCCGTCCCGACGGCGCCCCTCGCCGGCCCGTCATCCCTGCGCGGGCCGCCTCAGGAGGGCGGCTACTTGAGGAGACGCGACATGCGGCGGTCGGCGAGGGGCTTCCCGCCGGTCTGGCAGGTCGGGCAGTACTGCAACGACGAGTCGGCGAACGCCACCTCGCGGATGACGTCGCCGCAGACGGGGCACTTCTCGCCCGCCCGGCCGTGCACGCGCAGGCCGGTCTTCTTCTCGCCCTTCAGGTCGTGCGCCGCGAGCCCCTCGGAGCGCGCGACCGCGTCGCGGAGCGTGCCGACGATCGCCTCGTGCAGGACCGCCACGTCCTCCTCGGTGAGCGAGGACGCGATCTTGAACGGGGACATCTTCGCGACGTGCAGCACCTCGTCGGAGTAGGCGTTGCCGATGCCCGCGATCACCTTCTGATCGCGCAGCAGCCCCTTGACCCGGGTGCGGTTGCCGCCCAGGATCGCGCCCAGCGCGGCCGGCGTGAACGACTCGGCGAGCGGATCGGGACCGAGCGCCGCCACCCCCGGGACATCGGCGGGATCGCGGGCGACGTAGACCGCCAGGCCCTTCTTGGTGCCCGCCTCGGTCAGGTCGAAGCCGGACCCGTCGTCGAGGTGGACGCGCAGGGCGAGCGGGTTCTTGCCGCCCGGCCGGGCGGGCTTGACCGGGACCTCCTCGCGCCACCGCAGCCAGCCCGCGCGGGCCAGGTGGATCACCAGGTGCAGCCCGTCGACGTCGAGGTCGAGGAACTTGCCGTGCCGGGCGACGCCGGTGACGGTCAGTCCGCCGAGGCCGGTCACCGGCGGGTCGTAGGTCTTCAGCGCCGAGATGGCGAGAACATCGATCCGGGTGACGACGCGACCCACCGCGCGCTCCCGCAGAAACCCGGTCAGGGCCTCCACCTCAGGTAGCTCTGGCATGTCCCCAGTATCGGCGATGATTTCCGTCCACAACCCTGTGGAAAGCTGTGGAAAACCCTGTGTACAACTCCGCCAGGCCCGGCCCCGCCGGGCCTGGCGAGGGCTATACCTCTACAAATATCGACAGAACCCCGGAGCGGGGCCGGTCCGGGACGTCACGCAGGGTGTGGATAACTTCCGCGCAACATCAGCCCGCCAGGGCCGGAACGGGCTCCCCGGCGGCGATGGCGCGGCGCAGCCGGATCAGCTCCTTGGGCAGGCCGACGGCGGCCCCGCCGACCAGGACGCCGGCGCGGCCGAACGCCACCGCGAACCGTCCGTCCGCCGGATCCCCGGCGACGACCCGCGAGGTATCGGCGAGGCGCGGGAAGCCCGCCCACTGGACCCGGACGCCGTGCACGCGCGTGCCGAGTGAGGGAACCTCGGTGAACGGCTCGGCCTCGGCGGGCCCGCGCAGCAGGTTGCGAGCGGCGACGGCCCCCTGCTCGTTGGCGTTGGCCCAGTGCTCGACCCGCACCGCCTCCCCGCCGAAGAGCCCGTGCGGCCAGCGGGCAACGTCGCCCGCCGCCACGACGCCGTCGGCGGCGAAGAGCGCCGCGTCGGTGAGCACGCCGTCGTCGACGCGGACACCGCCGCCCTCCAGCCATTCGGTGTTGGGCAGGACGCCCATGCCGGCGACGACCAGGTCGGCGGGGAGCGAGCGGCCGTCGTCCAGCCGCACCCGCAGGGCCGTCCCCTCATGACCGGACCCGCCGTCCACAGGCGCGCCGTCCACGGGCGTCCGCTCCACGGTCGTCACCCGGGTGCCGGAGACCAGGTCGACGCCGTTCCGCCGGTGGTGGCCGGCGAGCCAGCCCGCCGCGGTCTCGCCGATCACGCCGGCCATGGGGAACGGCGCGGCGTCCACGAGAACGGTCTCGATCCCCTGGGCCCGTACCGTCGAGGCGATCTCACCGCCGATGAAGCCGCCGCCGATCACCACCACCCGGCGCGGGCCTCCGGCGAGGGCCGCCCGCAGGGCGAGCGCGTCGTCGATGGTGCGCAGGACGTGGACGCCGGGCAGGTCCGTCCAGCCGCCGGCCGGCAGGCGGGGGCGGGCGCCGGTCGCGATGACGAGGCCGTCGTAGGGCAGGCGGGTCCCGTCGTCGAGCGTGACGGCGCGGACGTCGCCGTCGAGCCGGACGGCGCGGCGCCCGCCCAGCCAGCGCGCGTCGATCTCGTCGGCTCCCGGCAGGGCGACGTCGTCGTCCCCGGTCAGCACGCTCTTGGACAGCGGCGGCCGGTTGTAGGGCAGGTGCGGTTCGGCGCCGATCAGGTCCAGCTCTCCGGCGAAGCCCTCGTCCCGCAGGGTCTGCGCGGCGCGCAGTCCGGCGAGCGAGGCGCCGGCGATCACGATCCTCCGATGGGTGCGCATGGGGGGTTCCTCTCAGCTTTCGGGTGCGGGCCTGCCCGGAAGGCAGGAACGGCACACCCTACCCCCCGAGGGTATTTTCTCGAACGTGACCCGGATCTCGGAACAACCCCTAGGGGGTACGGGTTGCAGAGACTGAAGCGCTATGGCAGCATGAGGACCACGAGATACCCCCCAGGGGTAACCAGAGAGAGGGATCCGCACATGAGCACCGCCACCTACACCGTCACCGGGATGACCTGCGGACACTGCGTCGGATCGGTCAAGGAGGAGGTCGGGCAGGTCGCGGGCGTCACCGCCGTGGACGTCGACCTCAAGACCGGAGCGGTGACCGTGACCAGCGACACGGCCGTCGACGACGCCCTGATCCGGGACGCCGTCGAAGAGGCCGGCTACGAAGTGAAGGTGTGAGGCGACCATGAACACCGCGACCAAGCTGGGGGCCTACGCCCTGGGCCTGGCCGCCGCCTTCGGCAGCGCCGCTGGGATCGGCACCATCGTCGGTCCCGTCGGCGCCACCGCCGAGTCCGGCGACCACGGGTCGGCGCACTCCGGCCACTCCGGCGGCACCGCCGAGGAGACCGGCACCCCCGCGCCGGGCGGGCTCCAGACCGTCCAGGACGGCTACACGCTGAACCCCGAGACGACCACGGTGACCCCCGGGAAGCAGACCGACTTCCGGTTCACCGTGACCGGCCCGAACGGCGCGCCCGTCACCCGCTACACCCCGCTGCACGGCGAGAAGCTGCACCTGATCATCGCCCGGCGGGACCTGTCCGGCTTCCAGCACGTGCACCCCGCGCAGGTCGGCGGCGGCGTCTGGTCGATGCCGCTGACCCTGCCGGACGCGGGCACCTACCGGTTCTTCACCGACGTCCGGCCCGAGGGCGCGAAGCGGCAGCTCACCCTCGGCACCGACGTCTCGGCCCCGGGCGACTTCCGGCCCGAGCCGCTGCCCGCCGCCGAGCGGGTCGCCGAGGTCGACGGGTACGAGGTCGCGCTCGCGGGCGATCTGGTCCCGGGCAGGTCCAGCAAGCTGACCCTGACGGTGAGCAAGGACGGGAAGCCGGTCACCGACCTCCAGCCCTATCTCGAGGCGTACGGCCACCTGGTCGCGCTCCGCGACCGCGACCTGGCCTACCTGCACGTCCACCCGGACGGGGAGCCCGGAGACGGCAGGACCGCCCCCGGGCCCGCGATCACCTTCTACGCCGAGGTGCCCGCGGCCGGCTCCTACCGGCTCTACCTGGACTTCAAGCACGGCGACACGGTCCGCACCGCCGAGTTCACGGCGGTCGCCGGAGCGCCGGCGCCGTCCCCCCAGTCCACTTCGCCCGCTCCGTCCTCCCCGCCCGCCGGGGAACCGGAGCACGGCGACCACGAGCACTGACCGACCCATCGACCGCTGACCCGCAGACCGACCCACCCGCTGATCCGCCGCCGGAACCGGCAGCGCCAGTGCGGCAATCCCTCTGAGGAGGAGTGATGACCACCGGCACCGTCCCCGAGAGGGGATCCGGCAAGCTCGAGCTCGCCATCGGCGGGATGACCTGCGCGTCGTGCGCCGCCCGCATCGAGAAGCGGCTGAACAAGATCGAAGGCGTGACCGCCACGGTCAACTACGCCACCGAGAAGGCCAAGGTCGAATACCCCGAGGGCGTGTCGCCCGAGGAGCTGATCGCCTCGGTCGAGAAGGCCGGCTACCGCGCCGAACTGCCGCCGCCGCCCAAGGCGGCCGGGACCGGGGCGGGCGCCGCGGAGGCCGAGGGCGAGCCCGACGACGGGCTGCGCCCGCTGCGCCAGCGGCTGACCACCGCGGTCGTGCTCGCCGTCCCGGTGATCCTGATGGCGATGATCCCGCCGCTCCAGTTCGAGTACTGGCAGTGGCTGTCGCTGGTGCTCGCCGCGCCCGTGGTGACGTACGCGGGCTGGCCGTTCCACCGGGCCGCCTGGACCAACCTGCGGCACGGCGCGGCGACGATGGACACGCTGGTCTCGGTCGGCACCATCGCCGCGTTCGGCTGGTCGCTCTGGGCGCTGTTCCTCGGCACCGCCGGCGAGCCCGGCATGAAGCACGGCTTCGAGTTCTCGATGACCCGCTCCGACGGGTCGATGAACATCTACCTGGAGGCCGCCGCCGGGGTGATCGCGTTCATCCTGGCCGGGCGCTACTTCGAGGCGCGCTCCAAGCGGAGCGCCGGCGCGGCGCTGAAGGCGCTGCTGGAGCTGGGCGCCAAGGAGGTCTCGGTCGTCCGGGACGGCCGCGAGGAGCGGATCGCGGTCGACGACCTCGCCACCGGGGACGTCTTCGTGGTCCGTCCCGGCGAGAAGATCGCCACCGACGGCGTGGTCGAGGACGGCTCGTCCGCCGTGGACGCCTCGCTGCTCACCGGCGAGTCCGTCCCGGTCGAGGTCGGTCCCGGCGACGCCGTGGCCGGCGCGACGGTCAACGCGGGCGGACGGCTGCTGGTCCGCGCCACCCGGGTCGGCGCCGACACCCAGCTCGCCCAGATGGCCCGGCTGGTGGAGGAGGCGCAGACCGGCAAGGCGCAGGTGCAGCGGCTCGCCGACCGGATCTCCGGGATCTTCGTCCCGATCGTGATCATGCTGGCGCTGGCCACCCTCGGCTTCTGGATCGGCACCGGCACCGGGCTGGCCGGCGCGTTCACCGCCGCGGTCGCCGTGCTGATCATCGCGTGCCCCTGCGCCCTCGGCCTGGCCACCCCGACCGCACTGATGGTCGGGACCGGGCGCGGCGCCCAGCTCGGCATCCTGATCAAGGGCCCGGAGGTGCTGGAGTCCACCCGCTCCGTCGACACCGTGGTGCTGGACAAGACCGGCACCGTCACCACCGGCCGGATGGCCCTGGTCGATGTGATCACCGCCGACGGCGGGGACGCCGCCGAGGCGCTCCGGCTGGCCGGCGCGCTGGAGGACGCCTCCGAGCACCCGATCGCGCAGGCCATCGCCAAGGGCGCCACCGAGCGCACCGGTGCCCTCCCCGCCGTGGAGGACTTCGCCAACGTCGAGGGCCTCGGCGTGCAGGGCATGGTGGACGGCCACGGCGTCCTGGTCGGACGGCCGCGGCTGCTCGCCGAGTGGTCCCAGCACCTGCCCCCCGAGCTGGAGAAGGCGATGGCGGACGCGCAGAAGCTCGGCCACACCGCCGTCGCGGTCGGCTACGACGGCGCCGCCCGCGCCGTGATCACCGTCGCCGACCAGGTCAAGCCGACGTCCGCCGAGGCGATCACCCGGCTGCGCGAGCTCGGCCTGCGGCCGGTCCTGCTCACCGGGGACAACGAGACCGTCGCCCGCACGGTGGCGGACGCGGTCGGGATCGAGGAGGTCATCGCCGAGGTCCTGCCGCAGGACAAGGTCGATGTGGTCAAGCGGCTCCAGGGCGAGGGCCGGACGGTCGCGATGGTCGGCGACGGTGTCAACGACGCCGCCGCGCTCGCCCAGGCCGACCTGGGCCTGGCGATGGGCACCGGCACCGACGTGGCGATCGAGGCGTCCGACCTGACCCTGGTCCGCGGCGACCTGCGGTCCGCGGCCGACGCGATCCGGCTGTCCCGCCGCACGCTCGGCACGATCAAGGGCAACCTGTTCTGGGCGTTCGCCTACAACGTGGCCGCCCTGCCGCTGGCCGCGACGGGCCTGCTCAACCCGATGATCGCGGGCGGGGCGATGGCCTTCTCCTCGGTGTTCGTGGTGAGCAACAGCCTGCGGCTGAAGCGCTTCAAGGCGCTCAGCGACGACGCCGCGCCGGCCGCCGCCGGAGCGGACGCCCGCACCCCGGCCCGGCCGGAGGTCCCGGCCGGTCGCTGAGGCCCCCGGCGGCTCCGAGCCCCCTGCGGATCGCGCGCGGCCCCTGACACAGGGCCGCGCGCGATCCTTTCGTCGTCCGGACCGGCGTCCGCGCGCACCTGCCGGACCGGGCCGTCCCGCCGTCCGGGTGACCCGACTCACCTCGTTCTCGCTGGCCATATACCCCCCACCCGTATATGCTCCAGGAGTCGGCGAAACACGGCGACGCACACGGAGAGGATGGGCACCATGACCACCACGACGCACTCCGGCCCGGCCCAGGGGCACCACGCCGGGCACCACGACGCGGGCGGCCTCCCTGGTGGTCTCCAGATCTCGCAGGACGGGTACACCCTCGACCTGGACCGCTCGATCATCCGTCCGGGCGCGACCCGCCTGCGGTTCCGGATCCTCGGCCCGGACGGCGCCCCGGTCACCGCCTACACCCCGCTCCACGACCGCGACCTGCACCTGATCGTCGCCCGGCGGGAACTGACCGGCTTCTGGCACGTGCACCCGGAACTCGGCGACGACGGCACCTGGTCGGTCCGGCTCGACCTGCCCGGCGCGGGCGCCTACCGGGTGTTCGCCGACATCGCCCCCGAGGCCCTCGGCAGGACCGTCACGCTCGGCGCCGACCTGGCCGTGAGCGGGCCGTACGAGCCGCTCCCGGTGCCCGCGCCCGCCACCGTGGACGTCGTGGACGGCTACGAGGTCACGCTGGCCGGCGACCTGGTGCCCGGCGAGGCCCGCGAGATCACCCTCACCGTCCACCGGGACGGCGCGCCCGTCACCGACCTCCAGCCCTACCTGGCGGCGTACGGGCACCTGGTGGTACTGCGCGCCGGCGACCTCGCGTACGTGCACGTCCACCCGGACGGCGAGCCCGGCGACGGGGTCACCGCGCCCGGTCCCGGCATCACCTTCCACGCCGCGGTCCCCGGACCCGGCACCTACCGGGCGTTCCTCGACTTCAAGCACGGCGACACGGTCCGCACCGCGGCCTTCACCCTCGTCGCCGGACACTGACCCCGTCCCGCACGACCGGCGCGGGCTTGGGCCTGTCTCACAGTGCCCCAGCCGTAGCACGAGCGCGCTACCTGGCCGGTGGGCGATGCCGGAGGCGAGCCGCACCGGCCAGATCGCAAGCGATGCCGCGCTCGCCAAAGCCAGGTCGGCATCCGAGCCGCCAGGCGAGAATGCCGGGCCGGGCTTAAGAAATTGAGCCTGGCGTCCGGCCCGGGTAGACCAACTCCCACAGGGCGGCGGCGGTGTGGGTCTCCGCGGGCTGGCCGCCGTGCATCCGCTCGATCTGGACCTCGCCGGTGAAGCGCAGGTAGGAGCCGTCGAATCCGGCGATCTTCGCCAGCGCGTTCCGGAACCCGCCGATCTCGTCCAGCTCGCCGAGGTCGGCGGCCCGTGGCGCGCCCGGCGTCGTGTCCTCCCGCGTGAACGTGACGCGGTAGCCGTCGTCGCCGGGGTCGGCGGCCCGGTACTCGAAGACCAGGGTGCCCGCGACCGGCCGCCCGGTGCCCGGGTCGTCGTCCTCGTCGTACGTGGCGAACCGCACGAGCGTGCAGTCGTCGGCGACGATCCGGTTCCCGCGCGCCAGCATGAAAATGGGGAACTCGGCGCGGTCGTACCGCTCCTCCGAGGTGATGTGCGAGGCGATCACGTTGTAGGGGCCGGCGGCGGCGCGGGCCCAGTACCAGTGGTCGATCAGCCCGGTCACCGGGGTGTCCCCCCAGTTGTGGTCGTGGTAGCCGGTGCCCGCGCGTCGCTCGGCGCGCCCGCCGACGGCGAGCGTGACCTCCGCCGAGCCGCTCGGCACCGAGGGCAGCCAGGCGAAGAACCGCTCGTCATCCTCACCGAAGTAGATGTGGCCGGTCTCGGGGCGCCAGGGCTCGGTCCGCGGGGTCAGCACGACGTCGGCGGTCACCCCGTCCAGCTCGGCGTGGACGCGGTAGCCGCGGTGGTCGCCGGTGAACGTGCTGGCGCCGATCCGCACGGCGCACCGGCCGGTGGCGAAGTCGTGGTCGCCGCTGTGCGCCGTGGCGCGCTCGCTGACCCGGGTGCCGTCGGGACGGTCGAGCTCCAGCGTGACGAACGGGCGGGGCGGACCGGCTCCGCCCTCGGTGAAGTCCTTGGTGTAGAAGACGATCACGAGGGTGGAGCCGTCGTCGAGCCGCGCCTCGAAGTACCACCACTCCCAGGTGCCGGGGCCGCCGGGCGCGGTGCGGAACCCGTCCTCCCAGACCGCCACCGCCCGGCCGAGGCCGAGCGCCGCGTAGTCGGCGGGCCGGCCGGCCAGCCGGGCCCGCGAGAGTTGGCCGATTGACGTCATATGGGGCATATACCCGCATTTCAACCCCGCTGAGACCCGCGCCACCCCATGTTTCGGTCAATCCCGGTGCCCCGCCCGGCGCCGAAGGCGTCCGGCTAGGGGACGGGCACGTCCCAGAAGGCGAGCTCGTGCCGCATGCCCTCCAGGAAGAACCGCTCGGCGCGGTCCCGGTCGATGCCGGCCTCGTCGATCATCTGGGCGCAGCGCCGGGTCAGCCCGGCGAACGCGGGGTCGGCGTAGGTGTCGACCCAGCGGCGGTAGCGGGGTTCGGCCGGCGGGTTCGCGGCGAGGCGCCGCCCCAGCGTGGAGTAGCCCCACATGCAGGGGTAGAGCGCGGCCAGGCCGTCGCCGTAGTCGGCGGCGCTGTCGAGCAGGAACCGGGTGTACGCGGCGCAGGCCGGGCCGGCCTTCGCGCCCTCCAGGTCGGCGCCGAACTCCGCCGACAGCGACCGGTGCAGTTCCAGTTCGTCGTGGAAGGTCGAGTGGGCGAGGTCGACGAGATCGCCCAGATGCGCCGGGGGCGCCTGCCAGGCCAGCCGCGAGAACACCCGCACGTAGTCGAGCAGGTAGAGGTGGTCCTGCTCCAGCCACGAGCGGAACACGGCCTCGTCGAGGTCGCCGCGGGCGATGCCCGCCACCGTCGGATGCCTGAGCTGCTCCTCGAGCAGCGGCAGGCCGAGCTTCTCCAGATGGGCCGACAGCTTCATGCCCGCAAGTCTCCCATCAAGGACAAAGTGCGTAAAAAAGACCGATCCCCGCCGGACTTTCGCAGCCCGGCGGAGAACCGGTCCAGGCCGATGTGCGGGTCGCCTCTCGGCGGAAGGCACAACGCGGCTCCAGCCGAACGGTATTCCGCGAAGGCAATAGGTGAGGCCCGGGGACACCAGGCACATCGGCTTGTCCTGTCCAACCGACGAGCGGCGGCAATTGTTCCCGTCCTCCCCCGGATCCTTCTCCGGGGGACGCCCCGCCCCGCGAATCGGGCGTTCCCCATCATGGGAGCGATACCCCTCACGCATGGGACGCGATGCCTGCACAATGGCGCGAGTGAGCGATGGGGCGCGGGGGGACGACCTCAATCGCGCCGTCCGGGCGGCGCAGGCGGGCGACGAGGAGTCCTTCCGCCTGCTGTACCGGGACGTGCAGCCCCGGCTGCTGCGCTACGCCCGCGCCCTCATCGCCGACGACTCCGACGCCGAGGACGTCACGTCCGAGGCATGGTTGCAGATCGCCCGCGACCTGCCCTCCTTCCGCGGCGACATCGACGGGTTCCGCGGCTGGTGCGCGACGATCACCCGGCACCGCACGCTGGACCTGCTGCGCCGCCGGAAGCGGCGGCCCGTCGCCGACCTGCCGATGGACGACCTGATCGGGACGGCCGCCGAGTTCGACACCGCGGACCTGGCCCTGGACGGCCTGTCGACCGAGGCGGCCCTCCGGCTGATCGCCGAGCTGCCCCGGGACCAGGCCGAGGCGGTGCTGCTCCGCGCCGTCCTGGGCCTGGACGCCAAGCGGGCCGGCCTCGTCCTCGGCAAGCGCGCCGGGGCCGTCCGGACCGCGGCGCACCGCGGCCTGCGCCGCCTGGCCGCCCGCCTGGCCGAGACCGCGCCCCCGGCGGGCAGCGGGACCCTGCCGGTGCCCGGGCGTGACGGTGTGATCGGCTCCGGCGCTGAAGAGGTGAGATGAACGATCCACCCGACCGGCGGACCGCCGAGCGCCTCCTGCGCGGCGACGCCGCCGCACACCCCGCGCTCGCCGAGATGCTCGCGGGCGCGGCCGGTCCCGCGCGGCCGGCCGAGCTCGCCGGGGAGGACGCCGCCGTCGCCGCGTTCCGGACCCGCCGCGAACCGCGCCCGCGCATCCAGCACCGGACGCTGACCAGGCTGCTCACCGTCAAGGCGCTCTTGGCCGTGCTCGCGCTCGGCGGCGGCGCGGCCCTCGCCGGGGGCAGCGGCCACCTCCCCGGACACCAGGGGCCGCACCCGGGTCCGCGCCCGCCGCGGATCGGCACCCCGCCGGACGAGTCGTCCGATCGCGCCACGCTGCCCGCCGTCCCGTCGCCGCCGCCGTCGCCGCCGTCACCGTCCCAGGGGCGGCACGCGTCGAGTCCCGGCCCCCGGAATCCGACGCACCGGCCGTCGAAGCCATCGAAGCGGAAGAAGAACGGCAAGCCGGAGAGGGCCGAGAAATCGAAGAAGAGGAAGAAGGCGAAGAAGGCCAGGAAGCCGAAGTCGCGGCACGGCGGCCCGAACCGCTCGCCCGCCGGAAGGGCTCGAAGGTAGGGTCCGCCAATGGCAACGACGCATTACAGGCGGCGGGACTCCGCCGGCCTCCGCGCCATGCAGGGGCTGACGCAACGCCTGTGGTCGCCGGACACCTCCCGCTGGCACATGGGCGAGCTCGTCTGGCATCGGCTCCAGCACCTCGGCCGCGAGCACGAATGGCACATCTCCCTCTGGGAGCACGGCGGACGGCCCGTCGCGTGGGCCTGGGCGCAGCCGCCGGGCCGTCTCGACCTGCACCTCGACCCGGCACACCCCGGCCTGATGGACGAGATCCTGCGCTGGTTCAACGAGCTGACCCCCGGGGCGGCCCGCGTCGTCACGGTCCTCGACACCGAACCGGCGGCGCTCCAGGACTCCCTGCTGAGGCACGGCTACCGCGAGCGAACCACCGGCCCGTTCTTCATCCACCTCCGGCACGACCTGGACGACCTTCCCGAGCCGTCCGTCCCGGAGGGCTACACGCTGCGTCCCGTGCGCGGCGAGGAGGACGCCGAGGCCCGCGCCGCCGTGCACCGGGCGGCGTTCTCCCTGCCCGGCGAGCCCTCCCGGGTCGTCACCGAGAGCTACCGCCGGATCATGCGGGCCTGGCCGTACCGGCCCGAGCTCGACTGGCTCGTCGAGGCCCCCGACGGCACGCCCGCCGCCTTCTGCCTGGTCTGGGCGGACGACCTGAACCGGGCCGCCGTCCTCGAACCGGTCGGCACCGACCCGGGCCACCGCCGCCTCGGTCTCGCGAGCGCCGCGATACTCGCCGCCCTCCGTGCCGCGCGGCGGCTCGGGGCGACCCAGGCCCGCGTCGCCGCGCGCGGCGACGCGGGCCACCCGTCCGCCCGCGCCACCTACATGTCGGTGGGTTTCCAGCCCTACGCCCGCAACCTGCCCTTCACCCGCGAACGCTGAGAAGGCCGGCACCCGCGTCAGCCGGTCGCCCTCGATCGGCACGGGCAACGCCGACCGCGACGCTGGACTTCGGCACCGTCCGCCCCAACGCTGAGGTCATGGCATCGCGCACCGGGCTACTGCCCCCAGAACTGCACGCGTACATCAACGCCCACAGCACCGGTCCGGACCCGCTGTTGCTGGAACTGGCGACCGAGACCGCCGAGCGGTTCGCGCGCAGCGCGGGCATGCAGATCGGGCCCGACCAGGGCGTGCTCATGACCCTCCTGGCGCGCCTGTCGGGGGCCCGGGACGCCGTCGAGATCGGCACGTTCACCGGCTACTCATCGATCTGCCTGGCCCGCGGCCTGGCACCGGACGGGCGCCTGCTGTGCTGCGACATCAACGACGAGTGGACGACGGTCGCCCGCCGCTACTGGGACAAGGCGGGCCTCGGCGACCGCATCGAGCTCAAGCTGGCCCCGGCCCTGGAGACTCTGCGGGCGCTCCCCGCCGACGCCGCCTTCGACCTGGCCTTCATCGACGCCGACAAGCCGTCCTACGTCGACTACTGGGACGCCCTGGTGCCCCGCGTCCGGCCCGGCGGGCTCCTCCTCGTCGACAACACCCTGTGGGCGGGCCAGGTCAGCGATCCGTCCGTCCAGGGCGAGACGCTGAACGCGATCCGTTCGTTCGACGACCACGCGGCGGCCGACACCAGGGTCGAACTCGTCATCGTCCCCATAGGCGACGGCCTGACGGTCGCCCGCAAGAAGTAGGGCGTCTCTTCTGGGGATGGATGTTCGTCACCATCGCGCCTTGTCTTCACCTCCTCTCGGACGTATTCGCGGCGACGGGTTGACCTCAAGTTTGGTTGATGTCAGAGCCTGCGGTTGACCGGGACGCCGGCGGGCGGGGCCGGTCATCTGACAGATTCCCGGGCCCAGCGTGCTCCGTAGCGTCGCGGTCAGCCGGAGAGAAGCCCCTGACCTGCACCGAGGAGAAGAAGAATGACCGAGAACCCGCTGCGTGTGGCGATCATTATCGGCAGCACCCGGGAGGGCCGCTTCGGACCGACCGTGGCCGGCTGGTTCATCGAGGAGGCCCGCCGGCACCAGGGCCTGGCGATCGACGTGATCGACCTCGCCGACACCCTGCCCCCGGCGGCGCTCGGCTCCGCGCTCGGCGGGGCCGCCGCCGAGGCGTTCAACGCGGTGACCGGGACGCTGGACGCGGCCGACGCGTTCGTGATCGTGACCCCCGAGTACAACCACAGCTTCCCCGGCACCCTGAAGAACCTGATCGACACGCACTTCACCCAGTGGCGGGCCAAGCCGGTCTCGTTCGTCTCGTACGGCGGAATGTCCGGAGGGCTGCGGGCGGTCGAGCACCTCCGGCAGGTCTTCGCCGAGCTGCACGCGGTCACCGTCCGCGACACGGTGAGCCTGCACAACCCGTGGGAGTACTTCGACGAGCAGGGCCGCCCGGACGACCTCCAGGCGTCCGGCACCGCCGCCAAGGTCATGCTCGACCAGCTCGCCTGGTGGGCCGAGGCCCTGCGCTCCGCCCGCGCCGTCCGTCCCTACGGAGGCTGAGAACGCGCCTCCGTCCGGAAGCACCCTCAAGGAGCGGGCGACCACGTGACGGCCGCGCCGATCGACCGGCGGGGCCGCGCGTCACGGCCCCGCCGGTCGCACCGATCGCACCGGCCCCGCCGGTCGCGTCCGGTCAGACGGCCTTGAGGAAGCCCGAGTCGACCGCGACGTCCGAACCGGTCGTGCTGCCCGAACGCGGCGAGACGAGCAGCGCGACGACGTCGGCGATCTCCTGGGGGTCGGCGAGCCGGCCGGTGGCGAGGCCCATCATCTCCGGCGCCGCCTTGTCGATCACGGTGTCGCGGTCGGCGCCCATCTGGGCGGCCAGGACGTCGGCCGCGCCGCCGTCCTTGGTCCACCAGTCGGTGCGGACCGGCCCGGGAGTGACGGTGTTCACCCGGACCCCCTGCGGGGCGTACTCCTCCGACAGCGCCTTGGTCAGGTTGTTCAGCGCCGCCTTCGAGGCGTTGTAGTCGACGTTCATCGGGGCCGGCTGCGTGGCGTTGGCCGAGGACACGTTGACGATCGCCCCCGCCTCGCTCTTCAGCAGGTGCGGGATCGCGGCGCGGATGGTCCGGACCACCGAGAAGAGGTTGAACTCGAACATCGCGCGCCAGTCGTCGTCGTTCGGGGCGAGGAACGAGAAGCGCGGCAGGGTCACGCCGGGCGGCGGCCCGCCGGCGTTGTTCACCAGGATGTCCAGCCCGCCGAACACCTCGACGGCGCGCTCCACCACCCGGGCCGGCGCCGCGGCGTCCATCAGGTCGACCGGGACGTGCACCAGGTTCGGCCCGGCGAGCGCGTCCAGCCCGGCGCCGCTCGTCCGGGACGCGGCCACCACGCGGGCGCCCTCGTCCAGCAGGGTACGGGTGATCGCCAGGCCGATGCCCTTGGAGGCCCCGGTGACGAGGGCGACGCGGCCGGTGAGCTTGAGGTCCATGTCGAATCCTTCGATCAGGGTGGTGTCGGTTCGTTCACCCCCTAGAACCCCGCCCGGCCGGACTCGGTTGCACGCGCCGGTCACCCGGGCCGGCCGCCCGCGGGCAGGCTCGGGAACCGCCCTCGCCACCACCACCGCCGCCGCCATTCCGCGACCCGCCGCAGCCATCGCCCTCTCAGCGGCGCTCGGACTGCTTGTCTGGTCCTTCGGCCGCGACATCGGATGGCTCTGGTGCGACCGCACGAAGCATCCCGCAGCCTTGGAGGACGCCGATGGAGCGCCAAGCACACGCCTTCTGGGTCCGTTCGCCCGGTGAGGGGGAGATCAGGGCCGTCACCCTGCCGGAGCCCGGCCCGGACGAGGTGCTGGTCCGCACCCTGTACTCGGGGGTGAGCCGTGGCACCGAGACGCTGGTCTTCCGCGGCGGGGTGCCCGAGAGCCAGTACGAGGTGATGCGGGCGCCGTTCCAAGAAGGCGACTTCCCCGGACCGGTCAAGTACGGCTACCTCAACGTGGGGGTCGTCGAGCACGGCCCGCCGGGTCTGCTGGGACGCGCCGTCTTCTGCCTCTACCCGCACCAGACCCGGTACGTCGTCCCGGCCCAGGCCGTGACGCCCGTGCCGGAGAACGTGCCCCCGTCCCGGGCGGTGCTCGCCGGGACGGTCGAGACCGCCGTGAACGCCCTGTGGGACGCGGCGCCGCTGGTCGGCGACCGGATCGCCGTGGTCGGCGCCGGGATGGTGGGCGGCTGCGTCGCGGGCGTCCTGGCCGGGCTGCCCGGCGCCCGCGTCCAGCTCGTCGACACCGACCCGGCCCGCGCGGACGTCGCCGAGGCGTTCGGCGTCGGCTTCGCGCTGCCCGAGCGGGCCGAGGGCGAGTGCGACCTCGTCGTGCACGCCAGCGCCACCGAGTCCGGCCTCACCCGGTCCCTGGAACTGCTCGCGCCGGAGGGCGAGGTGGTCGAGCTGAGCTGGTACGGAGACCGGCGGGTCGCCCTGCCGCTGGGCGAGGCGTTCCACTCGCGCCGCCTGGTCGTGCGCGGCAGCCAGGTCGGCGCGGTGTCGCCGGCCCGCCGGTCCCGCCGCACGTTCGCCGACCGGCTGGCGCTGGCGCTGGCGCTGCTCGCCGATCCGGCGTTCGACGTGCTGGTCACCGGCGAGAGCGGCTTCGCCGACCTGCCCGGGGTGCTGCCCCGCCTCGCGAGCGGCGAGCTCCCCGCCCTCTGCCACCGCATCGTCCACGATCCCGCCTAGGCGGGCGGCACCGGAGGCCAGCACCGTGTTCAGCATCACCGTCCGCGACCACATCATGATCGCCCACAGCTTCCGCGGCGAGGTCTTCGGCCCCGCGCAGCGCACGCACGGCGCGACGTTCCTGGTGGACGCCGCGTTCCGCCGCGCCGAGCTCGACGCCGACAACATCGTGGTCGACATCGGGCTCGCCACCCGGGCGCTCGGCGCGGTGACCGGCGAGCTCACCTACCGCAACCTGGACGACGAGCCCGCGTTCACCGGGATCAACACCTCCACCGAGTTCCTCGCCAAGGTGATCGCCGACCGGCTCGCGGACCGGGTGCGGGCGGGCGAGCTCGGCGAGGGCGCCCGCGGCCTGACCGGGATCGCGGTCACGCTGCACGAGTCGCACGTCGCCTGGGCGAGCTACGAGCGCACATTGTGACCACCACCTGCTTCGTCGTGCCCGGCGACATCGGCGACCTGTCCAGACCCAGCGGCGGCAACACCTACGACCACCGCGTCCGTCAGGGCCTCATGGCGGCAGGGTGGCCGGTGCGCGAGATGGCCGTCCCGGGGACGTGGCCACGGCCGGACATCGTCGCGAGGTCCGGGCTAGCGCAGTCGCTCTCCGCATTGCCCGATGGCACCGCCGTCCTTCTGGACGGTCTGGTCGGGTGCGGCGTTCCAGATGTCGTCATCCCCCAGGCGAACCGTTTGCGGATCGCGGTCCTGGTGCATCTGCCCCTAGGAGACGAGTCCGGGCTGTCCTCCGGCCCGGCCGCAGAGCTGGACGCCCTGGAACGAGAGACCCTGCACGCCGTGGACGCGGTCATCGCGACCAGTTCCTGGGCGGCACGCCGGTTGACCGAGCATCACGGGCTCACTGCCGTCCACGTCGTTCCCCCAGGCGTCGATCCTGCGCCGCTCGCGCCTGGCACCGATGGCGCGTCCCGGCTGCTGTGCGTCGCCTCGGTCACACCACGCAAAGGGCTCGACCGTCTCGTCACGGCTCTCGCCTCCGTCTCGGACCTCTCGTGGACATGCGACTGCGTCGGTCCGCTGCACACCGACCCCGTATACGTGGCGCGGCTCAGGCAGCAGATCGACGAGGAGGGCCTGAGCGACCGCGTTTGGATGACGGGTCCCCAACACGGGGAGGAGCTGAGCGCCTCTTACGCCGCCGCCGACCTCGCGGTGCTCCCGTCCCTGGCCGAGACGTACGGCATGGTCATCACCGAATCCTTGTCCAGAGGAATCCCCGTTCTGGCGACGAACGTGGGCGGCGTACCGGAAGCTATGAGCCAGGCTCCGGCTCCTCATGGGACCGTGCCCGGGATCCTCGTCCCGCCGGACGACCCCGAGGCACTCGCCGCAGCCCTGCGCCGCTGGCTCACTGACCACGAACTACGGCAGACCCTCAGGAGCGCGGCGCGGCTTCGCCGTGACGTCCTGGACGGTTGGGAAACGACGTCACAACGCATGGGTGCCGTACTGGACCAATTGCATGGAGAGCCCTGATGAGCCTGTCTCACACATCCGGTTTCAGTCCTGACTGGCTAGCACTGCGCGAGAACGCCGACGCCGCCGCCCGCGCCCCAGAACTCGTCACCCTGCTCAAGGAGCACCTGCCTGCGGGACGGCTGGTCATCCGCGACCTCGGCTGTGGCACCGGTTCCATGGGCCGCTGGCTTGCGCCGCAGCTCCCCGGTCCGCAGCACTGGATCCTGCACGACCACGATCCCGCGCTGCTCGTCCGGGCCACCACAGGCATGACCGGCATGGCGGCGTCCGACGGAAGCCGCGTCACGGTGGAGACGCACCAGGGGGACCTGGCCGGGCTGAGCGCCGCCGACCTCACCGGCACCTCGCTCATCACCGGTTCCGCCCTGCTGGACCTGCTCACCGCCACCGAGGTCGACCAGCTCGCCATGGCGTCCACCGGGGCCGGCATCCCCGCGCTCCTGACCCTCTCCGTCGACGGCCGGGTCGCACTGTCGCCCGACGACCCGCTCGACGCCGAGTACACCGCCGCGTTCAACGCCCACCAGCGCCGCACGCATCACGGCCGCCGCCTGCTCGGCCCCGACGCCGCCGCCACCGCCGCGCTGGCGTTCGAACGCCACGGCGCGGCCGTCCGGACCCGTCCGAGCCCTTGGCGGCTCGACGCGGCGCAGGCGCAACTGACGGCGGAGTGGCTCCGGGGCTGGGCCGGGGCCGCCCGCGAACAGCGCCCGGAACTCGCGAACGACTCCTACCTGCCGCGCCGGCTGGGCACCTGCACCGCGGGCGAGCTGCATGTGACCATCGAGCACACCGACCTGCTCGCCCTCCCGGAACGGCCCGCCTAAACGGGCCGGCCCCCAGCCCGCTCGGCGCGCCAACGGTCGACCAGGGCCGGGAGTTCGCGGAACATGAAACCGTAGAAGTCGCGCATCTCGGCCAGCCGCCGCGCGGCCGGGCTGTCCGCTCCGGCGGCCTGGATGCCCTGGTCGGCGGCCTCGAACATGGTCTGGACGAGGCCGTTCTGCGTCGACATCAGCGTGGCCCAGGCACCCTCACGCAGCCGGTAGTGCTCGCGGCGGCTGCCCGGCACGGGCACGCGTTCGATCAGCCCGACCGTCGACAGCATCTTGATCGCGCCCGACACCGAGCCGGAACTGATCGCCAGTTGCCCGGCCAGCTCGGGCGCGGTGACGCTGTCGGCGTCGGCGAACAGGAACGCCGCCATCACCCGTGCGGTCGCCTTCTGCAGACCGCCCTGGGCCAGGGCCAGCGCCATCCGCTCGGCAGCCTCGGTGGTGTCCGTCAAGGTCATCCCCCCTCGAAGTACTCAACGCGATTTTAACAGCTCGAAGCTTTCAGTAATCTCTGAACACTCTGATACGGTTCGTACCATGCGTACGGCGATCGAGCTGAACGAGCTCACCAAGACCTATGGCCAGCGGCGCGGCCTGGACGGCCTGACCCTCCAGGTGCGCGCGGGCGAGGTGTTCGGCTACCTCGGTCCGAACGGCGCCGGGAAGTCGACCACCATCCGGCTGCTGCTGGACCTGATCCGCCCGACCTCCGGAACCGCCCGCGTGCTCGGCCTGGACCCGCGGGCCGGCGCGGTCGAGCTGCACCGCCGCATCGGCTACCTGGCCGGCGACTTCGTCGTCGACGGCCGCCAGCGCGCGGGCGAATGCCTGGCGTTCCTGGGCGGTCTGCGCGGCGGCGTCCCGGTAGCGCGGATCACCGAGCTCGCGGCCCGGCTGGAACTGGACCTGACCGCGCGGATCAAGAGCCTTTCCAAGGGAAACCGGCAGAAGGTCGGGATCATCCAGGCGTTCATGCACGACCCCGAGCTGCTCATCCTGGACGAGCCCACCTCCGGGCTCGACCCGCTGGTCCAGCAGACCTTCCTCGACCTGGTCACCGAGGCCAGGACTGCCGGGCAGACGGTGTTCATGTCCAGCCACATCATGAGCGAGGTCGAAGCCGTCGCCGACCGCGTCGCCATCATCCGCGAGGGCCGCCTGGTCGCCACCGACACCGTCACCGACCTGCGGTCCCGCTCGTTCCTCCAGGTGCGGCTCACCTTCGCCGACCCGGTCCGGCCAGAGGAGTTCAGCGTCCTGCCCGGCGTCACCGACCTGGTCCTCGACGGGACGACCCTCACCTGCCGCGTCGACGGCAGCCCCGACCCGCTGGTCAAGGCCGCCGCCCGGCACACCCTCACCGGCCTGCGCGCCGATACCCAGGACCTGGAAGAGCTCTTCCACGCCTACTACACCGGCCATGCCGCCTGACCCGCCGACCACCACCACGAACGGCAGCGCAATGACGACTCCTTCGGCACCCTCCAGCACCCCGTCCCTGGGCACCTCGGCGCTCGCCCGCGCCTTCGGCGGCTCACTGTTCGCCAAGACCCTGTTCGACAACCGGCGCGTCCTCATCGCCTGGGCCCTCGCCACCGGCCTGCTGGCGATGATGTACGCCGCGTTCTACCCGCAGATCTCCGCCGACTCCCTGGCGAGCGTCCCCGAGGCCATGCGCGGGTTCGGCCTGGACGACGCCACGTCCGCCGCCGGCTACCTCCAGGGCGCGGTGTTCGGTCTGCTCGTTCCGCTGCTCGTCGTCTTCTACGGTGCCGCCACCGGCGCCCGCATGATCTCCGCGGACGAGGAGTCGGGCTACCTGGACCTGCTGCTGGCCCACCCCCTCGGCCGCGTCCGGCTCCTGCTGCACCGGTTCGCCGCGCTCGCCGCCGGAGCCGTCCTGATCTCCGCCGCCGTCCTGGCCGCCATGCTCGCGGTCCGCACCAGCGCGAAGCTCGACTCCATCACCATCGGCGGCTTCGCCGCCCAGACCGTCAACCTGGCGCTGCTCGCCATCCTGTTCGGCGCGCTGGCGACCGCCATCGGCGCAGCCACGGGCAAGGGCCGCGCCACCGTCTTCGGCGTCACCGCCGGCCTGGGCGTGGCCGCCTACGCCCTGCGCGGCTTCGCCCCCCAGGTCGGCGCGGACTGGCTGCGCCACCTCACGCCGTTCGACTACTACATCGGTGGGGAACCCCTCAAGAACGGCTTCCAGCCCGCCGACGCCGCCGTCCTGGCCGCCGTCACGATCGTCCTCATCGCCGCCGGCGCCTGGCGCTTCACCCGCCGCGACGTGGCCCGCTGACCCGGGGCCCACGGCCAGGGGGAGATCGCCGCCGCGATCGCCTCCTGGACGGACCGCCTGGGGCTCCGCTGAACGTCCGCATGGACGTCCTCCTGTCGGACCCGCCTTCTACGCTCGCCGCATCAGCCGTGAACCGGAGGGTGACCTGATGCCAGCGCAGACCACGTACCTGGAACTGTCGGACGACAGCGGGACGGCCCACAAGTTCTACGAGGTCATCAGGTCCGGCGTCCAGGTCACCATCACGTACGGCCGTATCGGCACTCCCGGACAGGCCAGGACGACGGCGTTCCCCACCGCGCAGGCGGCGGACGCGGCGGCGCAGAAGAAGATCGGCGAGAAGGTGCGCAAGGGCTACGCCCCCGCCGTTCGGGGCGTCCGGCAGCGCCGCGCGGTCACCCGGCGCGCCATCGCCAGCAGCAGGTCCACGGCCAGCCAGGCGCCGGTGCTGTGGCGGTTCGCCAGCGGCGCGGCGGCGTTCGGCATCTTCGTGGACGGCACCGGATGCTGGGTCGGCAACCAGCACGGCGACGTGTACACGGTGGCCCACGACGGCACGGTCACCAGCCGGTTCAGGCTGCCCGACGGGGTCAAGTGCATCGTCGCCGACGACTTCTGGATCTACGCGGGCTGCGACGACGGCAAGGTCTACGACCTCAGCGGCAAGGTCCCCCGGGTCGCCTACGAGATCTCCGCCGACGTCGACATCTACTGGCTCGACATCGACGACGCGATCCTCGGCGTCTCCGACCGGAACGGCCGGGTCACCGCGATCGACCACGAGGACGAGTTCCAGTGGGCGCGCGACGTCACCGGCGACTCCGCCTGGATGGTCCGCTGCGACACCGGCGCCATCTACCACGGCCACTCGCGCGGCGTGGCCCGCTACGACAGCTCCGACGGCACGCCGCGATGGCAGACCCAGGTCGACGGGAACGTCCTGTTCGGCTGGCAGGAGAGGGAAGCGGTCTACGCCGGCACCGGCCGCAGCCGCGTCTACCGCCTGGCCAAGGAGGACGGCTCCGTCGAAGCCGTCTACAAGTGCGACGCACCGGTGTTCTCCTGCGCGACGGCCCCCAGCGGACGGTACGTGTTCGCGGGCGACAACCACTCGTCGGTGTACTGCTTCGACCAGCACGGCGAGCGCCTGTGGAAGCTCGGCACAGGCTGCGGCTCGGCGTTCTCCATGCAGTTCATCGACGACCGCCTCTACATCGTCACCACCGACGGGACGCTCGCCTGCATCGACGCGGGGGAGGAGGCGATCCGGGCGGCCGAGCGGGGTACGGTCCCCGAGCCGCTCGACGTCAAGGCCGCCGCGTCGCTCGTGGCCGTGGAGCCCGGCCTCACCTTGGAGACCACCTCCGAGACCGGGGACGGCATCGTGGTGGAGTGCTACGAGGACGGCCCCCGCCTCCGCGTCCGGGTGTCCAGCCCCGGGTACGACGCGGGCTGGCGGGTGCAGTTCCCCAAGGACATCCGGGAGCCGGGTGCCCGCTACCTGGTCGAGGGCGTGCGCGCCTCCGAGCGCGGGGGCTTCTACCGGGCCTTCGGTGAGATCAAGCGGATCCGGTGACCACTCCCAACTCGCCCCATTTGTAACGTATGTGAACTTTATGGCGTTTTCCCTTGCCCGGTTCGGCGCACGACTCCAGGTGTGCGCGGACCCGACACGTGAGGGGGAACGTCGTGACCGACACGATCGTCAAGAACAGGGTGGTGCTGGAGCGGGCGGCACAGGAGTTCGCCGACGCCAACGCCCGGCGGCCCTACATCTACGAGCTTCCGCCCCAGGAGGGACGGGAGGTGCTGGAGAAGCTGCAATCCGATCCGAGCGTGCCCATGCCCGAGATCGACGAGGAGTGGATCCAGGTGCACGGCGGCCCGACCGGCGTGGTGCCGGTGCGGATCGTCAAGCCCAGGGACGCGACCGGGACGCTCCCGGTGATCTTCTACACCCACGGCGCGGGCTGGGTCTTCGGATCGGCCCACACGCACGACCGGCTGGTGCGGGAGCTGGCGATCCGCTCCGACGCCGCGGTGGTCTTCCCCGAGTACGACCGCTCGCCCGAGGCCAAGTACCCGACCGCGGTCGAGCAGAGCTACGCCGCCGCCCGCTGGGTCATGCGGCACGGCGCCGAGAAGGGGCTGGACCCCACCCGGATGGCGGTGGCGGGCGACTCGGTCGGCGGGAACATGGCGACGGTCCTGGCGCTCATGGCCAAGGACCGCGGCGACGTGAACGTGGTCGGCCAGGTGCTGTTCTACCCGGTCACCGACGCCGACTTCGACACCGAGTCCTATCACCAGTTCGCCACGGGCTACTACCTCAACCGCGACGGCATGAAGTGGTTCTGGGACCAGTACACCACCGCCCCCGAGCAGCGCGCCGAGGTCTACGCCTCGCCCCTGCGCGCGAGCGTCGACCAGTTGCGCGGCCTGCCTCCGGCGATGGTCCTCAACGGCGAGGCCGACGTGCTGCGCGACGAGGGTGAGGCGTACGCGGCCAAGCTGCGCGAGGCGGGAGTGGAGGTCACCGCCGTCCGACTGGCGGGCATGGTGCACGACTTCGCCATGATCGACCTGCTGCGCGACACCCACGCCAACAAGGCCGCCATGGAGCTGGCGACCACCGCCCTGCACGAGGTCCTGAACGGCGCCTGACCGGCCCGGCGACGAGGCCGGCCGAGATCCGCCCCGTCGATCATGGCGAGGTTGGCGCCCTCGCCCACGACCGGGGACATCAGGTAGGCGGCGTCGCCAGCAGGGTGACACCGGGGGTGCCCGCCCAACCGTGGCCGACGCGCAGCGCGTAGATCGGACGCGGGACCAGGGCACCCTCGACATCGTTGATCAACTCCGTCAGGGCGGGGTCCCAGCCGGCGAAGTTCTCCAGCAGGGTCGCCTTGGCGCCGTCGGTGTCCGCGAAGTCGATCCCCGACCTCCAGCCCTCGGGGACGGTGAGGGTGACGTAGGTGTGCAGCGTCCCGCCGGATTCGCGGTGGGCGAGGAAGCCCTTGCCCGCGCCGAGCGCGAAGAGCACCCCACCGCCGCCGACGGCCGCGGCCCCGGGATGACGGGCATCGGCGTCCAGCAGGGTGGTCTCGCCCATGGACACCCGGGTGTAGGCGGGGGTCGCGCCGCCCGCCCGCCGAGGGGGCGCACCGCCGCGACCTTGGCCCCCCAGCGATGGTCCCGGCGGGCAGCGAGCCGAGCAGGAGGTCGCGCAGCCGCCCGCGGTCGACCTCCAGGCGGTTGCCGGAGCCCCCGTCCTCCAGGTGGACGGGGGCTCGCTCGTCGAGGACGCGCATGGCCTCCGCGCCGGGCAGGGTGATCTCACGAAACGCGTCGATGAGCCTGGCGGCGCGCAGGGCGACGTCCCGTCCGGACCGAAATCCGCACGTGGAGCACCCGTAACAGGCCAATATTCGATGATCTTGAAATTCCGGGGCGAATTGTCAGAGGCGCGGGTCATCCTGCGGGAAACCGACCGTTACCGGAGGTGTCCGTGGACGAACCCTCCCCGCCCGTCCGGCGCGGCCCCCACGCCGTGCTCCTGGCCGCCCTCGCCTTGGCCGCAGGCGCCGTCACCTGCGTCGGCCTCTACTTCCTGATCGGATTCGTGCTGGCGCACTGGCGCTCGATCGCCCTCATCCTCGCAACGGCCGCGGTCCTGGCCGCCGTTCTCGCCGTCTGCATCGTGAAACGCCGGTGGGACGCGCGGCAGCGGGCGGAACGGCTCCGCGAGATGGCCCACCTGGAAAGGGTCGACCAGATGACCGGCCGGGAGTTCGAGGAACTGACGGCCGCCCTGCTCCACCGGGACGGCTACCGCCGCGTCGAGATCGTCGGCAAGGCGGGCGACGGCGGCGCGGACGTCCTCGCGGTGGCGCCCGACGGCCGGCGGATCGCCGTCCAGTGCAAGCGCTACAGCAGCACCATCGGCGTCCGGCACGTCCGCGAGATGGTCGGCGCGGTGAACGCCACCTACCGCGACCACGTCGGCGTGTTCGTCACCAGCAACCATTTCACCAAACCGGCGGTGAACGAGGCGGGCAGCCTGCTCGTCCTCCTCGACCGCGACCGGCTGGCCCGCTGGATGGACGGCACCCCCCTCGTCTGCGAACTCCCCGAGGCGTTCTCGGCCACGGGATGACCCCGGAGGCCACCGCCTCGGCGGCCTCCCTCGCGCGGGTCAGCCGCAGGCTTCGGAGATGCCGTCGAGCCAGTCGCGGATCGCCGCCCGCTGCCCGGCCGTGAACCCGGCCTCCAACTCGGCCTCTCGGCGCTCGACGGCGATGCGTGCCTCGGCCAGGCGCGCCCGCCCGGGCTCGGTGACGTGGATCCGGTGGGTACGCCGATCGGACGGGTTCGGCCGCCGTTCGATCAGGCCCGCCGCTTCGAGACCGCCGAGCATCTCGTTGGCGGCCTGCCGGGAACTCGCCACCTCCCGGGCGATGTCCGCGACCGACATCCCGGGCTGCGCCTCGGCCATCAGCAGGGTGGCGTACTGCGACGTCGACAGCCCGAACGCCTTGAGCTCCTCCCCGATCGCCGACCGCATGTTCAACCAGACCCGGCGGACCATGAAGGTCAACGCCCCGCCCTCGTGCCGGTGGGAACCCAACGCCCAACCCCTTCTCAGATTGACAGGTTCCTGACGATCCTCCAGGATAATCGTCAGGTTCCTGCCAATCGTACCGAAGGTCTCCATGCCCGCGTCCCCGACGCTGCCGAAGTCCAGGCAGCGGTTGATCCTCGCCGTGCTCCTGTCGTCCTCCCTGCTGATCTGGATGGACAACACCATCCTCAACACCGCCTTCGAGACCCTCACCGACCCCGCCCGCGGCCTGGGCGCCCGCCCCGCCCAGCTGCAATGGGCGACCGGCTCCTACACCCTGGTCTTCGCCGCCCTGATGTTCACCGCGGGCGCGCTGGGCGACCGCTTCGGCCACCGGACCGTGCTCGCCACCGGACTGGCGGCCTTCGCAGGCTCGTCGGTAGGGGCCGCCTACGCCGGCGACGCCGGCCAGCTGATCGCCGCCCGCGCCGCGATGGGCCTCGGCAGCGCGCTGATCATGCCCGCCGCCATGGCCATCCTCACCTGGACCTTCACCGGCCCCGCGCGGGCGACCGCGATCGGCGTCTCCTCGGCGTCCGCCGGGGTCGGCCTGGCGGCGGGCCCCCTGCTCGCGGGCGTCCTGCTCGACCACTTCTGGTGGGGCTCGATCTTTCTCGTCAACGTCCCGGCCGTGGCGCTCACCCTGGTGGGGATCTTCACGCTGGTCCCGGACTTCCGCAGTCCCGCCCCGCGCCCACTGGACCCGGCCGGGCCGCTGCTGTCGATCAGCGGGCTCGGCGCGCTGGCCTACGGGCTGATCCGCGCGGGGCAGGTGGCCTCCTGGAGCCCCGCGCACGTCTGGGCACCGATCACCGCCGGACTGGTCCTGCTGACCGCCTTCGTGCTCGTCGAGCTGCGCGTCCGGCAGCCCAGCTTCGATCCCCGGCTGCTCGCGCGGCGGACGTTCGGCGGCGGCAACGCGGCGATCGGGCTGCTGCTCTTCGCCATGACCGCCGCCGGCTTCTACAGCGCCTTCTACCTGCAAGGCGCACGGGGCTTCTCGGCACTGGAGGCGGGCCTGGCCGCCTCCCCGGCCGCACTCGGCGCGATCGCGGGAGGGCCGCTCGGCATCCGCCTGGCCCGCCGCTGGTCGCTGCGCCCCGTCGCCTCGACGGCACTGACCACGGCGGCACTGGCGATGGGCACCGTCGGGCTCTTCGGGCTGCACACCCCGCTCGTCTGGATCGAGATCGAGCTGCTGGTCCAGGGCCTCGCGATCGGCGTGGTGATCGGCACGGTGACGGCGGCGCTGATGAGCACCCTGCCGCTGGAGCGGGCCGGCGCCGGATCGGCCGTCACCAACACCGTCCGGCAGACCGGCAGCGTGCTCGGGATCGCCATCGGCGGCACGATCATGTCGATCACGTACCGGCGCGCGATCGAAGCCTCGCTGCACGATCTGCCCGGCCCGGCGCGGGACCAGGCCCGGATCTCCGCGGAGCAGGCCCGGCACGCCGCCGCCGCGATCGATCGGCCCGGCCTGGCGCACGCCGCCGATGACGCGTTCATCCACGCCATGCACGTCGGCACGGTCTGGACGATGCTGATCGCACTCTCCGGAGCGGCCGTGCTGGTGATCGCCCTGCGCCCCGCCCGAAAGCCCACCGACCAGCAGATCGACGTGCTGGAGCCGACCGCTCCGTGACCGCCGCCGACGCCTTCACTCGCACACTGTCGAGTCCGCGCTCCACGCCGGACGCATAAGGGCCGCCCGGTGCTCTGCCAGGTCGGCCCACGGCGGATCCGTTCAGGCCACCGGCGGTTCAGCGGGACGCGGCGACCCGGTCAAGGGCCCACAGCGCCCAGTCCCGCCTGGCCTGGTGGAGCCGCAGGCCGAACTCGGCGGCCATGCGGCCGAGTTGCGGGCGTTCGCCGGGCTTGAGGCCGGCGTCGAGCTCCACCACGACGGCGGTCAGCTTCTCCACTTCACGCGCGCTCTCGTCGGCGTGCTGGCGGAGCAGCGCGCGCATGTCCTCAGAATCCAGCGACGTCAGCAGGAAGAGCTTGAGCGTGTCGGTGTTGCGCGCCTTGCCGTGCTCGGTGGGGAGGAACAGCCAGCGGCGCAGTTCCTCGCGTCCGGCGTCGGTGGTCGCGTAGACGCGGCGTCCGCGCGCGCCCTCGTCGACGACCTCGATCAGGTGTTCATCGGCGAGGGCGTTCAGCTCGGGGTAGATGCGGGTGTGCGGCGCGTGCCACGCGTACTCGCCCAGTTCCCTCGTGAACGCCTTCTTCAGGTCGTACCCGCTGGACGGCTCGTAGGCCAGCATCCCCAGCAGCGCGTGGCGCAGTGACATGCACCGAGTCTACATGTCCCTTATTGACATGTCCTATGTGTACATGTCAGCCTCCTCGGCATGACTTCGAGCTACCTCAGCGGGCTCCTCGCGCCCGTGCCCGACGAGATCGACGCCCATGACCTGCCCGTCACCGGCTCCCTGCCGCCCGAGCTGGACGGCCGGTACGTCCGCAACGGCCCCAACCCGCTCCCCGGCCGGGACCCGGGCCACTGGTTCGCGGGCGCCGGAATGATCCACGGGATCCGGCTGCGCGGCGGCCGGGCCGAGTGGTATCGCAACCGCTGGGTCAGGACCCGCGAGCTCGAAGGCGCCCCCCGCCGGCGCGCGGACGGATCGGTCGACCTCGCCGTGTCCGGGGCCAACACCCACGTCATCCGGCACGCCGGCCGGATCCTGGCCCTGGAGGAGGGCGGGCTCCCCTACGAGATGACCCCCGAGCTGGACACGACCGGTCCGCACGACTTCGACGGCCGGCTCACCACGGCGATGACCGCCCACCCCAAGCAGGACCCGATCACCGGGGAACTCCACTTCTTCGGGTACGACATCCGTCCGCCGTACCTCACCTACCACCGGCTCTCCGCAGCGGGAGAACTCGTCGAGAGCCGGGAGGTCGCCGTACCCGGGCCGACCATGATGCACGACTTCGCCATCACCGAGAACCACGTGGTCTGGCTCGACCTCCCCGCCGTCTTCGACCTGTCCCTGCTGGGCAAGGGCATGCCGATCAGGTGGGACGACTCCTACGGCGCCCGGCTGGGCGTGATGGACCGCGGCGGCGCCGTCCGGTGGTTCGAGATCGACCCCTGCTACGTGTTCCACGTCGGCAACGCCCACGAGGACGCCTCCGGCCGGGTCGTGCTCGATGCCGTGCGGTACGGCGCGGCGGCCTTCAACGCCATCTGGGGCGATATCGGGGGCGCGGTCGATCCGGTACAGGCCGCCTCCAAGACCGGGCTCCCACAGCTCCATCGATGGACGCTCGACCCGGGAACGGGGACGGTGAAAGAGGAACGGCTCGACGACCGCAGCATGGAGTTCCCGACGCTCAACGACGCCTTCGTCGGACGCGACGGCCGTTACCTCTACACGGTCGGAGACGACGCGATCCTCAAGTACGACACCGCCTCCGGCACCACCCTCGCGCGTGAGCTGGGAGCCGACGCCGGCGAGGCCGTCTTCGTCCCGGCCTCCGGCGGCCGGGACGAAGACGACGGCTGGCTGCTGTCCATCGTGTCGGACCGCGCGTGCGCCGGATCCGAGCTGCTGGTCCTGGCCGCCTCCGACCTCACCGAGGTCGCCCGGGTACGGCTTCCCCGCCGGGTCCCGACCGGCTTCCACGGCAGCTGGATCACCGCGGACGGCGGCGCGACCGCGCCCCCGGCGTGATCAGCGCGGCCGGCCGGTCGATGCGGCCGGCCGGTCGATGCGGCAGGTCAGTCGATGCGGCAGGTCAGTCGATGCGGGAGAAGCGGCGGGCGGCCCAGATCAGGCCGCCGGCCGTGAGCGCAACCATCAGGCCGCATTCGAGCAGCACCGGCGGATGCCACGAACCCACGCTCAGCGGCCGGAAAAGCTGGGACGGGGTGTCGGGCAGGTAGGCCGTGACGGTGCGGCGCATCACGTCCACCGCGTAGGTGAGCGGGTTGGCCAGCGCCACCCCCGCCATCCACGGGGGCATCGCACTGAGCGGGAAGAACGAGCCGGACAGGAACACCAGCGGCGCCATGATGACGGTCAGCACCGTGCCGAAGGTCTGCGGGCGCCGGATGAGGGTGGACAGCAGCACGCTCAGGATGGTCATGGTCAGCGAGACCAGCACCAGCTCGCCCAGCAGCAGCGCGATCAGGACGCCGTCGAAGGGGACTCCGACCAGGCCCGCGGTGGCGAGCAGGATGCCGGCCTGGCAGGTGGCCACCGTCGTCCCGCCCAGGCACTTCCCGACCAGCAGCGAGCTCCGGCTGACGGGGCCCGCGAGCATCTCGCGCAGGAAGCCGCCCTGCCGGTCCCACATGATCGAGGTCCCGGTGGCGAGCGCGGGCCCCTGCGCGGCCGTCACCAGCGCCCCCGAGAAGAGGAAGAGCTGGTAGGCGTCCCCGTTGGAGCCGGGCATCAGTTTCGCCAGGCCGACGCCGAGGATGAACAGGAACACCAGCGGCTGGACCAGGGAGATGGCGGCTCCGAGGTGGTCCCGCCTGAAGTGCAGCATCTCGCGCCGCCACACCATCCCCATGGCGCGCAGCTCCGCCCGCGGCCCGCCCCTGCCGACCTCGGACGCCGCGGGGACCCGCACCGCGCGGGACGCGGCGTCCGGCACGCCGGACGGTTCCGGCGGCGCCTCGTCGCGGATCCGGTGCCCGGTGTGGTGCAGGAAGACGTCGTCCAGGCTGGGCGAGGTGACCCGCGCCTCGTACACGGGGACGTCGAGCTCGGTGAGCAGCCGCGGCAGCACCCGCGCTCCGCCCGGCACCTGGAAAGACAGCCCCTGGCGGCCCCGGGTCACGTCGAGGCCGAGGCGCTCGCCGATCAGCAGCGCCGCCGCCGCGTCGTCGCCGGTGCGCAGGTCCACCCGGTCGGCGCCGAGCACCGACTTCAGCTCGGCGGGGCTGCCCTGCGCGACGATCCGGCCCGCGTCGATGATCGCGATGCGGTCGCACTGCTCGGCCTCTTCGAGGTGGTGCGTGGTCAGGAAGAGGGTGACCGCCTCGTTCTCGCACACGTGCCGCAGGTAGCGCCAGACCTGGGCGCGCGCGTTCGGGTCCAGCCCGATCGTGGGCTCGTCCAGGAAGAGGATCTGCGGGCGGTGCAGCAGCGCCCGCGCGATCTCCAGGCGGCGGCGCATGCCACCGGAGAAGGTGTGCACCACCTGGTCGCGGCAGCCGGTCAGCCCGACCAGCGCGAGCGTCTCCTCGATCCGCGCCGGGACCTGCGCCACCGGGACGTTGTACAGGTCGGCGTGGAACCTCAGGTTCTCGGCCGCGGTCAGCTCGCCGTCCAGGGTGGTCTCCTGGAAGATCAACCCGATCCGGCGGCGCGCCGCCGCGGCGTCCGTCCGGGTGTCATGGCCGGCGATCTCGACCCGGCCGGACGTGGGCACCGCCAGCGTGCACAGCATCGCGATCGTGGTGGTCTTGCCCGCCCCGTTGGGCCCGAGGAACCCGAAGCTCTCGCCGGGGGCGATCGTCAGGTCGACGCCGTCCACCGCGTCGACGCCTGGGTACCGCTTGCGCAGGCCGGTGGCCCGGATCGCGGGCGTCACCCGAGCGGACCCGGCGGGCCCATCGGCGAGAGCGGCGTCCGTGGGGGACGCGTCCATGGCGGAGGCGTCCGGCCGCACGCTCACGACCGGCCCGCGATGTCGTCGAACCAGGTGTCGGGGACGTTGCAGCCGAAGCTCCACCGATGCCGTTGCGTCGGGTTGACGATGCAGTGCCAGAACAGCCGGTCGGGATCCTGCTCCACCTTGAAGAACCGGGCCATCCGGGGCCGTTCCGACAGGGTGACCAGCTCGCGGGTCTCGGGGTGCTGGTAGCGGAAGAAGGAGGTCTGCTCGGGGTCGGCGAAGTCCTCGTCGAAGTCGATCAGGTACATCCGCCAGCCGGGCTGCTCCTCGTTGGTGTGCCACAACCGGTAGCTCGACGGCGGGTACCACATGCTGCCCGACAGCCGGACCTCACCGCCGAAGACCTTCTCCAGCGCGTCGACCAGCCGGGTCTTGGCCGCATAGTAGGCGTCGTACTCCTCGTGCTCGACGTGTTCGTCCAGGTTGACGAGGTGGAAGTCGCGCCTGTCCCGCGGGCCCGCCTGGGCGCCCAGCCCGGCACGCCACCGGCGGTGCTCCCTGCCGCCCGGCACCATCGAGGTGGAGCGCAGGTCCTCGGCCCGGAACCCCTCGTCGAAACGCGCGAGGTCGACCGTGGACGGTTTGATCTTCAACGCCGGCAGCTGGTCGATGACGGCCGCGAACCCGGGGATCTGGTCCATGTCGTACTCATGGTGGTAGAACGCGGTCGGCCCGGTCTCCGAGGGCGCCGACCGCACCACGGGCGCGGCCTCGGCGAGGTCCGGCGAAGAGGACGCCACCGCCAGATCCCGCTCGTCGAAGAGGTAGCCGTGGGCGCGGCCGAGGCGGATCATCTCCGCGACCGCGGTCATGGCCTTCATCTGCTGCCTGAACCGGGTGTCACGGAGGGCGACCCGTAGGAAGGCCGCGCAGGACTCAACAGACATGTGTCACATCACTCCTCAGATTGACGCGGGTGCCGGCGGGGCGTCCAGGAGCAGCGCCGAGGGGACCCGCTCGGGATGGGCCAACCGCAGGAAGTGCATCCCGAAACCGGACATGCCGAGCATCAGCCCGGGGAAGAACCCACTGGCGGATCCCGGCGGGGCGTCCTCAAGGTTGCGCCACTGCGCCTGCACCTGGACGTTGGCCTCCAGGCGGAACGCCGGCTCGTCCGCCAGCAGCGCGAACCGCAGGAACAGTTCGGCGTTGCCCGACCGGCCATGGCACAGCGAATCGTTCATCAAACGCGGGAAGTTGCGCATCGTCGCCGTCAGCGCCTGCCGCGCCTCGGTCAGCAGCGCGTCGTCGTCCTTGCCGAGCAGGGCCCAGCTCCGGATGCGGGTCAGCCCGATGCCCGAGGAGCCGTTGCACCAGGCGTTGGCGTAGTGGCGTCCCCGCCACAGCGTCCCGCCGGGGAACTCGCGCAGGTCGTACCAGTCCTGCGCGCTCTCGTCGAAGTGGCGGGACTCGTAGGCGAAGGCCCGCCGCCCGGCCGAGACGTACTCGGGCCGGTCGGTGAGCCGGCCCAGCGCGATCAGCGCCCAGCCGACGCCGCCGGCCCCGTGGGACAGCCCGGTCAGGTTGCCCCCGGCGGCACCGAGGTCGGAGCCGGGCCAGGAGAGGACGTCGCCGTCGGCCTCCGCGCGGCGCAGCAGATGCCCGGCGCACCGGTGCGCCTGCTCCAGGCCCCGGCCGTCCGCCGCGCCCGCCAGCCCCATCAGCACCGGGATGAGCCCGGCCACGCCGTGGAAGACGTCCAGCTGCTCGTCCGCATCGATGCGCCCGGCCAGCTCGTCGCCCAGTTCGAGGGCGCGGTCGAGCAGGGCGCGCTCGCCCCACAGGTGGTGCAGGTGCGTGAGCAGGTAGATCATCCCGCCGAGCCCGGTGAAGGCACCGATGCGCCCCCGGTCGACCGTGGCGGCGGCGTGGTCGAGGGCCCGCCGCGCGGCGGCGCGGAACTCCGGGCGCGGATCGAGGGCGTCGAGGTAGGCCAGGAACAGGGCGATGCCGCCCGAGCCGTTGTAGAGGTCGCCCTCGATGTCGACCTCGTTCCGCCCCTCGCCGGTGATCACGAAGGACGTCCACGGGGCGGGCGCACCCGGCTCGCGGAGCATCTCGCAGAGCAGTTCGCCGAGCCCGGCCGCCTGCTCGACGCATGTGGCGGCGAACTCGGGGCTCGCGACGTCGCCGCCGGACAGCCCGGCGGCGATGTACTGGCGCTGCTGGCCGCGGTTCTGCGAGGACAACCCCCTGATCCGGGAGGCGGCGTGGCCGAGCGGGCTCACCTCCAGCTCCGCCTGCACGTCGGACTCGTGATCGTGGACGAGCCCGATGCTGCCCGCCTCGACGGTGAACAGCGGGACGTCCTGCCGCCACATCGACACCAGCTCCCAGTCCGGGAGGGCCGCGTCCTGGTCCCACTTGCGCGGGAAGGTGCGCACGGTGTTGACCAGCAGGTCGACCTCCAGCGGCTCCAGGAGGCACCGGGGATGCCGGGCCGCCGCCAGCAGCTGCGAGTAGACCTGGGTGCTCCAGTTGATGAAGCGGACGCTGGAACCGGCGAACAGCTCGGAGACGCACGCGATCGCCTCGTCGGGCTGCCGCTGGAACCACTGGTAGACCCGGTCGAAGCCGGATCCGATGGCCTCGGCGTAGTCCTCGGCGTGCGTCAGCTCGTCGCCGATGAACACCCGGTTGGCGGCCCCCGGCTCGACCCGCACCCCTTCGCGGTGCGTGACCGACGACTCGAAGGACTGCCGCCGGTCGACCTGGGGCACCGGCATCGGCATCTCGTAGCCGCCGCCGCCGGTGTAGCCGCTGATCCGCATCTCGCCCTCGGGCGCCGCGCCGCCCCTCGGCCACTCGATCAGGCCGGTCTTGAAGACCGAGTCCATCAGGGTGCCCGACGGGCGCGGATGCCCCTTGGGCAGGGCCCCGAGCACCGTCTCGCAGTCGCAGATGAAGGCGTGGCCGTCCGCGACGAGGACGTTCTCGAAGTGCAGGTCGCCGCCGCCCAGCACGTAGAAGATCGCCAGGTAGCCGCCGAGCTCGGCGTAGACGTGCTCGGCCTGCTCCCGGGTGGCGACCCGGTTGCGGCCTGACGGGATCAGCGCCTCGAAGCCGTAGCCGTCCTTGGGGAGCACGGCCCGCTCGGCGTAGCCGAGGACGCCGTCGTCGCGCAGCCGCGCCAGCAGCCCCTGCAACCCGACCTCGCCCTCGAGGCCGCGGGGCTTGTAGACCACGGTCCCGGACGCGCCGTCCGCGAGCTCGACCTCGACGATCGCGACGCTGCGGCCCCCGGCGTGGTGGTCCGAGCGGCCGAGCTGCGCGGTGCGCACCGCTGCGATCGGCCGCCCGCCGAAGAGCGCCCCGGACAGCTCGGCGGCGTCGTCCCGGAGCCGGGCGATCATCTGGGCGCCGTGCTCGGCGAGCAGCCCGGTGGCCTGGGCGAGCCAGCGGCCCAGGAGGGGGAACTCCAGGTAGAAGCGGTGGTAGGCGTCGGCGTCGGCGAACGTCTTGTCGAGGTAGGCGAGGTAGTCCTCGCGGGTCGCGCTCGCCGGGTCGATGCCGTGCAGCCGGCAGTGCACCTTCGCGTCGGCTTCCACCGCCCAGGCCAGCGCCAGCTCGAACCGGTCGAGCAGGTAGGTCTGGAAGTCGGCGATCAGCCGGGGATCGACGCGGACCGCGGACGCGGCGCCGTCGTCGATCGCCCGGGCCAGCCGGCGGCCGAGGTCGACCAGGAAGGGCTCGCAGGCGGTGGCGAGCCGGCCGTAGTAGACGTCGTCCTCGCGCCAGTCCGCCGCCGCGGACGCGTCGCCGGCGGAGTCGAACCCGTCCAGCGCGGCCCGGTAGGCGGGCAGCCAGCCGTCGTGGAGCTCCGCCAGCATCCGGCCCAGCCGGCCGTCGGGATCGGTGAGGCCGAGCTCGTGCCCGCGGTAGGCCCGCAGGGTCTCGCCCAGCGACTGCTCGGTGTGCCGCGTCCGCCCCGGCCGCGGGCTGGTCTCCGCGCCGAACTTGGCGGCCAGCTTGGCGGCCAGCCGGTCGATCTTCCAGACGTCGAAGGGTTCCAGCGGCTCCGCGGCGTCGGGCGAGCCCAGAGCGGACACGATCCGCATCCGCTCGGACAGGTTGGCGGCCCGGGCCGCGAGGTCCACGGGGTAGGTCGGCTTCACGCGGGCGGGCTCCTCGGCTGCGTCGAAAGGGCGGGTGATGGGCCGATGGCTTCGGCCCATCCGTGCTTCCGCTCGCCCCGGCGCTAGGCCGGGGCACTTCGGTGGAGCTGGTTAGTTCTTGGTGCTTCCGTCGCACGCGAAGGTGAACGGACCCGAGCTACAGGTCGAGGCGCAGGCGTAGGCGTCGACGGCGGCGACGCCCTCGGTCCAGTAGCCCAGCGACGCGGTGTCCTGCTGCTCGACCGCGGTGGGGACGGCGGCGGCGGGGACGCCGAAGTGTCCCGCTCCGGTGAGGAGTTCGGCGCGGAAGTCCGCGTCGGCGGCGGCGTGGCGAAGAATGGTGCTCGGTGACATTTTTCCTCCTGGTCTGGTGCTGTTCACTGGACCGTCTGGGGGGCCAGCTTTATGCCGAGCTGCCGCTCGGCCTTCTGTAGCTCTTCGACGGCGATATCCATTTTCGGCTTGTCGTTCTGCCAGTCGATCAACTCCCTTTCCTTGGCGGATATACCGACCCGAGTCCAGAAGAACTCGAGCCAGGTCTTGGTGGCCTGCGGGTGAAGGTCGCTGATCGGCTCGATGTCGGCCGGGAACTCCTCATTGCGGACCTCGAGCGCGAGTTTGAGCATCTCGCGCATCTTTCCGTCCGGCGGCAGTACCGAGCACAGGAGCATCAGGCCCTGGATCTGGCGGACGGTCTCGATGCCCTTGTGCTTCGTCAGGTCACTGGGCGGCTTGGGGCCAGATCTCATGGCTTACCCTCCTTGTATTTGCGTGCTCGACCGGTTTGTTCTCCTCCATTGAGGTCGAAGAACCGGCTGCGCGACAGCCCAGGTGATGGGCATCGCAAAGACTCCGCGTGGATGTTTCTTTACTCGGAGTGACCATAACAAGGAGGTCCGAGTGGGTCAATGGCGCGACGGTAAAGTGACCCGATCCGCCAATACCGGCAAAATGAACATATCGATGGCCGAGAAGAACCTTGTGACCTATTTTGCGAAGACCTGCTCGCACGGGAACGCTGGGATTCTGTTCCGAATCGGGCAGCGTTTTCCCAGCCTCCCGGCACTCCGTGTCAGCCCGCCCGTCCACCTGGGCCACCAGACCGATGAGGGTGTCTGTCCTTGGCCACGACAGCCGCAGGGGAGAAGTCCGTCAGGTCTTCGTGATCGCGGCTGCCCGCGTCGGCGGTTCCGCGGTCACGCTTCGAGGCTGCTGGTGAGTTCGGTGGCGAGTTCCTCGATGCGGGCTCGGATCTGGTCGCGGATGGGGCGCACGGCTTCGACGCCTTGGCCGGCGGGGTCGTCCAGTCGCCAGTCGAGGTAGCGCTTGCCGGAGAAGACCGGGCAGGTGTCGCCGCAGCCCATGGTGATGACGACGTCGCTGGCCTGGACGGCGTCGACGGTGAGGACCTTGGGGATCTCGGTGGAGATGTCGATGCCCTCTTCGGCCATCACCTCCACCACGGCGGGGTCGACCTGGTCGCCTGGGGCCGTCCCGGCGGAGCGGACTTCGACGGCGCCGCTGGTCAGGTGGGTGAGGTAGGCGGCGGCCATCTGCGAACGTCCGGCATTGTGGACGCAGACGAACAGGACGCTGGGCTTGTCGGTCATTGGGTTCCCTCGGGGTGAACGTGGCGGACGATGGCCGGGTTCGAGTTCGGCGGCGGCCTTGGTTCCCCGCGGTCGAGGCAGATCATGACCGGCCGGCCTCCTTGTCCGCCTGTCCGGCATAGCGGCGGCGGAGCCAGAGGGAGACGTAGACAAGGGCGACGAGGACGGGGACCTCGATCAGCGGGCCGACGACGCCGGAGAGGGCTTGGCCGGAGGTGACTCCGAAGGTGCCGATGGCGACGGCGATGGCCAGTTCGAAGTTGTTGCCCGCCGCGGTGAAGGCCAGGGTGGCGGTGCGCGCGTACGGGAGGTGGACGGCGCGGCCGAGGGCGAACGACCCGCCCCACATCAGTGCGAAGTAGACCAGCAGCGGAAGCGCGATGCGGGCGACGTCGGCGGGCCGGTCGGTGATGTTGTCGCCCTGGAGCGCGAACAGGATGACGATGGTGAACAGCAGCCCGTAGAGGGCGACCGGCCCGATGCGGGGCAGGAAGCGCTCCTCGTACCACTGCCGTCCGCGGGCCTTCTCCCCGAACCGGCGGGTGAGGTAGCCGGCCAGCAGCGGGACGCCGAGGAAGACCAGGACGTTGACGACGATCTTGCCGACGGAGAAGTGCAGGTCGTCGGTGGCCAGGCCGAGCCATCCGGGCAGGACGTCGAGGTAGAACCAGCCGAGCGCACCGAACGCGACGACCTGGAACACCGAGTTGAGCGCGACCAGGACGGCGGCGGCCTCGCGGTCGCCGCAGGCCAGGTCGTTCCAGATGATGACCATGGCGATGCAGCGGGCGAGGCCGACGATGATCAGGCCGGTGCGGTACTCGGGCAGGTCCGGCAGGAAGATCCACGCCAGCGCGAACATGACGGCGGGCCCGACGATCCAGTTGAGCACCAGCGAGGAGGCCATCAGGCGGCGGTCGCCGGTGACTGCGTCCAGCCGGTCGTAGCGGACCTTGGCCAGCACCGGGTACATCATCACCAGCAGGCCCAGCCCGATCGGGAGCGAGATCCCGCCGGCCTGGACCTTCGACAGGGCCTCGTCCAGGCCGGGGACGGCCCGGCCCAGGCCGAGTCCGGCCGCCATCGCGACGATGATCCACACCGGCAGGAAGCGGTCCAGCCTGGACAGGCTCGCCACGAGGGCGGACCCGGTCTCCGCCGGGCCGGCCGCGGTCTGGGTGCCGGTCACGTACAGGGCCTCTTCCGCTGGTGGGTCTGGACCTGGCGGGCGGCATCGGCCAGGCCCGTCAGCCTCGCGGCCAGTGCGTCGATCGCTTCCGGGCGCAGCCGGTAGTAGGTGAAGCGGCCACAGGGTTCGGTGTCGACCAGTCCGGCCTGGCGCAGGGCGCGCAGGTGGTTGGAGATGTTGGTCTGCTTGGCGCCGGTCTCCTCCACCAGGTGGCAGGTGCACAACGCCTCGGTCGCCAGCAGCGACACGATCCGCGCGCGCAGGGGATCGGCCAGCAGGCGCAACACATCATTCTCGACTGACATCATCACAAAATGATATCGTTGACGGGCTGAGTCACGGGACAAGTGCGGCGTAGCCGAGGCGCCCGGCGACCTGCCCCCACCCCGCCCAGGCGGCCGAGGTCGCCGCCGAGGCGCGGAAAGCGCGGTTCACGTGAACTCCGGGCGGACGGCCGGATCAGGCTTCAGTGCGTCCAGTGTCACCGGAGCGGCCATGAAGGCGTCCGGTGGCGAACCCCAGTCCGGCATCGGCGGGGGCGCCGATGGAGACCGGCTGCGGAGTGGAGCCACAACACGGGGACTCGGCCGTGAGGCCGTCCGCCACCTCGTCCACAGGTTCGGCCAGGGTCGCGGGCTCGGTGCCGCAGGAGCTGCCGCAGCCGCCGCCGGCCTCGTCCTCACCCGGCAGGTCGGTGGAGCACACGCCGGTCTCGGGCAGGTCGAGTTCGACGGCGTCGGCGGCGGCCCGGTCCCCGGCCAGGGCGGCGACGATGGAACGGACCTGCTCGTATCCGGTGGCCATCAAGAACGTCGGGGCGCGGCCATAGCTCTTCATCCCGGCGATGTAGAAACCGGACTCGGGGTGGGCCAGGTCGCGCTCGCCATGCGGCGGGACGGTCCCGCAGGAGTGGAAGTCGGGATCGATCATCGGCGCGAGCCGGACCGGCGCCTCGGTCGCGGGATCGAGCTCGACGCGGACTTCGCGCAGCATGTCCAGGTCGGGCCGGAATCCGGTCGCGGCCACCACAGTGGCGGTCGAGATCAGGCGCTCACCCGCGGAGGTCGTGCCGGAGACGGTGAGCGACCCGGCCGCCGGGCCTCCCGCGGGGGCGGCGAAGCCGGTGATGGTGAAGGCACGGATCAGCTCGATCGCACCGGCGTCGACGGCCTTCTTCAGCCGGGAGCCGAGCGCGCCGCGCGCGGGCAGTCCGTCGGCGTCGCCGCCGCCGTACAGCCGGGCGACCGAATCGCCGCGCACCGCCCAGGTGATGCGGGTCCCGGGCTCGGCCTCGGCGAGTTCGGCCAGGGCGAGCAGGGTGTTGGCGGCCGAATGGCCCATGCCGACGACCAGGCTGTGCCTGCCCGCGAAGCGGTCACGGTCGCGGCCCAGGACGTCGGGGAGCGGCCCCGTGAGGTAGGGCGCCGCCTGCTCCTCGCCCGGCGCGGGCAGCCCCGAATGGCCGAGCGGGTTGGAACGGCCCCAGGTGCCCGAGGCGTCGATGACCGCACGGGCGGTGATGTCGCGGACCCGTCCGGCCGCATCGAGGGTGCGCACCAGCAGCGGATGCTCGTCGCGGCCGATGGTGCGGGTGGCGTCCACACCTTGCCGGGACACGGCGACCACGCGGGTGCCGGTGCGGATCCGGCTCGCGAGGGCGGGGACCGCGGCGAGCGGCGCGAGGTAGTCGCGGACCAGCTCGGCGCCCGTCGGCAGCGCCTCGGGGGCGGGCAGGGCCCATCCGGTGGGCTCCAGCAGGCGACGGGCGGCGGCGTCGGTGTCGTATCGCCACGGTGAGAACAGCCGGACGTGTCCCCACTGCGAGACCGCCGCACCGGCGGTGTCCCCGGCCTCCAGCACGATGAAGTCCCGGCCGCGCTCGGCCAGGTGCGACGCGGCGGCCAGCCCGATCGGCCCGGCCCCGATCACCACGACCGGAAGCCCACCGCCGGCGGCATCGTCCTGGGAGCCGGACTGCTCGTTCTCACTCACGAAGATCTCCTCATCCCTGCACCTGGACCCGGCCGCTTCGCGCGGGGCGGGGCTGGTGATCCGGGTGCGCGGCCTCTTCATCCGACCCGCTGTTTCGATACTTGTCTAAGTAGCCGCGAGTTTGCCCCGCTGGATAGATAGATGTCAAATTAGAGCCATGTCCGAGTCGGAGCTTGAGGACGAGACCGCGCCGGCCTGCTGCGCGCCGCTGACCGGGCAGGTCATGGCTGAGGCTGAGGCGGTGGAGTTGTCCCGGGTGTTCAAGGCGCTGGCCGACCCGGTCCGGCTCCGGCTGCTGAACCTGATCGCCTCGCACGAGGGCGGCGAGGCGTGCGTGTGCGACCTGACCGGCCCGTTCGAGCTGACCGGCCCGACGATCTCCCACCATTTGAAGGTGCTGCGCCAGGCCAGGCTGATCGAAGGCGAGCGACGCGGGACGTGGGTGTACTACCGGGCCGTGCCCGAGGCGCTGAGCCGCCTGTCGGGCCTCTTCGCCCTGCCTGAACTCACTCCCGCCTGACCAGCTCGCCGTCCGGCTCCGCGCTCTCGCGTCGGCCGTCTAACCGCGGTCCGAACTTGGGTCGGCAGTGCCGTCCGAGGTCGCTTCGGTGTTGGTGTAGAGGACTTCGCGGGCCTGCTCCGAGGCGCGGGTCATGCTCTCGCCGACGAAGTCGAGGAAGCGGGCGACGTTCTCGAGGCGGACGGCGGCCGGGGTGCCAGGGCCGAGGATGCCGGCGCCTTGGCGCGCGGTCTCGACGAGCTGAGTGTTGGACCGGGCGCTGGCCACCATCGCCTGGTACCAGAGGTCGTCGTCGACGAAGTAGCGCTCACGGCGGCGTTCGCCGGGTTCCCGGCGGACGAGGTTCTGACCGTCCAGGAACGCGATCGCTTTGGAGATGGTCGCCGGGCTGACCTGGAGGCGCTGGGCGAGCTCGGACGCGGTGAGGCTGCCGGAGTCGATGGTGTAGAGGCAGACCAGCACCCGGGCCATCATCTTGGGCAGGCCGGAGGCCATCATGACGGTGGTGAACGTCTCCTCGAACTCGCGCACGGCCTCGGCGTCGCGTCCGTGGACCTGCGGGGGCGCTTCCGCCCCCCGGGGCGCGGCCTGCCTGCGCCGCTGAGTGCGGCGCTCGGTGGCGCGGTGGGCCAGGTCGGCGCGGTAGGCGGTGGGACCGCCGTTGCGCATCACCTCACGCGTGATCGTCGAGGTCGGACGATCGAGCCGTCTGGCGATCTCCGCATAGGCGAGGCCGTCGGCCAGCCCCACGGCGATCTGCTGGCGGTCCTGCTGGGTGAGCCTGCCTGCGGGCATCGCGTTCTCCTTCATGCTCCCTGAGGTCTTCACCTTAGCGTTCACCGGCATCTCATCGCAACGACGACTCTCGGAATTGCGTTAGCCTTCACCTCCACTGCAACGATTCCATGGCTCTGACCTGCATGAATGAAGTTGAGTCGCAACGAGTTGCTTGAACGAATTTGGAAAGCAACGTAGCTTTTGCGTTGTTCGAAACGAAGAGCCGCAGGGAGAGCACGATGCAGAAGTTCGACACCACAGCACCGATCTCCGCCGTCCTGAACATCCCCGCCGGGCGCGTGCAGTTCATCGCCGCCGACCGCGCCGACACCGCGGTCGACGTCCGGCCCGCGAACGCCTCCAAGGGCCGCGACGTGAAGGCCGCGGAGCAGATCACGGTCGAGTACGGCGACGGCGTCCTGCGGATCCACGCCCCGGAGACCAACCAGCTGTTCGGCGCCTCCGGATCCGTCGAGGTGGCCGTCCAACTGCCCGCCGGGTCGCACATCGAGGCCAAGGCCGCCAGCGCCGAGTTCCGGGTCGTCGGACGGCTCGGCGACATCGCCTTCAAGGGCGCGCACGGCCAGATCAAGATCGACGAGGCCGCGAGCGTCCGCCTCACCATCGAGGCGGGCGACGTCGAGGTCGGCCGCCTGGGCGGCCCCGCGGACATCAGTTCCAGCAAGGGCGACATCCGGATCACCGAGGCCGTGAGCGGCACCGTCACCCTGCGCACCGGGCACGGCGCGATCTCGGTCGGCGCCGCCCCCGGCGTCTCGGCCTCGCTGGACGCCGGCACCTCCTACGGCCGCGTCAGCAACGCGCTCAAGAACGACGGCTCCGCCCAGCTCGACATCCGCGCGACCACCGCCTACGGCGACATCACCGCCCGCAGTCTCTGACCCGCACCCCTTCTCCTAGGAGCCCCCCATGAAGGACCTGGCCATCGCGGCGAACGGGCTGCGCAAGTCCTACCGCGACAAGGTCGTGCTCGACGGCATCGACCTGACCGTCCCGCAAGGCACCGTCTTCGCCCTGCTCGGCCCGAACGGGGCAGGCAAGACCACCACCGTCCAGATCCTGTCCACCCTGATCGCGGCCGACGGCGGCACCGTCCAGATCGCGGGGTTCGACCTGGCCCGGCAGCCCGACGACGTGCGCGGCGCGATCGGCGTCACCGGCCAGTACTCGGCCGTCGACAAGCTGCTCACCGGCGAGGAGAACCTGCTCCTCATGGCCGACCTGCACCACCTGCCCCGCAAGGACGGCAAGCGCAAGGCCGCCGAGCTGCTGGAGCGCTTCGACCTGGTCGACGCCGCGGGCAAGACCGCCGCGACCTACTCCGGCGGCATGCAGCGCCGGCTCGACCTGGCGATGACCCTGGTCGGCGACCCCCGCCTGATCTTCCTGGACGAGCCCACCACCGGCCTCGACCCGCGCAGCCGGCGCTCCATGTGGCAGATCGTGCGCGAACTCGTCGCGAGCGGCGTCACCATCTTCCTCACCACCCAGTACCTCGAGGAGGCCGACGAGCTCGCCGACCGCATCGCCCTCCTCGACCACGGACGGCTGATCGCCGAAGGCACCGCCGAAGAGCTCAAGCGGCTCATCCCCGGCGGCCACGTGTCGCTGCGGTTCACCGACGACGACACGCTCAAGGACGCGCTCGGCACGCTCGGCCGCGGCTTCGTGGACCCGTCCGACGACGACCGGCTCACGCTCCAGGTCCCCTCCGACGGCGGTGTCGCCGCACTGCGCGAACTGCTCACCCGACTGGACGCGGCGGGCATCGAACCGGCCGACCTCAGCGTGCACACCCCCGACCTCGACGACGTCTTCCTCACCCTCACCGGCCAGAAGCAGGAGACCAACCGATGAGCACCCTCGCCCTCGCCGCACGCGACTCGTCCACCATGATCCGGCGCCAGCTCAAACGCCTCATCCGCTACCCCTCCATGACCATCCAGCTGGTCGCCACCCCCGTCATCCTCCTGCTCGTGTTCGTCTACGTCTTCGGCGGCACCCTCGGCGCCGGCCTGGGCGGCGGCCGCGGGGCCTACGTCGACTACGTCGTCCCCGGCATCCTGCTCATGGCCGTGGCGACAGCCGCGACCGGAACCGCGGTCATGGTCGCCAGCGACATGACCGAAGGCATCATCGCCCGCTTGCGGACCATGCGGATCTGGCGGCCGTCGATCCTGACCGGCCACGTCGTCGGCGCCGTGATCCAGCAGCTCCTCGGCATGGCCGTCCTGATCGGCGTCGCCCTGGTCATGGGCTTCGACCCGAAGGCCACCGCCGTCGAGTGGCTCGCCACCGCCGGCCTGCTCACCCTGTTCGTGGTGGCCATCACCTGGCTGGCGGTCGCCCTCGGCCTGAAGGCCCAGACCCCCGAGTCCGCCAGCAACGCCCCCATGCCCCTGATCCTGCTCCCCTTCCTCGGCAGCGGCTTCGTCCCCACCGACTCCATGCCCACCGCCCTGCGCTGGTTCGCCGAGTACCAGCCCTTCACCCCGATCATGGAAACCGTCCGCGGCCTCCTCCTCGGCACCCCGATCGGCAACAGCGCCGCCATCGCCACCGCCTGGTGCGTCGGCATCGCCGTCGTCTCCTACCTCTGGGCCAAGAACACCTTCAACAAGGCGTGACCATGAACCGGCCGGACAGGGCCGTCAGACCAACAGGTCTGACGGCCCTGAGCGTCTTCGGCGCGGCTGCGTTCCCCCCGCCCCGGCCGCACAGGCCGCGCGAGAAGGATCCGGGACTGCGCGACTTCTCTAGCCGCCGGGACATCCGGACGCCCGTACCGGCCCGCAGGTTCGGAACGCACCGGGTCGGATTGATCACATCCCGACGCGCCAACCCGCCGGCCCACGCCGGCATCTCACCCAGCACAGCGCGATCACGAAGATCGCGCACCGAGGACGGGAGCGAGGCCCCATGCGGAAGATCGCGATCACCGGGGTGACGGCGGCACTGGCGCTCGGCCTGACGGCCTGCGGCGGCATCGGCGATGGCGGCGGCAACTCCGCGGCGGCGCCCTCGTCGCCCACCGACTCCGCGCCCGCGCCGGGCGGCACCTCCGCTCCGGGCGAAACCTCCGCCCCTGGGGACTCGGGCGGTTCGGGCGCCCCGACAGCCCAGCACACTCCCGTCGCGCAAGGCGGCCAGCAGATCGGGTCGAAGTGGGGACGGCTGCGCTACCTCGCGCCGGGCAAGTTCACCGTCGGCGACGTCGTCTTCTTCACCGCCGACAGCACCACCGTGATCGTCGCCGGGGGCCAGTGCCCGGACGGCTCCGCCCCGCCCGCCGAGTCCTCCAGGTGCGGCATCGACGGATTCGACGACTGGGCGAAGACCTCGCCGCACAACGTCAACGTGCGCTTCTCCGGCCAGGCCGCCACCCTCGTCCAGGAGACCCAGTAGCGGCCCGCGGCCCGGTTCGGTCATCGGCCGCAGGCCGGCCGGCGAGCACCACCCGCTCGGTCCCGATCAGGTCGGCGAGCCGCCCGCCCAGCACTCGCCCCGCCGTCGGGCTCGACGGCGGCCGGGCGAGCCCGGTCGCCGGTGGTGAACGGCACGGCCTGCTCCGCCTCGGTGCGTGCCATGGCGGTCCGGAACATCGTGCCGCCGGTGAGCCGGGCGACGAGCGCGTCCCGCGCCGCCGCGCCGATCCTCATCCCGCCGCCGGTTTGAGCACGTATCCGATCCCGCGCACGGTGTGGATCATCGGCTGCCGGCCCGCGTCGATCTTCTTGCGCAGGTAGCTGATGTAGAGCTCGACCACGTGGGCCTGCCCGCCGAAGTCGTTGCTCCACACCCGGTCCATGATCTGGGCCTTGCTCAGCACCCGGCGCGGGTTGCGCATGAGGAAGCGCAGAAGCTCGAACTCGGTCGGGGTCAGCTCGACGACGGTGCCGTCCCGGGTGACCTCCCGGGCGTCCTCGTCCATGGTCAGCGCGCCGACGGTGAGCAGGTCCGCGTCGCCGACCCGGCGTGCCATGCCCGCGCGGCGCAGCAGGCCGCGCAACCGGGCGAGAACCTCTTCCAGGCTGAACGGCTTGGTCACGTAGTCGTCGCCACCCGCGGTGATCCCGGCGATCCGGTCCTCGACGGCGTCCCGCGCGGTGAGGAACAGCACGCACACCTCAGGCGCCTCGGAACGCAGCCGCCGGAGGACCTCGAAGCCGTCGAGGTCGGGCAGCATCACGTCCAGGACGACGGCGTCAGGCCGGAACTCGGCGGCGATCTCCAGGGCGCGGACACCGGCGACGGCGGTGCGTACCGCCCAGCCCTCCTGGGTCAGCATCCGCGACAGCACCTCGGCCAGGTCCGGTTCGTCGTCGACGACGAGGGCGCGGACCGGTCCGCCGTCGGTCCTCCGCAACTCCCCGAGCGCGCGAGCGTGATCGTCGGCGTTTCTCATCGTGCTCCAGCCTCCGACCTCTGCGTTTCCTCCGAAAACGGTCCAAGGGGTGCCAGGGCCATCGTCTCAGAGGGATAACAGAGGTCGCCTTGGCAGGGTGGTCGCATCGCCGGGGCTCGGGCTCGCCCAGCGCCATCCGGCCATCGGGAATGTGGAGGCTTGCGATGACCGCGACCGGTTCGATCAGAGCGGGCGAGCGTGTTTCCAGCCTCGGGGCGATCCTTCTGCGCCGAATGCGGCGGCTGCCGTCCTCCTGGCCGCTGATCTTGATCTTCGGTGGCGCGGCGCTGGTACTCGTCCTGTGGTGGCAGAGCACTCCCGCCGTCGCCGGCCTGGACGGCTGGCTCACCAACGCCGGCCGGATCACCGGGTTGCTGGCCGGGTACGGATGCGCGGTGCTGCTGGCGCTGATGAGCCGGATCCCGGCGCTGGAACACGGCGTCGGCACCGACCGGCTGGCACGCTGGCACGCGCTGGGCGGCCGGTACACGATCTCGCTGATCATCGTGCACGCGCTCCTGATCATCTGGGGGTATGCGATCACCGCGGGCACCGGCGTCATCGAGCAGGCGGGCACGATCCTCTTCGACTATCCCGACATGCTGAAGGCGACGGTCGGGTTCTTGCTGCTGCTCGTCGTCGGGATCACCTCGGCCAGGGTGGCGCGCAGCCGGCTGCGGTACGAGATCTGGCACTTTGTGCATTTCTCCACCTACATCGCGGTCTTCCTGGTGTTCTTCCACCAGCTCGCGACCGGTGCCCAGTTCGTGGACTCGGCCTGGGCCCGGGCAGTCTGGTACGCGCTGTACGTCTCGGTCGCCCTGGCGCTCGTCTGGTTCCGGTTCGTCGTCCCGATCCGGCGCGGGCTTCGGCACGACCTGCGGGTGACCGGCGTGCGCACTGAGGCGCCCGAGGTGGTGTCGGTGTACATGTCCGGACAGCATCTGGAAGACATGGGGGCCAAGCCCGGACAGTTCTTCCGCTGGCGCTTCCTTGCCCCCGGCCTGCGCTGGTCGGCCAACCCGTACTCGCTGTCGGCGCCGGTGGGCGAGGACCATCTGCGGATCACGGTCAAGGACGCCGGGGGCCACAGCCGCGCGCTGGCCGCGCTTCGGCCGGGGACCCGCGTGTGGGCCGAGGGGCCCTACGGCGCCTTCACCGGGGCCCGTCCCCACCACGACAAGTCGCTGCTGCTCGCGGGCGGCGTCGGGATCACTCCGCTGCGGGCGTTGTTCGAGACGCTGCCCGGCGACGTGATCCTGGTCTACCTCGCCCGCCGCCCGGAGAACCTGGCGCTGCGCGGCGAACTGGACGCGATCGCCGCGGACCGCGGGACCCGCGCGCACTACTTCGTGGACGAGCCCGCCGCCCACTCACTCTCTCTGACCGCGGAGAAGCTCCGCGCACTCGTCCCGGATCTCCTACAACGCGACGTCTACCTGTGCGGTCCGCCCGGGATGACGGCGGCGGCCAAGCACGCACTGAAGGCGGCCGGAGTGCGGCGGCGCGACATCCGCCACGAGACGTTCGAGTTCTGAGGAGGACCGATGCTGGGCCGAGCCGCTCTGATCACCTGCACCTCCGCCGCGGGCATCGCCCTGCTCCTGTCGTTGAAACCGCATCACAGCCCGGTCGCGGCGCCGCCACCCGCCCCGCCGCCCGCCCCACCGACCCCAGGAGGCGGAGCAGCGCAGGGAAAGCCTGCGCACGGCGTGTTCCGGGGGCAGAGCATCGAAACGGAGTACGGGCCGGTCCAGGTCGAGATCACCGTGTCCCAAGGCCATCTGACGGCGGTCCGCACGCTGCGGCTCCCATCGGAGAACAGCAAGGACCGGAAGCTCGCGGCCAATGCGGTGCCCAAGCTCACCCGGGAGGCGCTGGCGACGGGCAACGCCCGCATCCACACCGTCTCGGGCGCCACGTACACCAGCGAGGGCTACACCGCGTCCCTCCAGAGCGCGCTGGACAAGGCGCATGTGTGAACGGCCGGCGATCCGCCATGTCGAGCGCGTCATGGGCACGGTGTTCTCGTTCGACATCCGCGTCCCCGGCCAGGACGGCGCCGCACCCGCGGCGCACGCCCCGGCGGTCACCGCCGCGCTGGAGCGCGCCACCGGCTGGCTGCACCACGTCGACGCGGTCTTCTCCACCTACCGGCCGGGCAGCCAGATCAGCCGCCTCGCCCGCGGCGAGATCACCGTGGCCGGCTGCGACCCCGAAGTCGCCGAGGTGCTCGACCGGTGCGAGACCATGGCCGCCGCCACCGCGGGCAGGTTCTCCGTCGCGCCTCGGGGCCGGCTCGACCCGAGCGGACTGGTCAAGGGGTGGGCCATCGAGCGGGCGTCCGCCCTGCTCACCGAGGCGGGGCTGCCCGACCACCACATCAACGGCGGCGGCGACGTCCAGTTGTGCGGTGGACCCGCGCCCGGGGAACCCTGGCGGGTGGGACTCGCCGACCCGCTGGAGCCCGGCGAACTGATCACGGTGGTCTCCGGCCGCGATCTGGCCGTCGCCACGTCCGGGACGGCCGAACGGGGCCGCCACATCATCGACGCCCGCACCGGGCGGGCCGCCACCGCCCTGGCGTCGATCACTCTGGTCGGGCGGCATCTCACCGACGTGGACGCCCTCGCCACGGCGGCGTTCGTCATGGGCGCGGACGCGCGCGCCTGGGCGGAGGCGTGGCCGGGCATCGAGGCGCTCGCCGTCACCCGAGACCATTCCGCCTGGCGGACGTCGGGTTTCGAACGCTTCACCACGCGCGACGGTCTGGATCTCCTTCCCGGCTGAGCGGGCGGAGCCGAGCGCTCTATTCCGCGCGGCCCTGATCGACCGGGACACTCCAGCGCAGGAGGGTGCCGCCTTCGGGCCGCGGATCGGATGTGCTCGAAGGCGGCGTCGCCGTCGTCGGTCACGAAGACGAGACGGCGGCCCAGGGGACCCTTGGCCATCAGGTCCTCGATCGGCCGCCGGTCGGCCGGCGAGTGCTCGCTGTGCTGAACGGCTTCGTCCAGCAGGGCGGTGACGTGGTGGTCGTGGAGCCGGTGGACGATGCGCTGCCCGCCCCGGTCGCCGACGACCAGGCCAGGCCGACGCAGCTGGTGGGAGACCGCTGAGCGTTCCATGCTGGCCGCGTCGACGATCTCGCCTACGGCGGCGGGCTCACCCTATGGTCTCTGTGGCCACGGGGATGCGGCTGTGGCTCGGGCCTGCGGAGAGTCGCGCAATGGCGGTGCCTTCAAGCGTCAGAGCCGGGCGGCTACCGCAGCCGCCCGGCCCTGGCACGTCCGAACACACCCCAAGTACCAAGCGGGAACCGCCCACAACAGCAAAGGCCCCGGAGCTTGCCACTCCAGGGCCTGTTACGTCACTCTAAGGGCCAACTTTCGTCGGTACCCCAGAGCAGTCGAGTGGGCTACCGACGAAACTCCCTGACCAGCAGCGCCGCAGGGGTCTTATCCGCCTCGGATTCCACGCCAAGCGAGATCATCTTCCACTTCTCTGAGACGAAGCTTCGGCCCCCTTTCGTTTCCTCTGGCCCCGGTCCTGCTGCACCCGGTGCGCGGCACGCGGTTGCTCGCCTTTCGGCGACGCGTTCGTGTCACCGTTCCAGGTGCACCACCCGGAGTGGTCCACCGTCTGCGACGGCGATCCGGCTCAGCCCGAACGCCACCGACGCCGACTGGTCGGCGAACTGCGGTGTCCGGACACCTTCGGTTTCGGCATCCACGTCACCGACGTGGTCTTCTGCCGACACGACATCGGGACCGTGTGGACTCCTGCAACGGAACTCTTGATGATCTTCAAGCTTCGGGCGCGAGATGATCTATCAATGCGTGAAGGCAAGGGCCCGGAGCTGCTCGAGCATGGACGGCCAGAGCTGGCGGGGCAGGTCATGGCCCATGCCGGGATAGGTGACCAGGCGTGCCCCGGGGATGGCGGCCGCGGTTGCCTGTCCGGCCTTGGGTCGGATGACCGGGTCGTCCTCGCCGTGCAGGACGAGGGTGGGGATGCGTAGCGTGGCCAGCGCCCTGCGCCGGTCTCCGGAGGCGGTGACCGCGGCGCGTTGGCGCGCGTCGCCGTCGGGACTGCCGGGATGGCGCTCATAGGAGCGTCGGCCGAGCTCACCCACCTCCTTCTCGTCGAAGGGGTAGCGCGGGGAGCCGATGAGCTTTCTCATGGCGACTGCCTCTTGGGCTGCCTGGTCCGGGCTGGTGACCGGCACGGTGGAGAGTTTCATGATCGCTTTCAGGGTGGCGATCCTGGGCATGGTGCCGATCCGGGCGGCGGGGGTCGACATGATCGAGGTGAGGGTGTGCACCCGGGTCGGGTGCCGGAGGGCGAGGGTTTGAGCGATCATTCCGCCCAGTGAGGTACCGACCAGGTGCGCGGACCGCCACCCGAGGGCGTCCAGCACCGCAAGGGCGTCCTCGGCCATGTCCTTCAGCCGGTACGGCGCCGAAGAGGGGCGGGTCATGGTCGTAAGCCAGCCAGGTGCCGGCATACCGGTCAGGTGCGTGGACTGGCCGGTGTCACGGTTGTCGAACCTGGCGACCTGGAAGCCGAGGTCGACCAGCGCGTTGCAGAAGTCTTCGGGGAAGACCAGCATCTGCACCCCGGTACCGCTGATCAGCAGCAACGGCGCGCCCTGCGTAGTGCCGAAGGTCTCGTAGGCGAGTTCGATGTCGCCGTTGCGCGCCTTGCCCATGGTCCCGCCCTCCCAGTGAGTCACACTGTCTATGAACAATGATTCGGTGAATCAAGATTCGATGAACTAAGATTCATCCAATATTACCCGTCTGTCAAGGGGGCCATGTGTCCGCATCCGAACCGACGCCTGCGAGCCGGAAGGAAAGGGCCGCGCAGACCGAGATCGCCCTGAAGGAGGCCGCCCGCCGCGTGTTCGCCCGCAGCGGCTACCTCAACGCCAAGATCTCCGATATCACGGCTGAGGCGGGACGTTCCGCGGGCTCCTTCTACAAGCACTTCACCGGCAAGCAGGACGTACTGCAGGCGCTGCTGTCCGACTGGCTCGCCCAAGCCGGCCGGGAACTCTCCGTCCATGAGGCCGGCGACGACCTGTCGACCGAGCCCGCCCTGCGCGCCCGGGTGGCCACGTACTGGCACACCTACAAGGCGCACCTGCCCGAGATCCAGGCGCTCGGCCAAGCCGCACTGGTCGACCCAGAGTTCGCCGAGCGCCTCACCCAGATCCGGCACACCCAACTGCAGACCATGCGCGAACACCTCCAGCGGCTCCAGACCGCCGGGTTCGACCTGCCCGGCGCCCCCGCCGTCCTGGCATCAGCGTTCAACGCCCTGCTGGAAGGGTTCTGCGCAGTCTGGCTCACCGGGAAGAGCGAGGCGATCGGCCGCTCCCTCACCGACGACGAGGCGATCGACACCCTCACCGGGCTGCTGCGACACGGCCTCACCGGCCCCGCGCACAGCGACTGACAAATCACCGCATCGCCGAAAACGACAAACCGCCTACGCGTAGGCGGTGGAGTGGAAGCCTCTGGGCCGGAGGATCGTCCATTCCAGGTCCGACCGGCGGACGGCTTCCTCAAAAACGACCAGGTACCGGTAGGTGTCAGACCTGGTCCCGGCGCCCTGGGAGGACAGTAGGACAACCTGCCGGGCGCCCCCGGAGCGGGCGGCGTCCAGCACAGCCTCGGGGTCGTCACCGGCCACCAGCAAGAACAGTGCGTTGGCTCCGTTGAAGGCGCTCTTCAGGCCTGCCGGGGCACCAAGGTCGGCCCGAACGTAACGGACACCGTCCGGCAGCTCCAGGGCCCGCCGCGACAGAGCGGTCACCTGCTCGCCGGCGACGGCCAGTAGAGCGGCCAACTGCCCACCGACGTTCCCGGTGGCGCCCGTGATGGCCAACGCGGCCGTCGAGGTACTGCACGCCAAGGCGTGGAGCGCACCACTCTCGCCAACACCGAACACCAGGCGGAATGCGGACGGTGTCGGCGACCCGGCGCAGCATCTGCAGGTCCGCTCCGGCTCGGCGGCCCGTTTCCGGGCGGGAGATCGTCGAGGCCGAGTATCCGCTCGCGCGGCCGACGTCGGCCTGGCGCCACCCCCGGCCCCGACGGACGACCCCACCGCCGAGCCCGGCACAAGACACCCAAGCCGCCGGACACCTGCCGGGCACACCACCCGCCCGCAGCCTGAGCTCTCAGCGCCACCACAAACCAGACCCAAGGGCCGAGCAACTCTTGCGAGCGCCCGCCCCTTCGGTTCCTGCGGCCACGAAGACTGGCCTCCGTAACGACAAACACCCCGAAGCTTGCTAGCTTCGGGGCTGCTTCGTCACTGTGGGGCTACGACTTTCGTCGGTACCCCTGAGTGGGCGAGGAGGGATTTGAACCCTCACGTCCTTTCGGACACACGGACCTGAACCGTGCGCGTCTGCCGTTCCGCCACCCGCCCGGGTGCCGCGCCCCTCTCGGGTGCTCAAAAAGGCTAGCACGGTCCGAGCAGTGGTTAGGTATCCAGATACTTCGAGCGAACCTTCACACCGATACGATCGTCTAGGAGTGGGGAAGGGAGGTGCCCGTGGGCGTCATTCAGCGCTTCGAGCGACGGCTCGAGGGCATGGTCGAAGGAGCCTTCGCCCGGGCCTTCAAGTCCGAGCTACAGCCGGTCGAGGTGGCCAGCGCTGTTCAGCGCGAGATGGATGATCGGGCGGCGATCGTGGCACAGGGCCGCACGCTGGTCCCGAACGACTTCGTCGTCGAGATCTCCCAGCAGGACGGGCAGCGGCTGCAGGTGTACGCCGACAGCCTGAGCCAGGAGCTGGCCAACCTCGCACGCGAGTACGCGAAGGAGCAGGGGTACTCCTTCGTCGGTCCGGTGCGGGTCAGATTCGAGAACGCCGGCGATCTCGCCACGGGCATGTTCCGCATCCGATCCGGCGTGATCCGCGGTTCGACCGTGGAGGGCGGAGAGATCCGCCAGCCGGTGAGCGACGTGCCCCAGGGGGGGCGGGGAGGCGTCTTCGGCGGACATCCCCGGCTGCTGGTCACCACGGCGCTGGAGGGGGCCGACGCGACTCAACGCACGTACGAGGTCAACACCCCGGTCACTCTGCTGGGTCGCGGCACCGACTGCGACCTGCGACTCGTCGATCCAGGCGTGTCCCGGCACCATGCCGAGATCCGCGTAGAAGGTCCCGAAATCGTCCTCGTGGATCTAGGGTCGACCAACGGCTCATTCGTGAACGGACAGCCGATCAGACGGGTCACTCTCGTCGACGGCTCCCGCGTCACGATGGGCCGGACAACCCTTGTGTTCCGCCGCGATAGGGAGTAACCCCGACTCCGATGTCCGAATTCACCCTTACGCTGATCAAGCTGGCGTTCCTCGCGGTGCTGTGGCTCTTCGTCATCGCGGCCGTCGGCGTGATCCGGGCCGACCTGTTCGGCTCGAAGGCCGCCACGAAGGCCGCCACGCGGGCGGCTCAGCCGCGGCCCGCGAAGGCGGCGAGACAGCCCAAGCCACCACGCGCCCAGCCGGCGCGCGGGGGCGCCCCGACCAAGCTGGTCGTCGTCCAGGGCGAACGGACGGGTATGGTCATCGATCTCACTGACGTGCCCATCACGATCGGTAGGGCCAATGACGCCACGCTCGTGGTGACCGACGACTACGCTTCGAGCCGGCATGCCCGACTTTATGCGCAGGACGGTCAGTGGATCGTGGAAGATCTCGGCTCGACCAATGGGACGTACCTCGGACGCACGAAGGTGAGCCGGCCGATGCCGGTGCCGCCGGGCGTACCGGTCCGTATCGGCAAGACCGTGATCGAGCTGCGCAAATGACCACTCTGGGAATCCGATACGCCGCGCGCTCCGATGTCGGCATGCTGCGCGAGGGCAACGAGGACTCGGCGTACGCGGGCTCGCACCTGCTCGCGGTCGCCGACGGGATGGGCGGGCACGTCGGTGGCGAGATCGCCAGTGCCGCCGCCATCGACGCGCTGCGCAAGCTCGACCAGGACCTGCCCGCGAACGAGCTGCTGGCCGCGCTGGAGCAGACGGTCAAGACGGCCAACGACAACCTGCACCGCATCGTCGAGACCGAGCCCAAGCTCCAGGGCATGGGCACGACGCTGACCGCGATGCTGTGGGCCGACGACCAGATCGCGCTGGTGCACATCGGGGACTCCCGCGCGTACCTGCTGCGCGACGGCAGCCTGTTCCAGATCACCCACGACCACACGCTGGTGCAGTCGCTGGTGGACGAGGGCCGGATCAGCCCCGACGAGGCGGCCACGCACCCGCAGCGGTCGCTGCTGCTGCGCGCGCTCGACGGCCGCGGCGAGGTCGACCCCGACCTCTCGCTGCGCGAGGCCAAGGAGGGCGACCGCTACCTGCTGTGCTCGGACGGCCTGTCCGGCGTGGTCACCGCCGAGACGATCTTCCAGGTGCTGACCGACGTCGACGAGCCCGACCAGGCGGTGCGCCAGCTCATCGACCTGGCCAACCGCGGCGGCGGCCCCGACAACATCACGTGTGTCGTGGCCGACGTCGTCGACCTGAGCCGGCAGCAGCCGACCAGCGGCCCCGGGCACTCGGTCGGCGCGGCGGCCAACGCCGCGCCGCCGGATTCGTCCGGCGGAGGGCCCGGTTCCTCGGGCGGCTCGGCCGACACCCCGGCGGGCCGCGCGGCGCAGTTGCGCGACACGATGCCGCAACCGCCGGTGGCGGTCGACGAGATGCCGCCGCCCGCGCCCGCCCCGCTGAACGATCCGATGCCGGGCGCCCCGCCGCAGGGCGCCATGGCGCAGCCGCAGTCCGGCCGCAGGGCCAAGCGCGGCTCCGGGCGCAAGTGGACGTGGCTCATCGTCGTCGCCGGCGTGGCCGTGGTGGGCATCGTCGCGGTCGGTGTCGTGGCCCTCCAGTACGTGCGCGGCGGCTACTACATCGGCGAGGAGGGCGGCAAGGTCGTCCTCTACCGGGGCACCACCGACAAGATTCCGGGGCTGAGCCTGTCGCGCGAGGCCGACCCCAAGGACCAGCCCAAGCCGCCGATCCTGGTCGCCGACCTCCCCGAGGACAAGCAGCAAGAGGTCAAGAACACCTTCAGGGTGAAGGGGCCCGGCGCGGTCCAGGACCTCAAGAACATGGTCTGCAAGTACGCCCTGACGGTCGAGCCCGGCAGCAACGGCAACGTCGTCATCACCAAGGGCAAGGGACAGAAGAACTGCGGCGAGACCAAGATCAAGGACAGTTCCATCCCGGTCGCCGACCTGCCCAACGGCGACCGCGAGCAGATCACCAAGGGCGCTCTGGTCTTCCCCACCCGGGCCGCGGCGGAGGCCAAGCTGACCGAGCTGGGCGAGCACCGCACCGCCTGCAAGTCCAACAAGACCTCCACGCCGCAGGGCTGTCCGTCCTCCGGAGGGGGCGAGTAGATGGCTTCGATCGGGGAGCAGATCCGGGCGCACCTGCCCTACCAGCGCCGCAGCGCGGCCTCGCTGGCCCTGCTGGTCTTCGCGATGGTGCTGACGCTGTCGGCCTTCGCCGAGGTCGGCCTCGCCCGTGACGGCGAACTCCCGGCCGGCATGTTCTTGTACGGCGGCGGCCTTGTGGTGCTGGCGTTCGCCGCGTTCCTGGTGCAGTCCAAGTTCGCGCCGTACGCCGACCCGCTGCTGCTGCCGCTCGCCGTCGCGCTGAACGGCCTCGGCCTGGCGATGATCTACCGCCTCGACCTGGACACCAGCTTCGACAAGAGGAAGGCCGTCGCCAACGCGGCCATCACCGGCAAGAAGCTGCTCGAGGACGAGGCCAACGCGCCTACGCAGCTCATGTGGACGTTCATCGGCATCGCGCTGTTCGTGATCGCCCTGCTGATCATGCGGGACACCGAGAAGAGCGACGCGCCGCTCTCCTTCACCCCCAAGACCGCGCAGCGCTACACGTACCTGATCGGCCTCGGCGCGGTCATCCTGCTGCTGCTGCCGATCGTGCCGGGCATCGGCGCCGAGATCAACGGCGCCCGGGTCTGGATCAACGTCGCGGGCTTCTCGGTGCAGCCGGGCGAGTTCGCCAAGCTGCTGCTGGTGGTGTTCTTCGCCGGCTACCTGGTGAACAAGCGGCAGGCGATGTCGCTGATCGGCAAGAAGGTCGGCCCGTTCAGCCTCCCCCGGGGCCGCGACCTCGGCCCGATCGTGGTCATCTGGATCTTCTGCCTGGGCGTGCTGTTCATGCAGAAGGACCTCGGCACCGCGCTGCTGTACTTCGGCCTGTTCGTGTCGATGCTCTACATCGCCACGCAGCGGGCGTCCTGGGTAATGATCGGTGTCGGGCTGCTGGCGGTCGGGGTGTTCGTCGCGACGCTGCTGCCCTTCATGGGCCACGTCAACCAGCGCATCGACATCTGGCAGAACCCCAAGCCGTACTACGACGGCGGCTGCCTGCTGGAGAGCGGCAAGGTCGAGACGGTCAAGCCCGGCTCCGAGACCTTCATCAAGTACAAGCAGGTCCTCGACCAGAAGGTCGCCGACTACCAGAAGGCCGGCGAGACCGAGAAGGCCAGGCAGACCGGGCAGATCGCTCCCGGCTACTACGCCTGTGACCAGCTCGGCGGCGAGTACTCCGACAGCGCGCAGCTGATGAACGGCCTGTTCGCGCTCGGCCAGGGCGGCGTCCTCGGCACCGGCCTCGGCCAGGGCGAACCCTGGCGGACGCCGCTGTCGTTCAGCGACTTCATCTTCGACTCGATGGGCGAGGAACTCGGCCTCACCGGCCTGATGGTGATCCTGCTGATCTACTCCCTGATCGTGCAGCGCGGCATGAAGACCGCCGTCGCCGCGCGCGACCCCTTTCTGAAGCTGTTCGCGGGCGGCATGTCGTTCGTGGTGGCCCTCCAGGTCTTCGTGATCGTCGGCGGCGTCACCCGGCTCATCCCGCTCACCGGCTTGACGACGCCGTTCCTGTCCCAGGGCGGCTCGTCCCTGATGGCCAACTGGATCGTGATCGCGATCCTGGTCCGGATGAGCCACGACGCCCGCAAGCCCGCCCCTCAGGCGATCCAGGACGAGGGCATGACCCAGATCGTGAGTACGAGGTGACTTCCCGCCCATGAACACGAGCAGCGCCCTCCCGAGCCCGCTCGGCGCCGAGCGGAGCGGGACCGAATGAGCCCGCGCCCTCCCGGACCCGCTCGGCGACGAGCGGGGCGAGGCCGGATGAGCACCGACGTGCTCGGTGACGAGCGGAGCGAGGCCCGATGAACATGGACAAGCCGATCCGGCGCGTGGCGATCTTCGGATTGCTGCTGCTCTTCGGGTTGATGGCGCAGGTCAACTACGTCCAGGGCAGCCAGGCCGAGGACCTCCAGAGCGACAGTCTCAACTCGCGCAAGTACGCGGACGTGTTCAAGACGCCGCGGGGCAGGATCATCGCAGACGGGCAGGTGCTCGTCGACTCGCCAAAAACCAACGAGGACTCCCCCAAGTACGGGCGCACGTACAAGAACGGCCCGGTCTGGGCGCCGGTGACCGGGTACTTCAACGGCTCCCCGACCAAGGTCGAGCTGGCCTACAACTCGATGCTGACCGGCAAGGACAAGCGGATCACCCACCAGCGGTGGTTCGACACCTTCATCGGCAAGAAGCCCGACGGCGCCAACCTGGAGCTGTCGCTCAACACCGCCGCGCAGCAGACCGCGTACCAGCGGCTGAAGGCCGGCACGTCCCGGCGGGCCGGCGCCGCGGTGGTCGACATCAAGACCGGAGCGGTGCAGGTGCTGGCCTCCTACCCCTCGTTCGACCCGAACGAGGTGGCGCCGCAGCAGAAGACCAAGGGCGGCAAGCGGCTGGCCGAGCTCGACCGCGCGCCGGGCGTGATCAAGCCGCTGATCGACAACGCGATGAGCCAGACGTTCCCGCCCGGCTCGTCCTTCAAGACGGTGACCGCGGCGGTCGCGATGGAGCAGCTCGGCCTCTCCAGCTCCAGCGTGGTCAACACCGGGCAGCTCATCCTGCCGGAGTCGGGCAAGCCGCTGCCGAACTCGCACGACACCGGCAACTGCGGCAGCCAGGCCCCGCTGAGGGGCGCCTTCGCCGAGTCCTGCAACAGCACCTTCGGCGAACTGGCACTGAAGCTCGGCATCGAGCAGCTCAACCAGGGCGCGACCAAGTTCGGCTTCAACCGCAAGGTCATGGTCGAGCCGGACGTGGCGGCCGCCGAGAGCGACGTGCCGGTCTCGGTGTTCGACCCGCGCACGCAGAAGGACATCCCGACCGGCAAGGACGGCACCGCCCGTTCGGGCATCGGCCAGGAGAACGTGCGGGCCACCCCGCTCCAGATGGCGATGGTCGCCTCGGCCGTCGCCAACAAGGGCAAGATCATGAAGCCGTACCTGGTGCAGAAGGCGCGGGCCACGGACCAGAGCGAGATCTACAACGCCTCGCCCTCGATGTTCTCGCAGGCGATGAAGGCCGACACCGCCGACCAGCTCGCCGACATGATGCGCGCGGTGGTCAGCGAGGGCACCGCCAAAAAACTGGCCGGGCAGCACATCGCCGGTAAGACCGGTACCGCCGAGCAGGGCGCCGGGAATCCCAACTCCCGGTGGTTCGTCGGGTTCTCCCCGATCGAGAAGCCGCGGTACGCCTTCGCCGTCGTCACCGAGGGCGTCGGCGACGGCGCCTCCGGGGCCGGCCCGATCGCCGCGTCGATCATGGCTCAGGTGTTGAAGAAGTGAACGCCGGCCTCGTCCTGAACGACCGGTACCGGCTGCTCGAGCGGCTGGCCACCGGCGGGATGGGCGAGGTCTGGCACGCCGTCGACCAGGCGCTGGCCCGGGACGTGGCGATCAAGCTGCTGCGCCAGGAGCTGATGGAGGACCGGTCGGTGCAGGGCCGGTTCCGGTCCGAGGCCCGGTTCGCCGCGGCGCTGCGGCACGGCGGGATCGCGCAGGTCTACGACTTCGGCGAGCACGACGACCGCGCCTACCTGGTGATGGAGCTGGTGCCCGGCGATCCGCTCGCCGAGATCCTGGAGCGCACCGGCGGGCTGGCCCCGCCGGCGGTGCTCGACCTGATCGCGCAGGTCGCGGAGGCCCTGTCGGCGGCGCACGCCGCCGACATCGTGCACCGCGACGTCAAGCCGGCCAACCTCATGGTCACCGCGGACGGCACCGTGAAGATCACCGATTTCGGGATCGCGCGGCGGCTGGCGATGGCCTCGCAGACCCAGACCGGGATGGTCATGGGCACCGCGCACTACATCTCGCCCGAGCAGGCGTCCGGGCAGGAGATCACGCCGGCCGCCGACCTGTACTCGCTGGGCGTGGTGGCCTACGAGTGCCTGACCGGCGGGCCGCCGTTCGAGGGCGACACCCCGGTCGAGATCGCTCTCAAGCACGTCCGGGACGCGCCGCCGGCGCTGCCCTCGGAGGTCCCGGCGGCGCTGTGCGAGCTGGTCGCCGATCTGCTGGAGAAGGCGCCGGCCGAGCGTCCCGGGAGCGCGGGCCTGGTGGCTGACCGGGCGCTGGAGATCCGCGAGGCGCTGGTGGCCGGTGTCAGCCCGCCGCCGCGCTCGGCCGCGCGGCGGTCGTCCGGCACTGCGGCCGGCACCGCGTCCGGTGCCCATCCGGTCTCGGGCGCCCATCCGGTCTCGGGTGCCGCCGCGTCCGGTGACGGGCGGTCGCCGAAGAGGGCCGCGAAGAAGCCGGTCAAGACCTCCGCTAAGGTCGCTTCTGCCCGCCAGAGCGAGGCGCCGGGGTTGGACGCGGGCGGCGCGGAGGATAGCCTCACCTCCGGAGGCGTGACCGGGCAACGGCGCACGGCGCTCGTCTACACCTCGGTCGCCGCCGGGATCCTGCTGGTCGGCGCCATCGTGGTCGGCTCGATGTGGCGGGGGCTGGTGCCCGCCAGCCTCGTCCGGGACGAACGCGATCCACTCCCGTCCGCGCCGGCCGGTGTGAACGACAGCGAGACCACGGTCAGACCGGCCACTCCGCCCCTGCACACCGTCGTGCGGCCGGGCCACCCGACCAGGAGGTCCCCGGCGGGCAAGAGCCGCACGACAACGCCGAGACCGACCGGCACGTCCCCTTCACCGAAGCCGACAAGGAAACCGTCCAGGGCGACTCCCAGCGCCCCAGATCCAACACCCGTACCGACGGGGAGCACAACGACTCCGTCAACTCCGAGCCCTGATCCCTCGCCCACCGACAGTGGGGGACTAGGTTCGGAGGACAGGGTGTAGACGTACGAGGGAAAGTGCACACATGAGTCAACCTCGGCTGCTCGGCGGTCGCTACGAGCTCGAGAGCGTGGCCGGGCGCGGCGGCATGGCCGAGGTGTACCGGGCCCGGGACCTACGCCTCGATCGCGTGGTCGCGGTCAAGACGCTGCGCTCCGACCTGGCCCGGGATCCGACCTTCCAGGCCCGCTTCCGCCGCGAGGCGCAGTCGGCGGCGTCCCTCAACCACCCCTCCGTCATCGCCGTGTACGACACCGGCGAGGACACCATCGGCGAGACCTCGATCCCGTACATCGTGATGGAGTACGTCGACGGCAGCACGCTGCGCGATCTGCTGCACGAGAACCGCGCGCTGATGCCCGACAAGGCCCTCGAGATCACCGACGGGATCCTGCGGGCGCTCGACTACAGCCACCGCGGCGGCATCGTGCACCGCGACATTAAGCCCGCGAACGTGATGCTGACCCGCGGGCACGAGGTCAAGGTCATGGACTTCGGCATCGCCCGCGCGATGGCCGACTCGGCCTCCACCATGACCCAGACCGCCCAGGTGATCGGCACCGCCCAGTACCTGTCCCCCGAGCAGGCCCGCGGCGAGCGGGTCGACGCGCGCAGCGACATCTACTCCACCGGCTGCGTGCTGTACGAGCTGCTCACCGGGCAGCCGCCGTTCACCGGCGACTCCCCGGTCGCGATCGCCTACCAGCACGTGCGGGAGGAGCCGGTCCCGCCGTCGCAGGTCGACCCGAGCATCCCGCAGTGGGCCGACGCGATGGTGCTGAAGGCGATGGCGAAGAACGCCGACCACCGGTACCAGAACGCCAACGAGTTCCGGCAGGAGATCCAGCGGGTCCTCCAGGGGCAGCCGGTGTCGTCCACGGCGGCCTCGACCATGATGATGGCCGGGCAGCCGCAGGGCACCCAGGTGATGGGCGCCGTCCCGGACGGGATGCAGCGCACGCAGGCGCAGCCCCAGGGCGGCGGCAACGGCTACGACCTGCCCCCGGCGCACTACGACGACCGGGGTCCCGAACGCGACGGAGCGGGCCGGAAGGTCGCGCTGTGGCTCGGCCTCGCCGTCCTGGTGATCGGCGGCATGGCGCTGATCGGCTGGTTGCTGACCAGCGGCAAGGGCAACGAGGTCAAGCAGGTCGCGGTGCCCGGCGTGGTCAACGTCAAGCAGGAGGATGCCACCGCCCGGTTGCAGAAGGTCGGGCTCAAGATCGGCAGCACCGAGGAGGAGTTCAGCACCGAGGTCGACGACGGCTTCGTGATCAGCTCCAATCCCGAGCCGGGCAAGCGGGTCAACGAGGGCACCGCGGTGAACCTGGTCGTCTCCAAGGGCCGAAAGCCGCCCGAGGAGGTCGAGATCCCCGATGTGACCGGCAAGTCGTACGCGATGGCCAAGAGCATCCTGGAGGCCAAGGGCTTCGAGGTGAGGCGGGAGATCCAGACCAACGACACCGTCAAGCGGCTCGACGTGATCAGGACCGACCCGCCCGCCGGCGGCAAGCAGCCCAAGCGGACGAAGATCACCGTGTACGTGTCGGCCGGGCCGAGCCAGATCAAGGTCCCGACGCTGTTCAACAGCAGCCAGCGGGCCGCCTGCGCCAAGCTCTCCGCGCTCGGACTCAAGTGCAAGGTGACGCCGGGCGTGCCGCCGCCCGACAAGCAGGTCTCCCCGGGCCTGGTGTACGACCAGGTGCCCACCCCGGACGCGACGGTCGCTCCGGGCGAGACGGTGACGATCTTCGTGGCGCAGGAGCCGACGACCCCGCCGGCGAGCCCGCCCGTCGAGACGCCGCCCGCCACCGGCCCGCTCGGCTGAGGCTGAGCGAGCCCGCGAACGCCGAGGGCCCCGCACCCGGGAACGGGTGCGGGGCCCTTCGCTTGCTCCGGCCGAGACCGCCGGCCGCCACATCGAACCGGACCGGGCGGGTCTGGACGAACCGGACCCGGGCCTGGACGTCAAAGAGGGCTTCCGCCACTCGGGGGCAATGGCGGAAGCCCTCAATAGGGTCTTCGTTCCAGCAACCCCGGACGTTACGGGTTTCAGTAGATTTTTTCGCCACATACCGGCGAACCGCGCGAATGAGGGTGGATCAGCCCGGTGAAGCGGGGGCGGTGGGGGAGGCCGGGGTCCCGTTGACCACGCCGTGGTCGAACTGCGCCTTCGGCTCCAGCCAGGGGAAGACCGCGTACCAGAGGACGGCCGCGAACACGAGGACGAGGGCCAGGGCGATCCCGGCCCTGGTCCGCCACCCTCCCGGCAGCCGCCGCCAGATCCAGGCGTACATCGGTGGCCTCCTACTTCCCGGTGGCGGCGGCCCGGCGGGTCTCCGCGGCCAGCTCGGCGAAGATGATCATCCGCTCGGCGGCGGAGTACTTCGGATGGCAGGTGGTGAGCGTGAGGAGCCGCTCGGTGGGCTTGCGCCCGGGGTGCTCGGGGACGGGCGCGGTCACGTCGACCGCGGTCGGCTTGACGATCTTCCGGCCGGTGACCCGGTACCGGAACTGCTCCGCCCGGGTGTCGATGAGGATCTCGTCGCCGGCGCGCAGCTCGCCGACCCGGTTGAACGGGGCCGAGTAGGTCGTCCGGTGGCCGGAGACGACGAAGTTGCCGACCTGGCCCGGCAGCGCGGTCCCGGGGTAGTGGCCGGGCCCCTTGCGCAGGTCAGCCACGTCGACGCCCTCGATCACCACGAACCGGTACTTCGGCCCGAGCCGGGGGATGCGGATCATCGCCAGCCCCTTGCCGAGCTTCACCTTCTCGGTGGTGACCCGGGGCGACCGCCACGACTTGGCGAGCTCGTCGCCGAGCCGGCTCTGCTGCTGCTCGGTGTACCGGCCGGTCCCCCACAGCTCGTAGGTGACGAACAGGAGCAGGACCAGACCTGCGGTGATGCACAGCTCGCCGAGGCCACGGATCACCATCCGCACCGCGCGTCCCCCTTCGACGTCGTCTCAGCCGCCGCCGCCCGCCGGCGGCCGGTCCGGAACCGTCGCGTGCTTCATGGTCACGTTCCCGGTGTACGCGGGCAGACGGGCCTTGCGCACGGTGCGGACCGAGTAGCCGAGCCCGTACTCGCGTACGTACTTCTGGTAGATCGAGATCTCGGGGGAGGCGTCCAGCGCCGCCCGCAACCGGTACGGGTCACCGACGGCGGTGATCCGGAACGGCGGCGAGTAGACCACCCCCTGAAGGATCAGGGTATTGCCCACGCACCGCACCGCGCTGGTCGAGATCAGCCGTTGGTCCATGATCTGCAACCCCTCGGCCCCGCCGGCCCACAGGGCGTTCACCACCGCCTGCACGTCGGCCTGGTGCACCACCAGATCGTCCGGGCCGACACCGCGGGGCAGTTCGCCGGTCTTGGGCTGCGGCGCGTCGTCCAGCGCGACGCGAATCGCCGGACCGTCCAGGGGGCCGAATCCGGACCGGGCCGCGAGCCTGTCGGCCTCAGCCTGGGCCCGTTTGACCCGGGCGTCGTGCCGGCCGGCCTGCCGGGAGATCCCGTCGACCTCGCGGCGAAGCCGCTGGTAGTCATCGCGCTCGTGCCGGGTGCGGCGCTGCTCGGCGGTGATCAGCTCGGTGATCCGGGTGCGTCCCTCATCGCGCAGGCTGGTGCCGCGGGCCGTGCTCGCGCTCGCCGCGAACAAGGTTCCCGCCACAAGCGTGAGGGCTGGGATGATGCTTCCCCACGTTCGACGCCGTACGCTGCTCACCAGCGACTACGCTAACCGACAAACCACCCATGCGCGGACCGGCGCTCCGGCCGCCAGCCGCCCGAGGAGATCGATCCCACGTGGCCAAGTCCAAAGTGCGCAAGAAGGCCGTCTACACGCCGCCGCAGAAGTCCAAGGCGCCCGAGGTCAGCCCCCGTTGGCTGGTGCCGACGATGGTCACCCTCTGGCTGATCGGGCTGGTCTGGATCGCGGTCTTCTACGTGACGGCGAGCACCGGTACCGACGTCCCGGTCATGAGCGACCTGCACAACTGGAACCTGGGAATCGGCTTCACCGCGATCATCCTGGGCGTGATCCTGTCGACCCGGTGGCGCTGAGCGACGGCGCTACCCGCTTTCGGGTCGCCTGAATCCACCAGAGTTATCCACAGACTGGGGATGACCGTCCGGTTTTCGCCGGGTTTTCCACAGGTCGATCACCGCCGTGCACGAAGCGAGAGCGGCCACCGTCCGGCAGGGCGGACGCCGCCGGGCGAAGCGGATGCCGCCGCCCCCTCGGGCGCGGCGGCATCCGCGCGTTCAGTCCTGCCCGGACGGGCCGGACAGCGCCCCTGACGCCTGTTCCGCCACCCCCGGCTCCGCAGCGCCGGGCAGGCCGCCCAGGGCGCCCATGGCGGCGTGCAGATCGGCCGTCTTGACCATCACCAGCGCCGCGAACACCACCAGCACCGCCACCGGCGCCGCGATGTGCACGATGTGCCGGCTCGCGGCCGGCGCGTAGGCGAAGGCCACCCCGAGCAGCGCGCCGGTGGCCAGCCCGCCGACATGGCCCTGCCAGGAGATCCCCGGCACCGAGAAGGTGATCACCAGGTTGATCACCAGCAGCACCACGATCGGGCCGACCGGCCCGCCCATCCGCCGGCCGATCACGAAGAACGCGCCGAACAGGCCGAAGATCGCACCCGAGGCGCCGACCGCCGCGCCGTTCGGCTCGACCAGGTAGAGCAGCACCGACCCGCCCAGCCCGGACAGCAGGTACAGGGTCAGGAAGCGCCAGCGGCCGAGCGCCTGCTCCAGGGCCGGGCCGACCGCCCACAGCGCCCACATGTTGAACAGGATGTGGGTGATGCCGAGCCCGCCGTTCTGCTGGTGCAGGAACAGCGAGGTGAACAACCGGTACCACTGGCCCTCGGCGACGCCGACGATCCGGCCGCCCGCGTCCACGCCCTGGCCGACCATCATGAAGTCGCGCACCACCGCCGATGAGGCCATCTCGGCGAGGTAGGCGAGCACGCACAGCCCGATGAGCGTGTACGTCACCACCGGAACCGCCGCCGCCCCGCCCCGCCGGGCGCCCAGCGGCGCACTGGGCCGGCGCACCGACCGGTGCCCCTCGGCCACGCAGTCCACGCACTGGTGTCCCACCGCCGCGTCCCGCATGCACTCCGGGCAGATGTAGCGGTCGCAGCGGGTGCACCGCACGTAGGTCTCCCGGCCCGGATGCCGGTAGCAGGTCGGCACCGAGGTCTCGGGCGCGGGGCTGGATTCAGTGCTCATCTCTGGGCTCCGTCAGGGGCGGTGCGGGGTCTCACCATGTACGACGTCTAACGACGCTCGATCGTCACCGACTCCAGCACGACGTCGTCGACCGGGCGGTTGTTGCGTCCGGTGGGCACGGCGCTGATGGCGTCCACCACGTTGGTGCCCTCGATGACCTTGCCGAAGATGGTGTGCCGGCCGGTCAGGTGGGCGGTCGCCGCGACGTTGGTGGTGATGAAGAACTGCGAGCCGTTGGTACCGGCCCCGGCGTTGGCCATCGCCAGCAGGTAGGGCTTGTTGAACTTCAGGTCGGGGTGGAACTCGTCCTTGAACTCGTAGCCCGGACCGCCGGTGCCGGTGCCCAGCGGGTCACCGCCCTGGATCATGAAGTCCGGGATGATCCGGTGGAAGATGATCCCGCTGTAGAGCGGCGCGGTGGACTTCTCCCCGGTCCTCGGGTCGGTCCAGGTCCTGGTGCCCTCGGACAGGCCGACGAAGTTGTCGACGGTCTCGGGCGCCTGCTCCGGGTAGAGCTGGATCACGATCTTGCCGAGCGACGTGTTGAGCGTCGCGAAGATCTCGTTGGCCACGGCTGGCCTCCTCGTGAAGTGGCTGATTTCGATGTCGGGCCTGCCGACCCCCACCTACTGTGCGTGACCGTGTGATCGCGCTTTCAGGGTTTACCCCCCGTTCTCAGGGAAGGCTGCTTGGCAGGACCTCGCAAACAGGGAGGTTAGCGTGTCCCTAAAGATGAGTAGCCGCCGGAAGCCGCAGCGCGCGGTGCTCTCGCGGTTCGAGCGCGTTCAGGAAGCGACCCGCCATGGCGCGGACGCGGCCCGCTACGGCGCGGAGGCGGCCCGGCAGGGCGCCTCCACCGCCGCGGTGCGGATCGGGCCGGCCGCGCAGCGCACGCGTGATGTCGCGACCGACCGCGTCATGGTCGCTCGCAGCTGGAGCGCACCGCGGCTCGAACGGGCCGCCCGGTACGTGGAGTCCGACCTGGCTCCCCGCATGGGGTCGGTCATGAAGGAGGCCGCCGGACGGATCGAACCGCCCCGGCCCCGGCGGCGGAGGCGGAACACCGCCTTGATGCTGCTGGCCGCGGTCGCCGCCATCGGCGTCGCCGGTGCGGTGCTGACCAGGCGCGGCAACGACCGGGAGTTCGCCGACCCCGCCACTGACCTCGACGACAAGGCCGTCCTGGCCGAGTCCGAGGTCGATGGGCAGGTCCGCGCTCCACGGTAGGAGATCGCCCGAGGCGGGGCCCGGCCGGTTCGGCCGGGCCCTTCCCCTGCGGCCAGGACGGTGGGGCGATTCCGGGACATTCTACTAACCGGTACGGTAAACGCCATGTCGCCGAAAGCGCGCTCGACCCGGCCGCCCGTGGCCGCCCGGCTCAGGATCCGGGCCCGGCAGGGCGTGCACCTCGCCGTGCAGCACGGCTGGGAGTGGCTCCAGCGGCAGGGCCAGATCACCCCGCACACGCCCGGCCGGCGCAAGTTCGCCTACCTGGGCGAGGGCGCCTGCATCGGCTTCCCGGTGGGCGCCATCTACGGCGAGCCGTGGATCTCGATCGGCGACCACACCCTGGTCGGGACGCACGTCACGATCTCCGCCGGGTTCGTCCCGGGCCTCGATCTCGGCCCCGACATCGTGGTCACGATCGGCGGCGGCTGCTCACTCGGGCGCGGCACGCACATCGTGGGCCACCAGTCGATCGAGATCGGCGACGACGTGTTCACCGGTCCCAACGTCTACATCACCGACCAGAACCACACCTATGGCGACCTCGACACCCCGATCGGGCGGCAGTGGCCGGAGAACAACCCGGTGGTGATCGGCGACGGCTGCTGGATCGGCACCGGCGCGATCATCCTGCCGGGCACCCGGCTCGGCCGGAACGTGGCGGTGGCGGGCGGCGCCGTCGTCCGCGGCGAGTTCCCCGACCACTCGGTCATCGGCGGCGTCCCCGCCAAGGTGCTGCGCACCCACGACGCCGAGGCGGGCTGGCAGCCGCCGCTGCGCGGCCAGTCGCTGATCTCCCTGGACGAGCTGGCCGCACTGTCGGTGGACGGTCTGGAGGGCCTCCAGATCCTCCAGGACAAGCTGCGTGAGGAGGACCGGGCCCGCAGCGCCAGGAACGGCGACGGCGACACCGCCGCCCGCGACGAGGCCGGCCCGCGCCGAAGCGACGAGCGCCCCCTGGACGCGGCGCTGCCCCGGGAAGAGGAGCGGCTGCGGGAAGAGGCCGGCTGACCCGGCGTCCCCCGCCATCCCCGCCATCCCCGCGGTCTCCCGGCTGCTCCATCGCCGTCCCCCGCCGGAGGGCGCTGCTCTCGTGGCGTCGCCATCTGGCAGCGCGGAGCGGACATGCCGAGGGCCCCGCCCAATGGACGGGGCCCTCGGTTCATCGATCAGGTGTAGCGGGCCGCGCTGCGCTCGGCGCCGCCTTCACGGCGCTTGCCGCCGCCGGTGTACGGGCCGCTGCTGCGACGCTGGCCGTGGGAGGTCGCGCCGGTGCCTCCGCGGGGGCCGGTGGCACGACGCTCACCGCCGCCGTACGAACCGCGGTGCTCGCCGCCGACGGCGCCCTCGCGGCGCTCGCCGCGGTTGTCGCCGTCCTGGCGGTCGTACGAACGGCCGCGGCCACCGCCGCCGCCACCGTAGCCGCGCCCGCCGCCGCCACCGCGGCGTCCGCCGGGACGGCCGCCGCGCCCGCCCTCACGGCGGGGACGCTCGGGGATGATCGGCTCTTCGATCGGGATGCCGGAGGGCTGCCGGGCCCCGGTGAGCCTGGCCAGCTCCTCGTCGCCGGTGGCGACCCGGACGCGCGGGGCGTTGATGCCGGCGCGGCGGGTCATCGCGGAGGTGGACCGGACCTGGTGCGGCAGGACGAGGGTGACGACGGTGCCGCGCTCGCCCGCGCGCGCCGTACGGCCGGCGCGGTGCATGTAGTCCTTGGAGTCGGCCGGCGGGTCGACGTGCATGACCAGGGTGACGTCGTCGACGTGGATGCCGCGGGCGGCGACGTCGGTGGCGACCAGCACGCTGATCGTGCCCTCGCGGAACTCGGCGAGGGTGCGGGTGCGCAGGCCCTGGCTCTTGCCGCCGTGCAGGCCGGCGGCGCGCACCCCAGCCTGGGTGAGCTGCTTGGCGAGCCGGTCGACGCCGTGCTTGGTGCGGGCGAACAGGATCGTCCGGCCCTCGCGGTTGGCGATCTCGGCGGTGATCGCGCTCTTGTCCTTGGGCGCCACCAGCAGGAGGTGGTGCTCCATCGTGTCGACGGACTCGTCGACCGGGCCGATCGCGTGCGTCACCGGGTCGTTCAGGTAGCGCTTGACCAGGACGTCGACGTCGCGGTCGAGGGTGGCCGAGAACAGCAGCCGCTGCCCGCCGGGACGGGCCTGGTCGAGGATGTCGGTGACGTCGGGCAGGAAGCCCATGTCGGCCATGTGGTCGGCCTCGTCGAGCACCGCGATCTCGATGTCGGACAGGTCGCAGGCGCCCTGCCGCATCAGGTCCTTGAGCCGGCCGGGCGTGGCGACCAGCACCTCGACGCCGCGGCGCAGCGCGTCGATCTGCTTGAACATCGAGGTCTGCCCGATGACGGTCTTGAAGTGCAGCCCGAGGCCGCGGCCGAGCGGCTCCAGGTTGGTCTGGACCTGCTGGGCGAGCTCGCGGGTCGGCACCAGGACGAGCGCCAGCGGGCGCTTCGGCGCGGCGCGGCGGCCGGCCAGGCGGGCGAGCATCGGGAGGCCGAAGGCCAGGGTCTTGCCGGAGCCGGTCTTGCCGCGCCCGAGCACGTCGTGGCCGCCCATGATGTCGGGGATCGCGGCGGCCTGGATCGGGAACGGCGCGGTGATGCCCTGGCGCACGAGGGCCGACACGAGCTCGGACGGCATTCCGAGCTCGGCGAAGCTGGGGACCTGTGCCTCGTCGGCGCCCGCGTCGGGCGTCGAGTCGGCGGGCAGGTTATGAGCAGCAGCAGCTGTTGACACGCAGTACCTTCCGAGAGGGGGGCACGTCTCGGGAGGCACCACGATCAGATCAGTGGGCTGCAAGGACGAGCCAGACGCCTTGGGCGTCGTAAGAGTGATTTGCTCAGTCTAACGTCGTCGGGGTACCTCCTTATGCCCCGCACCGGTCGGATCACTCTTCCACACGCCCCCCGGCGCCGTCTTTCCGTTTCGTCGGCACCGGCCGCCGAACCCGCTCGGCGCGGCCCGCCGCGCGCGCCGAGCGGGCAGATCAGCGGTCGAGGACGATGCCGAAGACGGGCCCGGTCGGCCGGTCCCGGAGAAGGCCGCGTGATGTCGCCCACTCCGGTCTCGACGCGGGGCTCTTCCCCGTCCGGTACCCGCACGTCCCGTGGCTCCGCGGGCGCGGGGACGGCGCGGCGGCGGCACCGCATCTCGTTGTGGCAGTTCACCCGGTACGGCATCATCGTCACGTTCCTGAGCACGCTGATGGCCTGGGGGTACATCGCCGTCCGCTACTTCCTGTGACCAGGACGCAGGTTCAGTGGCGATCACCCATGGGTACGTTCCCGCTACCGATCGTGGTTGGGGGGACGGCGATGGTGGCGACCACGCGCGGACAGACGAAGCCGCGACGGCGCTGGCTGCGGGTCTTCTGGACCGGGCTGGCGCTGTGGGCGGCCTCGGTCGTGGTCACCGTGGCCACCGCGAACACCAACCTCCTGCCGACCGTGGTGCTGCTCGGCAGCTTCCTGGTGCCGGTCACGTTCGTGGTCTGGGCGTACGAGCACGGCAGGGCGGGCGAGATCACCGTTCCGCTGCTCTTCTCGGCGTTCGTGATCGGCGGTGTGCTCGGTGTGCTCGGCGCGTCCGTCCTGGAGACCTACCTCCTGCACCCGTCGCTGTGGATGTACTTCGGCGTCGGGCTGATCGAGGAGGGCGTCAAGCTCCTCGCGCTGATGTTCGTCGCCCGCCACGTGCACCCGCGCACCACCCGCGACGGCCTGGTCCTCGGCGCCACCGTCGGCTTCGGCTTCGCCTCGTTCGAGAGCTCGGGGTACGCCCTCAACTCGCTGTTCACCACGCAGGGGATCAGCGTCCGCTCGATGGTCGAGACCGAGATCCTGCGCGGCGTGCTGGCGCCGCTCGGCCACGGCCTGTGGACGTCGATCCTCGGCGGCGTCCTGTTCGCCGTCGCCGGCCGCCGCTGGCGCATCACCGGCGGGCTGCTGCTGGCCTACCTCGGCGTGGCCCTGCTGCACGCGCTGTGGGACTCCATGCACGGCATCGCGATCGGGCTGTCCCTCTTCCTGACCGGCACCCCCTGGCAGTACGAGCTCCTGGAGCGCGGCTACCTGCCCCGCGCCACCGACACGCAGGGCCACCTGATCACCCTCATCAACTGGCTGGGCCTCATCGTCATCTCGATCATCGCCCTGTCCTGGCTGCGCGCCGAAGCCACCCACTCCCGCCGCGCCGAACCCCCGACACCTCCGGAAGCGCCCCGGCCCCCGGAGAGAACCACCCCGACTCCCGGACCTCCCGGGCACCCGTGACTCAACGACGAAAGCCCAGGACGGGAAGATGCTTCCCTACCTGGGCTTTCGTTGGGGTGGAGCCACGGGGATTCGAACCCCGGACACCTGGCTTGCAAAGCCGGTCATGAACCCAGCGCCCGACCTGGCGCCCCGTTGATCTGGGCCTCCTCGGCGATCACTCCGCAAACGACCGTGAGTCCCCGTTGATCACCCTGCCAACGGGCACGCAACGGGCACGCAACGGGCACGGCCGACGGATTTACAGCCCGTCACGGATCTCGGCGTCGTTCCTCTGTCTACCTGCACGGATGCCTGCGTCCGATACTCATCTTGCCGTGATCATTCCGCGCATATTCCGCGAGCACCATGACGAGGCGACCGCATCCTTATCCGTTCGATCACGGCCAAGCTCGTTGGTCTGCTTCACCATGCTGACGCCGTGGTGGGGGCTGACCGTGCGCGGCGGCGTCTGCTGGTGTTGCTGTCACCGTTGCGGTCAGCTCTCGCGGATGAGCTTCGCCGTGTCCAAGGTGACTGCCTGCGCAAGCCAGGGGCTCGGCCATACGTGGTTATCGTTCGGATGACTCGCTGTGGCGTCGGCAAAGTTGGGTTCCCGTTCGAACTGCGCCCCGTCGAACCTGGCGTCCCCGCTGAACTGCGCCCTGTCGAACCAGGCATCCCCGCTGAACTGCGCCCCGCCAAACCCGGCGCCCCTGTCGAACCTGGCGTCCCCGCTGAACTGCGCCCCACTGAACCAGGCGGCCTCCATGAACTGCGCCCCGTTGAACCCGGCGTCCCCGCGGAACTGCGCCCCGCCGAACATAGTGGCCTCCATGAACCGAGTCTCGCCGAACCTAGCGGCCCCGCTGAACTGCGCCCTGCTGAACCCGGCAGGCCCCATGAACTGCGCTCTGCCGAACCCGGCGGCCCCCATGAACTGCGCCCCGCTGAACCTAGCGGGCCCACTGAACTGCGCCCCGCCGAACCCGGCGTCCCCGCTGAATTGCGCCCCGCCGAACATAGTGGCCCCCATGAACCGAGTCTCGCCGAACCTAGCGGCCCTACTGAACTGCGCCCCGTTGAACCCGGCGTCCCCGCTGAACTGCGCCCCGCCGAACACAGCGTCCCCGCTGAACTGGGTTTTGGTAAATGTGGCGCTTGTTGCGTGGCAGTGGGTGAAGTCAAAGTCGATCAGGTGGGCGCCGGTGAGATCGATGTGAATGCCGTCCCAATAGGTGGGTCGATGGTCGCCGGGGGCCCCGGTGGTCAGATGGCGTTTGAGGAGCCGTTGCGCGGTAAGCCGGACCTGTAATTCAGGATCTTGGGCGGTGTGGTCGTCGGGCTGCTCGGATTGGTCATCGTGGCCGGCTGGCAAGGCTGGGAAGGGCATCCGCAGGTAGGAGCACACGAAATCGGTAACCGTCTGCCGGTAGTAGGGGTGGTCTTGGGCCAAGTGCTCCAGGGAGTACAACCCGCCCAGTCGGACGGCGGCCCTGTCATGGCCGAGCAGCTCGACGCCCTGGCCGTACTCGACGTGGGCTTGGACGCGTTCGGCACGTTCCCCGGCGGCCTCGTCGACCCGTTGACGGCGGTAGGCGGTGACCAGGGCAACCAGGGCACCGACACCGGCGACCAGAGCGAAGACGAGTTTGAGCAGGTCCAGGAGGTCTTTGGTTTCCAATGGCTTGGGCTTGGCGTGCGACGGTGACCCCAAGAGGAACAACAATAAGAACCACGCTGCGATCAGCAGCACCACGGCGGCGGTGAAGGCGAACGTCAGCGCCCGGCGGATCGACCAGAGCCCGAGCGTCTTGTGTGCGTCCTTCACTGGCCGATACTCCGGCGTCGTTTTGTCTTGGCTCACAAGCTTGATGTTAGGAACGTTCAGTGGTGCCAGCGGCCGTTCGGGAGAAGTGGATTGCCCGCTCCTGGCCATCTGCACTCATGTGTGGTGCGATCCCCGGGGTGTGCGGCGTAGCCGCTAGATAGCTACTCCGATCGTGATCGACTGGGGGCTGATCACGCTTCTCGTCGTCCGGATCGCCTGGGGAAGAGTCCTGCCATGGTTTCGGCAACCTGAGCTCGTGGCCTCACCGTGGGAGTACCTGTCACCTTCGCCGTATGGCCGTGGTTGAGTCTTTGGCCGTCGACGCTCCGCACGGACGCGCCTCGCTCCGGAGTGCTCGTTCGCGCGGACGGCGAGACGCTGTGACAGACCTTCTCGCGCGAATGAGTGCTCCGGCTCGCAGGGGGTCCGGGGGGAGCGTGCCCCCGGGGTCGCACACGATCAATCGATCAACGCTGTGCCCGTCAGGGGCGGCGACGCGTACCCCGTGCCAGCGGTCAGACGAAAGGCCGGCGCCCGGCGGCGCGATGCGCGGCCGTCCGGACCGCCGGTCGGTGACCGGCGCCCACGCCGCACGCGCCGACCGGCGGAGCCGGACGGCCGGGGCGGCGACGCGAGCGGCGACGCCCCCTTGATCTCAAACAGCTTAATTCGGCAACGATCACCGGTGATGCGGGGGGCTTCGGCGGGCGGTCACGCGTCGTGGCTACGCTGGTTGTCATGAGGGAACCACGGGCGGGACGGGAGTATGCGGACTCGACGCTTCTTGAGGCCGTGTTGGAGCTGTACATCGATACGGTTCGGGAGGGCAACAGCGTCCCCCTCACCAAGGACGGGGAACTGGTCGCGGTGATCGTCTCACCTGAAGTGGCGGAGGCTGGCATGAACGCCCTTGGACGAAAGTCCTGACCTGCGCCGCTCATGAACACCGTGTCGGCCGGGCCCGGTTCGAGGGCCCGGGGCTTGTTCAGATGAGCCTGCTGGTGAACCCTGCCTCGACGAGGCGGAGGTAGGCGGCCTCGACTTCGGCCGGCACGTCTTGCGCAATCGCGAATCCGCGTTTGGGGTACTCCATGATCCGCTGGGTGTCGCCTACGAGCATGTTGATGACGCGGTTCACGTCCCCGATGCTCTCGATGTAGTCGTCCAGGGGAAGCGGTCGTGACGCACAGATGATCTCAAGCTCCGGCCACATCTTCTTGGCGGTGGAATAGGCGCGGCGTTGCTGGTAGGGCCGTGAGATCAGGATCGCGGAGCTGATCTCGATGCCGTGGCTCGCGAGTAGCTTCCGGGTGAGTTCGATGTTCTGCCCGGTGTTGGTGGCCTGGGTCTCGACAAGGATCGCCTCATCAGGAACCCCGAGGTCGATGGCGTGCTCGCGGTAGTGGACGGCCTCGCCGCGTGGGAATCGTTCGATCGTCGTCGGGGCGTTGGCGCCTGTGAACACGATGCGCGGGATCATGCCCTGGTGGTAGAGCTCGGCCGTGAAGGTCGCCACCCCCAGATCGTGGCTGCCCAAGCCGATGCCTGCGTCACATGGGCGAAGCGTGTGGTGCATGTCGTGGTAGTCCCACAGAACTTCCACGTCGGCGCGTAGTTCATCGGGCAGGGTCGCATCGCTGGGCAAGGCCGCTCCTCAGTCGGGAATCTTGAACGTGTACGACCAGGAGAAACGGGAGGCCGAGTGAACCCCTCGTGCGAACTCAACGATGCGTCCCTCACGTGTGAGCGTCTTCCGCTGGAGGATCATCACAGGCTCTCCGCCAGGCAGTTGTAGCAGTTCGATCTCTTCCTGGGTCGGCATGCGTGAGTGAAAGCTCTCGGTCATGGAGTCCGGCTCCAACCCTTGAACGGTGAGGACCGCGAACCCTCCTCCCTGACCGGCGGGTCCCGGGCTCGGGTCGACCAGCGGAGTGCCTTCGACGTCCTCCGGCCGGTAGTAGCTCGTGAGCGTGTGGGTTGGCGTGTCGCCGTCCTTCACCAGGCGGGCGCGTTCATAGATCGGCGAGCGCTCCGCAAGCCCGAACGCCGCGGCCACCTCGGCGTCGGCTTCGATCAAGCGGACCTGCTGCGTCTGGTCGGTGGGCTTCCACTCGCGCCCTGATGCCTCGCGGTCTGCGGCGAACGCCACCAGTCCGCCGAACTTCCACTTGCTCTTGGCGTACCGATCGATGCCGAGTCGCTTCATCGGCGGTCTGGGTCGAACCACCGTGCCCCGACGTCGGACCGGCGTGACCAACCCTTCGGCTTCGAGTACTCGCACGGCCTGGCGGACGGTCTTGATGTTGACGCCGTGCTTCTCGGCGATCTGGTCCTGCTTGGGCAGCGTGCTGCCCGGCGGGTAGTCGCCCCGCCGCACGGCGTCCCGAAGGACCTCAGCCAACTCCCGGTAGCCGATGCCCATGTCTGCTCCTCGATCGCGTCGGGATTAACGGTAGCGGTATCCATCAGCATGAAGGATCACGGCAAATAAGACCAGCCCTATTGACAAGCTGGGGCCACGGGTCTCAAATAGAGCCACCTCTATTCAAGGTATGGAGGTGCCGGGCCCGCCTGTCAGCCACCAGAGCGCAGGCCGTGCTGGCTCCCAGTGACGAAGGAGACGACGGTGGAGGTCGAGGTGGAGGAGACGAGCAACGCCGTGGCATGCCTGTCCTGCGCTGGCCGTGGCTGGAAGTGGGTTTCTCCTCGGCGTGTCCTGCTGCTCGGGCAGCCGGGTTCGGGACGGGGGCCGGAGCGGGTGCGTAAGTCGTGCTCGATGTGCGGCGGATTCCGACGGGCCGAGGTGGCGTGATGAGCTGCGGGGCCGGCGACGTGGTGAGGGTGGCTGAGGTGCGGCAGGTTCCCCGCTGCGTCGCACCCTCTTGGAGGGGGAGCCATGACCCCGCGTCGCCGGTCCCGCTTCCATTTCTGGAGGTGTGGTCATGAACAGGACGTCTGGCCGTCAGTTCAGGCAGGCTCGGTCTTGGAGCGGGCTGGAATGCACGCTTGTCACCTCGTTGGAGGCGCGGGGCCTCAAGGTCGGGGTGGGCAAGAACGGCGGTGTGGAGGCGTACAACCCGGCCGGTGGACCGGATGGGAACGATCCACTCGGGCAGTTGATGAACCCCGGTCTTCGGCAAGAGGTTCTGTGTCTTCGTTGCCCAAGGGGCGGCGGCGCTCCGAGTGATGACGGTGATGCTCTCTGGTGGTTCTGGGCCTGGTCGGGCCCTGAGCGCGGTTCTCCTCCCGACCTTGAACCGTTGTGCCCCGCCTGGGATGTCGAGGCCGCATCGGATCGGATCGCGCGCGTCCTGGAAGTGCCCTTCACCAGCGGCCCGAACACGGCGACGTGATGCGTGCTCCCCGGGTGACACCGCCGCCGGGCATGGACGTGCGGCAGATCGCTCGGGAGATCACGCGGGAACATCCGGGGACCGTGGTCTGGTACGGGTGGGCTACCGGCTCCTGGTGGGCGAAGGTGCGGACGCCGGACGGGACCGAACGCCTAGTAGAGGCGATCACATCCGAAGAGCTGCACAAAGCGATCAAGAACGCACAGATGTGGCCGTGGCCACTTCAGCGATCAGATGGAACGCGGTGAAGATCAAAAGATGAGCAACTGACCCCCGTGCTGGCTCTGCAACCCCCGGCGTCCTTCTTCCGTGTGAAGGGTGGAAGTCGGGGGTTGTGTGCTGCCTGTAGGAGTGACAGGGGGCTCGGGGGCATGATTACCTGTGTCTACTTATGTTGTCGAGCTGTTGGGTGGACTTGATGTCGGACGATGCGGCGTACACCCCGAAGTACGTACAGATCATGGAGACGCTGCGTCGTCGGATCGCTGACGGGACCTATCCGCCCAATGAGACCTTGCCCTCTGAATCCAAGCTGATCAAGGAGTTCGGGGCCTCCCGCCCCACCGTGGTCCGGGCGCTCAATGAGATGCAGCTCAAGGGCGAAGTGCAGCGTGAGCACGGGCGTGGGACGTTCCCGATGCCGCCCCGAGCGTCGGTGTCCGAGCACAGCCGGCCGGGCCTGGCCGTACTGGATCGCCAGGAGACCGAGTCGTCGGTCAAGGTGGATGAGGTGGGTCGTCGGCCTGCGCCGTCTTCGGTGGCCGCGCTGCTGGGGCTGGCTGAATCGGCTCCGGTGCACCTGCGGCGGTATGTGGCGTTCCATGACTCGGTAGCCAGTGAGGTTGTGTCGCTGTGGGCTCCGCTGGACGTCGCGCGCTCGACCGGTCTGGATCATGACGGTCCGCTGACCGTGCCGGTGCGGCGGCTGCTGACGGCCGGGGTCGAGGACCGTCTAACGCGGCTGACCGAGCGGCTGTGTGCTCGTCGTCCGACCGAGATCGAGTCCAAGCTTCTCGGGCTGGGGGCGGCTGAGCCGGTGCTGTCGGTGGTGGGCTCGGTGCTGGATTCAACGGACCGGGCGGTCCTGGTCGTTGAGATCACGCTCCCCGGCACGCTCCACGAGCTTGAGGATAGCTACGCACTGTGATGTGACCTAGGTCACCCCTCAAGATCCTTTTCGCGCATTGCAAACCGGCCTGCGTCACGTAGGCTCATGCATAGCAACTCGACAAGACGAGTTAGCGCAAAGAGGTTCGAGTGAGAGGGTGTTCAACATGGCGGTTCAGGGTCCGTTCAAGGTGGCGTTCGGGGACGTGTTCCCGTTCGGGGCGTTCATCAAGGGCGGGGTAGAGGCGGTCCGGGACTTCGACCGGTCGACCAAGGAGAACTTCGTTCAGGGGCGGGACAAGGACACCGGCGAGTTGGTGTGGTCGGTGGAAGTGCTGGACGCCGACCCGGACTCCAAGGGGACGTTCAAGGTCAAGCTGATGGCGCCGGTTCAGCCGATCCCGCCGGAGGCTCCGAACGGGTTCCCGTTCATCCCGGTCGAGTTCGACGACCTGAGGGTCACCCCGTACGTCAACAGCCAGACCAACCGGCTCGCCTACTCGCTGAAGGCGTCGGCGATGCGTGGCCCCGGCGGGGCGAAGGGTGCGGGTCGTCCGGCGGCCACTGCGGCTAAGGACGCCGCCTGATGGCGGGCCGGGTGTCGGCGCTGTCGCTGCCCATCGACGGAGGCGCGGCGGCTGAGTTCAAGTACTTCCGGGCGCGTACGCCGCTGTTCACGGTCTCGGCGGGCCGGGTGCTGGTCACCCTGACCCTTCCCGAGCGGCTGAGCGCGGGTGATGTGGAGTTCGCGCGGGGTCTGGCCGAGCAGGCTGCGGCGTACGCGGTGGAGGTCGAACGGCTCTACCGGTCCGGGCGCCGTCCCTCGTCGGGTCGTCGCTCGTCGGGGAAGGGGGCGGCGGCGTGAACGCGACCACTAGTTCGCTGAGCGTTCACCTGGGTGAGGGCGCGCGGATCGACTGCTACACCTACCCTCATCGCCCCGACTCCGGCCCGATTCTGGCGATCGACTTCCAGGGCGGATCGCTCTCTCTGTCGTCGCGGTCTCTGGGCGCGGTGGATGCCGGGGACGTGGAGACGGCGCACCGGCTGGCCGAAGCGGTCGCGGTGTACGTGGCCGAGACCGAACGACTCCACGCCCGCAACACCGAACACGCCGCGTCCTCGACGTCGGCTGCCTGAACACGTAGGTGGGGCGGCTGGAGCTGGTACCTCCGGCCGCCCCCTTTCTCTCCCCTGAACGACCAAGAGAGAGGTACCTAGGTTATGTCCTGGGAGTTCCGCAAGACCGGCCCCGGTGAGAATGTTGCGGTCGAGGCGCAGAAGGACCCGTTCGCGGCGCCGAAGTGGGCGCCTCCGGTCTGGCACATGCCCGAGTTCCTCGTCCTGCTCGTCAATGCCGTGCGTGCGCTGGTCGCGACGGTGGTGTTCCTGGTCCGCAACATCGTTCCCGTGTCGGTGGCATCCGGGCTGGGGTGGCTCGGCTACCGGTTCGGCTGGCCGACTCCGGTCCTGGTCGTCGCGCTGGTGCTGGTCGGGCTGGGCGTGTGGGTGACGGTCGACTACCCCTCGTACGTCCGGTACGTGGCTCGTCCGGCTCGGGCGCGGTGGCGACTGGTGGCGGTGTACCGGCGGCACTGGCAACCCGTCCTCGTAACCGCCGGACTCACCAAATCCCACAAGGGCCGGGAGTACCTGCCTTCGATCCTCAAGGTCCGGTCTGGCCCGACCAGTGACCGGGTGCTGGTGAAGATGCTCAAGGGGCAGGCACCCGACGCATGGGAGAAGGTCGCGGCGAACCTGGCGCACGGCTTCGGCGCGACGCTGGTCCGCGTCCGTCAGGGGAACAAGCCCGGCCGGGTCTGGGTGGAGTTCGTCCGAAGTGACGCCCTGGCCTCGCTCGTCCCGGCGTTCCCGGTCCCCGATGCTGCCGACGTCGACCTCAAGGGCGTGGTGGTCGGTCGTCAAGAGAACGGCGACCCGTGGCGGCTGCGGCTGCTGGGAACGCACGTCCTGATCGCGGGGGCGACGGGGGCCGGGAAGGGGTCGGTGATCTGGTCGACGGTCCGGGCGGTGCTGCCGCTGGTCCTGTCGGGGCTAGTCGAGGTGTGGGCGGTCGACCCCAAGCGCATGGAACTGTCCTTCGGCCGTCCCCTGTTCGAACGCTACGGGCGGTACTCCTCGGACCCGAACGGCGGCATGGTCAAGCTGCTGGAGGACGCTGCGGCGGACATGAACGCGCGGGCTGAGGAGTTCGCCGGGGTCACGCGGTCGTTCGTCCCCACGGTTGAGCATCCATTCCGGCTGGTGATCGTGGACGAACTGGCGTTCCTGACCGCCTACTGCCCTGAGCGGGATCTACGCAAGCGCGCCGAGTCGGCCATGGCCGTACTCACCAGCCAGGGCCGTTCGGTCGGGTACTGCGTGATGGGCGCCCAGCAGGACGCGCGTAAAGAGGTCAACAACCTGCGGAACCTGTTCCCCGACCGCATCGCGCTCCGCCTGGACGAAGACGAACAGGTCGACATGATTCTCGGGGACGGTGCACGCGACCGTGGCGCCCTCGCCGACCAGATCTCGTCCGTCCCTGCGATCGGTGCGGGGGTCGGGTTCATCCGGCTGGAAACCACACCCGACCCGATCCGCGTCCGGGCTGCCTACGTCGCCGATGACGACATCCGCGACATGGTGGGCCTGGCCCTCCCCGACCTGGACGGTGAGGCCGCGTGAATCAGCTCACCATCGACGAACCGGCCGCACCCGTCCCGGTCTCGGCTGCCAGCTCGGAAACCTCGCCCGTGGTCAAGACGCTGCCGCCGTTGGCGCGTGGGGTGCTGGAAGCGGTCGCCATCGAGCAGGGCGTGTGCATCCGGCCCGTCCCTATGCGCCGCATCGACCTGGGCACCGGCGCCTCCGAGATCCTCTACGTGCCGTGCGGTCACACGCTCGCCTCGGTGTGTCCTCCGTGCGCTGAACGCAAGCGCAAGCTCCGGGCCGTGCAATGCCGCCAAGGCTGGCACCTCGACCAAGAACCGGTCATCACGCGGGCCGACCCGGGCCAGGAACAGCGCGCGCTGATGGAGTTGCGGGCACGCGCCCAGACCGAACGCGACCACGCCGAACAGAACGGGGCCGCTGCCGGTGAAGGGGTCGAGTTCTGGGACGGGCTCCTTCGTGACCTGGATGTCGAGATCGAACGCTCCGGCGTACGGGGCGCGTTGAAGACCGAAGACCAGGGAGGCCGGCGGACTCGCTCCACCCGACGGCGCCAAGATGCACCCGACCTTCCTCGGCGGCCCGTCGACAACCGCACGGTCGGGAAGGTGTTCCAGGGTAAGGACGGGAAGACGTTCCGGCCCTCGATCTTCCTCACGCTCACCCTGGACTCCTACGGGCGGGTTCGCTCGGACGGAACCCCCGTCGATCCCTCGACCTACGACTACACACGGGCCGCTCGTGACGCGCTGCACTTCCCCAAGCTGATCGACCGGTTCGTGCAGAACCTGCGCAGGTTCGTCGGCCACGACGTCCAGTACTTCGCGGCCGTCGAACCGCAACGGCGTCTTGCTCCGCACCTGCACATGGCAATCCGCGGGACGATCTCCCGCTCGGAACTCCGGCAAGTCGTCGCCGCGACCTACCACCAGGTGTGGTGGCCCTCGACCGACCGCGTTCTCTACCCCGGTGACCGGCTTCCGGCCTGGGACGACTCGGCGGGCGAGAACGGTGGTTACGTCGACAAGACAACCGGTGAAGTCCTCCCGACCTGGGATGACGCGTTGGACAAGCTGGGCCAGGACGACGATGCCGAACCGCTTCACGTGGTCCGCTTCGGCCGCCAAGTCGACGCTCAAGGCGTCCTCGCCGACTCCGATGACTCCCGGCGCTGCATCGGCTACCTGACCAAGTACCTGATGAAGGGCGTCGCCGAATGCCATGACGCCGAGACCGGCTCCCAGCGTGAACACGTCGACCGGATGGCCGAAGCCCTGCGGTTCGAACCGTGCTCACCCACGTGTGCGAACTGGCTTCGCTACGGCATCCAGCCCAAGAACGCCCGTCCGGGGCTGACCCCCGGCTTCTGTAAGGGCAAGGCACATCGGCGCCAACACCTGGGCTACGGCGGACGGCGCGTCCTGGTGTCCCGCAAGTGGTCCGGCAAGACCCTGGCTGACCACAAGGCCGACCGGAAGGCATGGGTCCTTGCCCGGTTGGCTGAGGCCGGAATCGCCGTCACCAACCCGGCCGACCCGCAAGCCGTCCACGTCTGGGAACGCGCCGGACCCGGCGACCCCGACGTCAAACCCCCCGACCGACGACTCCTCCACATGATCAACGAACGTGCCCAACGACGCGCCCAACTCGACCAAGCCACCAACCCCGAACTCTCGGCAACACGGGAGGCAGCGTGATGACTCAGCACCAAGACACGGCGTTCCCCGGTGACGAGCGGCTTCTGACCGTCGTTGAGGCAGCCGAGTGGCTCAACACGTCCGAGCGGTTTCCGCGTCGGCTGATCGAAGAACGACGCATCCGCTTCGTGCGGTACGGGCCTCGGCACGTTCGCATTCCTGAGTCGGCGCTTCGGGAGTTCATCGCAATCCGCATCGTCGAACCCGTCACGGTCGGTGGACGCTCCCGGCGAAGGGTGGCCGCCTGATGGCTGGCAAGCGTCGCTTCGGAAGGGTTCGGCAACTGCCGTCCGGACGCTGGCAAGCTCGCTACCACGGGCCTGATCAGATGGATCATCCGGCGCCGACCACGTTCGCCACCAAGACGGACGCGAATCGGTGGCTGTCGCTGAAGGAAGCGGAGATCGTTTCGGGGGACTGGCTCAACCCGGACGCTGGTCAGGTGTCGTTCAAGGACTACGCCGAAGCCTGGGTGAACGAGCGGCCGGACCTGCGTCTCACAACGGTCACGCGGTACGACGTGCTTCTTCGCAAGCACCTGGTGCCCACGTTCGGTAAATCTGAGGTGGGCAAGATCCTTGACCCGCACGTGCGCCGCTGGCGCAAGCAACTCCTCGACTCCGGAATCGGTCCGGTCACGGTGGCCAAGGCGTACAGGCTCCTCAAGGCCATCTTCAACACAGCGGTCCAAGACGGCCTGATCAAGCGCAACCCCTGCAACATCAAGGGGGCGGGCTCGGAGCACTCTCCCGAACGCCCGGTGCTCGACATCAAGGAAGTCTTCACACTGGCGGACGCGATCGATGAGCGATTCCGCGCGCTCGTGCTGCTGGCCACGTTCGCCAACCTTCGGTGGGGCGAAGCGGTGGCGCTGCGCCGTAAGGATCTCGACCTCAAGGCCGGCACCGTCCGGGTCGAACGGACGCTTGTTGAGGTGAGCGGCCGTCCGTTCCACTTTGGGCCACCCAAGACTGAGGCGGGCGTGCGGACGCTCCCGATCCCGGCAATCGTGCTGCCGCACATGAGAGAGCACGTCCGGAAGTTCGCCGAGGACGGTCCGGACGGTCTGATCTTCGTCGGAGAGAAGGGTGCGCTACTGCGGCGAGCCAACTTCCGGCGCAACTGGCTTCGTGCTCTTGACCGGGCCGGGCTCAAGGACATCCGGTTCCATGATCTGAGGCACACGGGCAACACGTTGGCGGCTATCGCGGGCGCCACGCTCCCCGAACTCAAGGAGCGCATGGGGCACTCCAGCGACCGTGCGGCCATGATCTACCTGCACGCGACGGACGACCGTCACCGTGAGATCGCGGACCTCTTGAGCACGATGGCCAAGACCGCGCTCCGGAAGGCGGGAAAGAAGCGATCGGGCACGCAACGGGCACGGGGCCGGTAGAAGGTGTCGTGAACGACGAAGGCCCAGGTCTGGGAAACCGTCCCTGACCTGGGCTTTCGTTGGGGTGGAGCCACGGGGATTCGAACCCCGGACACCTGGCTTGCAAAGCCAGTGCTCTGCCAACTGAGCTATGGCCCCAGAGGCCCTCGCGGGCGCGCCAAGCCTACCCGGGTGCGGCCCTCATCGTGCACCACGGGACGAGATCGAGGCACTCCGCCGGGCCGGGACCTCCATCGCGCCGGGCGGCACGTGGATGGCACCGGCGGGCGGCGACAGTGGTCCCGGCGAGATCGGGGCAGGCGAGGGTGATCCGCTCTGCTCCGCTCACGCCGGGGCCCGCGTCGAGATCATGTCTTCGACCGGCTACCGCCGGTGGGTCAGCTGTCGGAGGACGTGGCCTCGGTCCACAGGTCCAGTTCGGCGCGGTCCTGCTGGAGCCGGCGCCAGACAGCGAAGCCGCCAAGAGCGACAACGGCGAGAATCAGCAGCTTCTTCACGGTGGGGACCCCTTCACCTCGACTATGAAAGCCATTCCCGGGGAATCAATCGGTTCAGTGAGTACTCCCCCAGGGCTCTCCGCAGCCTAGCAACCGATCCCGGGCGCTCCGCACCCACTCGCCGTTATCGGACTGATCGTCCAACCGGGATCGGTGCCGTCGGGCTGCCGGGGCGCGGCGAGGGCGGGGTGGGCGACGACGGTCAGGGAGTCCTGATGAGGGCAGAGGACGACTTCGGGCTCTGGGAGCGCGAACTGGAGCCGCGGCTCGTCCGGGAGCCGAGCGAGCCCGGGGGACGCGGCATGCTGCTGGTCGCCACCGCCACGGCGCTGGGCTGCGCGGCGCTGATCGCGCTCGGTGAGGTGCCGCTCGGCTCCGCCGGGCTCGTCCTCTCGTCGCTCATCCTGCTGCTCTGGCGGCTCGGCATGTGAGCCACCCCCTTTGCGGGCCGGGCCGTCGGTGCGATCATTTCCGCCATGGATCTTCGCGGTGCGAACGTTCTGCTGACAGGCGCGTCCGGCGGCATCGGGCGGGTCCTCGCCACCGCGCTCGCCGCGCGGGGCGGCAAGGTGGTACTCACCGGGCGGCGGGCCGACGTGCTCGAACCGCTGGCCGAACGGCTCGGCGGGACGGCCATCGCCGCCGACCTCGCCGAACGCGGCGCGGCCGAGGAGCTGCTGGCCGCGGCGGGCCGGGTGGACGTGCTGGTGGCCAACGCCGCGCTGCCCGCGTCCGGGCTGCTCGACGGCTACTCGGTCGAGGAGATCGACCGTGCGCTGGAGGTGAACCTGCGGGCCCCGATCGTGATGGCCAAGCTGGCCGGCGCGCAGATGGCCGGCCGTGGCCGCGGGCACCTGGTCTTCGTGTCGTCGCTGTCCGGCAAGACCGCGTCCGGGCACGCGTCGCTCTACAACGCCACCAAGTTCGGGATGCGCGGCTTCGCGTTGGCGCTGCGCGAGGACATGCGCCCTCACGGCGTCGGCGTGTCGACGGTGTTCCCGGGGTTCATCCGGGACGCGGGCATGTTCGCCGACGCGCGGGTACGGCTGCCGCGCGGCGTCGGGACCCGCACCCCGCAGGACGTCGCGCGGGCCACCGTCCGGGCCGTCGAGCGGAACGTCGGCGAGATCGACGTGGCGCCGCTCGGCCTGCGGCTGGGCGCGCTGCTCGGCGGGGCCGCGCCCGCGCTGTCCGCCGCGGTGCTGCGCCGCACGGGCGGCGACCGGGTCGCCCGGGGGCTGGCCGACGGGCAGCAGGGCAAGCGCTGATCTCCGGCCGTCCGGCGCGGGTGATCAAATGAGAGGGAGACAAAGGGGATCGTCATGACCGAATCGACCGATCGGCCCGTCGCGGCGAGCGGCACCTTCTCCCTCGGTGGAGACCTTCCCGTGCACCGGCTCGGGTACGGCGCGATGCGCCTCACCGGCAAGGGCGCCTGGGGCGAGCCCGCTGACAGGCCGGAGGCGGTCCGGGTGCTGCGCCGGGCCGTCGAGCTGGGCGTGAACCTGATCGACACGGCCGATTCCTACGGTCCGTTCGTCAGCGAGGACCTGATCGCCGAAGCGCTGCACCCGTACCCTGCCGACCTGGTCATCGCGACCAAGGGCGGGTTCACCCGGCAGGGCCCGGGCCAGTGGCAGCCGGTGGGCCGTCCCGAATACCTGCGGCAGTGCGTGGAGATGAGCCTGCGGCGGCTGAGGCTGGAGCGCATCGACCTCTACCAGTTGCACCGCATCGACGCGAAGGTCCCGCTGGACGAGCAGCTCGGCGCGCTGCGCGATCTGCGGGACGAGGGCAAGATCCGCCACATCGGACTCTCCGAGGTGACGGTGGAGGAGGTGGCGGCGGCGCGCGAGCACGTCGAGATCGTCTCGGTGCAGAACCTCTACAACCTCGCCTCGCGCAAGTCCGAGGACGTGCTGGCCCACTGCGCCGAGCAGGGCATCGCGTTCATCCCCTGGTTCCCGCTGGCCACCGGCAAGCTGGCCGGGCCGGGCGGCGTCCTGGACGAGGCGGCGGCCCGGCACGGCGCCTCCCCGGCGCAGCTCGCGCTGGCGTGGCTGCTGCACCGGTCGCCGGTGGTACTGCCCATCCCCGGCACGTCCAAGGTCGCGCATCTGGAGGACAACCTCGCCGCGGCGTTGGTGACGCTGACGGGCGACGAGGTCGGCCGGCTGACCGCGCTCGGCTGACGGCGGTCCTCGCCCGAGGGCGACTTCTCCTCCGGGGAGGTGACGACAAAATCGGATCTTCTCTCAATAATCCGCTCAACCCGCCCGATCGGCGGACGAAGCGGGCACGCCGTCCCCCTGGACCGATCTCGTCCACCGTGCGCGCCCCGAGGAGGTTCGCGCGTGCCGAGAGCGGAGTCGAGGACCGGTCGGGGGGCCGACCCGAAGGTCAGGAAGATCACAGCGGCGGTGCTGTCCGCCGCCGTGCCGCTGACGATGCTCGCCGCGCCGCCGCCGGCCGCGGCCGGCACCGCCCCGGCGATGGTGGTGCCGATCCAGGTGACCGGCGATCCGGCCAAGCGGTTCAACCTGGTGGTCATGGGCGACGGGTACACCGCCGCGGACATGCCCGCGTTCCGCGCCGACCTCGACCGGCACCTGAACGACCTGTGGGCCCTTGAGCCGTTCAAGTCCTACCGCAGCTACGTCAACGTGTACGCCGTGGAGATCACCTCACCCGAGTCCGGGGTGAGCTGCGATCCGGAGCTATCCGCCCCGCACCGGACGACGCCGCTGAGCATGGCATTCCGGAGCGGTTGCGAGCAGGACGGGCTCCAGCGGCTGCTGGTCATGGACTCCGACGCCGCCAAGACCTACGCCGACCTCGTCAAGGGCACCGGCGCAGGCAACCCAGATCCAGGCCCTGACCCTGCACGCCCACGACCTCAAGGAAGACAACGGGCGCCTTCGTCAGCAGCTTGAGCGCTCAAGTGGCCTCACCCGACTCCCCGACAATCCAACGCCGGCGCCGCAGGAGACTCCAGCAGCCATCTCGCCGGAAGGGATGCACAGTCAATGACGCCGAGCATCGATGAGGCCCGGGACGGCCACGTCAGGACCGGGTTGCGGAGAGCTCAGGCAGTGCGGCGGTCTTCGCGGTTCCACTTGGTGGCCTAGCGGGCGGCCAGCACAGCGTCCTGTTCGGGGGCGCCGTCAGGTCCTCATCCCGGATCACGGATGCGTGCAAAGTGGGGTAGCGCGGAACGCGGTGATTTCAGCCGCCCTAGCTTAGCTGGTCAACCGCTTGAGGACTGTTGAGCCACATCAGGCAAGTGCGCGTGCACCCCTGGCGTGCGTAGCGCAGCGAGCCGGCGATGGCGGTGAGGGTGATGTAGGGGACGGCACTGGCTGGGGTGTTGGTCGATTGCCTGGCGGCAGTGGCTGATCGACGGCGGCGATGCGGGTGGAGTACACCCGGTGCGCCTTGCGGACGGTCGGTCCGGCGGCGTGGTCGGCCAGGGCGGCGCTCTGTTGCGGTGCGGCATGGTGCAGCGTGAGCGGGGCAGTGAGGCGGACCGAGCGGATGGTCTGGCCGGCGTTGATGGCCTTGCAGGCGGCTACGCCACCGACGAGGTTGCCCTCGCGCCCGAGCCGTTCGACGCCCGCCACCACTGGTGGATCTTCGTGATCGATCTGGTCCAAGAGCTTGTCCGCGCTGGGCGCGTTTGAGGTGGTGGAGCGCTGTCGCCGAAACTGTCGTGTTGTCGGATCGCTGACGACCGGCGTCCCGGAAGATTCTTCAAAGAAGTCCGGGAGGGGGTGTCGGATCGGGGCGGTGGTGTTCGTAGCAGGGGTGAGGCCGCCAGCAAGGGGCGGCGCCAAGGCAAAGGAACCGCGATCATGAAGCTGACGACCATGACCCAGATCTCCATTGATGGAGTCATGCAGAACAACGGCGCCCCCACGGACGACCACCCGAATGGGTTCGAGCGCGGCGGATGGGCCCTGGGGAAGGGCGACGACGGGACCAGGACGTTCATCACGCAGGCCTACCAGCGCGCCGAGGCGTTCCTGTTCGGCCGGCGCACCTATGAGTTGTTCGCCGGCTCCTGGGGATCAATCGACCAGATGCGCGCACATCCCATCGGCGTGGCCTTGAACGAGGCCCCCAAGTACGTTGCCTCGACCACGCTCACCGCGCCGCGTTGGGAGGACACGACCGTTCTCCGCGGTGACCTCGCGGCGGCCATCGGCGAGCTGAAGGCCAAGCCCGGGGGTGAGCTGCAGGTGCACGGGAGCGGCGCCCTGGTCCGGTGGCTGCTGGCCAACGATCTGGTCGATGAGATGACTCTGATCGTGATCCCGGTGATCGTTGGCCTGGGCGCGAGACTGTTCCCGGAGACCGGTCCGGATCTTGCGCTCGACCTGGTCGAGTCGCGGGTCGACTCCAGGGGCGTGACGATCCAGGTCTACCGGCCGGCCGGTCGCCCGCGGTATGCAACGGCTTGAGGTCCCTGACCACCGAACCACGCTGTCTTGACACCGCAGGAGATGATCTTCAGATGCAGTACCTGGTTTCCGTGATCGATGACAAGAGCGATCCCGGCAGCACGGACAGGCGGCCTGCCATCAGCGCGTTCAACGAACGACTGATCGCCGAGGGCCACTGGGTCTTCGCGGGCGGACTCGCCTCGCCCGACACGGCCACCGTCATCGACAACCGGGGCGAGCAGGCGGTGTTCAGCGACGGGCCTTTCGTGGAGTCGAAGGAGTACCTCGCCGGCGTCTGGGTGTGGGAGGCCCCCGATCTGGATGTGGCGCTCAAGCTCGCCGCCGAGGCGTCGAGGATCTGCGATCGGAAGATCGAGGTGCGGCCGTTCCAGTGAGCGACGTCGAGGAGGCGATCACCCGGGCCCACCACGCGGAGTGGGCGCGGGTGATCGCCTCCCTGACCAGGCGCTTCGGTGATCTCGACATCGCCGAGGAGGCGGCGGCCGAGGCGTTCGCGACCGCCGTCGAGCGGTGGCCTACCGACGGCGTACCGCCCAACCCCGGCGCCTGGCTGACCACCACCGCCAACCGCAAGGCCATCGACCGGATCCGGCGCGAGAACAAACGCGACGACAAGCACAAGGAGGCTCAGATGGTGTACGACAACACCCCACCCGAGCCTGTCGGCGCCATCGACGACGACCGGCTCCGGCTGATCTTCACCTGCTGTCACCCGGCGCTGGCGATGCAGACCCGCGTGACGCTGACCCTGCGCATGGTCGGCGGTCTGACCGTGCCCGAGATCGCCCGCGCCTACCTGGTGCAGGGGACCACCATGGAGCAGCGCATCACCCGCGCGAAGGCCAAGATCAAGGCGGCTCGCATCCCCTATCGCGTGCCGGCCGTGGAGGATCTCCCGGCACGCGTGTCTGGCGTGCTCGCCGTCCTGTACCTGGTGTTCAACGAGGGCTACCTGGCCACCGGCCCCGACACCGATCCCCTACGTCACGACTTGACCGCCGAGGCGATCCGGCTCACCCGCCTGATCCGTACCCTCCTGCCCGGCGACGGTGAGGTGACCGGGCTGCTGGCGCTGATGCTCCTCACCGAGGCCCGCCGCCCCGCCCGGGTCTCGGCCAGCGGCGAACTGGTCCCCCTGGACGAGCAGGACCGCGGGGCCTGGGACGCGACACTGATCGCCGAAGGTCACCGGCTGGTGCGCGAGCGCCTCGCCGCTGCCGCCGCCGGGGCGGCTCCGGGCCGCTACCAGATCCTCGCCGCGATCAACGCCGTCCACACCTCCGCCCGCGACATGCGCGACACCGACTGGTCGCAGATCCTCGCCCTCTACGACCAGCTCGCCCGCCTCGACCCCTCGCCGATCATCGCCCTCAACCGGGCCATCGCGGTCGCCGAGCTCGACGGCCCGCAGGTGGCACTGGCAGCCATCGACCGCCTCCAGGACAACCTGGCCGGCTATCACGCCTACCACGCCACCCGCGCCGACCTGCTGCGCCGGCTCGGCCAAAGCCAGCAGTCACGCGCCGCCTACGACAAAGCCATCGAACTGGCCGGCAACACCGCCGAGACCGCCTACCTGACCCGCCGCCGCGATCAACTGCGATAGCACCCGCCGATCCCGACCAAAACCCCGCGCAGCGGCGGCCGACCCCGGGGCGCCCTGCCGATGCATTCCGCAACCTGTCGGGGTACCGGTAGCACTGACGAAGTTTCGGTCGGATATGGCCGCGACCTGCTGTGGTGACGAGGCGTAGGCCCAGAGATCCTGAAGCTGGGCGAGCCGCAAGCGGGGTGGGCCTCAGGGCAGTCCGCGGTGCCGGGTGGGGTGGTGTCAGCGGACGGGGCGGGTTGGAACGTTCGCGCTGTATCGGAGGGGGCCGGCTCCTCTGAGGAGGGGAAGCGGCTCCTATTCGAACGGCGACGCGCGTCCTGGCTGGGTGCTCCGAGTTGTCCGAACTGGCCAGGTCTGCCTTCCCGTGGCGTGGACCGACGGTCAGCCGCGCAAACGTCCGACGACGTCCAGCACGCTCACCCCTCAGAGGCGGCCTGAGGCTGTCGAGGGCCGCGCAGAGCACCCAGGCTGCGGGGAAAGCCCCCGAATACGTCTTCGACGGCCCGTTCACCATGCGGCTCACCGGCACCGACGACCGCGCGGGCGTGGTCGTACCGGAGTTCCGGGTGGACGGGGACGGCTGGTTCAACTACTTCGGCTGGCCGACCGACTCGCGCGCCCCCTTCCGCTTCTCCGAGACCGGAACGGTCATCGACCACCTCACCTATGGCAGGCTCGCCAAGGGGCGGCACACCATCGAGTACCGCGCCATCGACCCGTCCGGGAACGTCAGGCGGGCGAAGAAGTTCATCGTGACCCTGCGTTGACGGGAGTGCCCGTGGTGACCGCCGGCTGCGTCGCCTGCGACCTCGCGTCCGGAGCGCTCCCCCTCCCCGGCGGCCGGATCGCCGAGGCGCCGGGGTGGGTGGTGGAGCACTGCATCGGCCCGCTCGGCGTCGGCACCCTCGTGGTCAAGCCCGTCCGCCACGTCGTCCACCTGGCCGACCTGGACGCGGCGGAGAGCGCGGCCCTGGGCCCGCTGCTGGCCCGGACCGCGTCGGCGGTCACGGAGGCCGTCCGGCCTGACCAGGTGTACGCCTGCCTGTGGTCGCACTCGGGCGGCGAGCCCGTACACATCCACTTCGTGGTGCAGCCGGTCACGAAGGCCGACATGGAACGCACCGGGACGTACGGGCCGGACCTCCAGATGACGATGTTCCGGGACGGGACGCCACCGGACCCATCGGCCGTCGAGGCCGTCTGCGACCGCGTCCGAGCCGTCATGGCGCGCACAAGCTGAGCACTGGGCTGTGTTCAAGGCCCGGCCCGGCGTGCTCGGTGCGGGCCGTCGCACCGGACAGGTCAGGCGGAGAAGATGTGCCGGAGCCGCCACCGGTCGGTGTCACGGCCGAGTTCCGCGACGGCGACGCCGTCGGCGCCGGTCACCCGGACCCGGTAGACCTGGGCCTCGGCGGACGATCCGTAGGTCTTCAGGATCTCGTCCACCGAGTAGCGCGACCCCCGCCACACGTACGCGGTGAGCCGGCCGGACGCGTCTCGCTCGGCGCGGATCGGCTCGTTCAGAAGGTGCCCCATAGGTCCCCGACCCTAGCACCACTTCGAACTGGTGTTCGCAGGTCGCGGCAGGTCCGGGGCCCTTCGCAAGGCCCCTGTCCACGCCCCTCACGCCCCCTCGGATCGGCACCGGATCCCGTCGGCCGGGCGTGGCGCGACCGGGCCGTCCAGGCGGGCATCGCTGCTCGCGCCGGCGTCGACGCGATCGGCGATCAGCGCCTGGAACCGTCCACAGGTGGTGAGGTCCTCATGCTCGCAGCCGAGCGCGCAGTCGATGAGCGCGAGCGACGCCCGCGCCTCGGCGATCCGCCGGACGAGGCCGGCCCGATGGCGGCGCAGGACCTCGCGGCGGGCGTCCGGCGCCCTGGCCGCGAACATCTCGTGGATGTCCTCCAGCTTGAAGCCCGCCTCCTTCGCGCGCAGGATCATCGCCACCCGGGCGAGGTCGTCCCTCCCGTAGCGGCGCCGTTCTCCGGACCCGCGCGCCGGCGCGAGCAGCCCCATGGACTCCCAGTGCCGCAGGACGCGCGCTCCCGTTCGAGGACGGGGAGGCGGCCGGGTACCGCGCCGACAAGGTGCTGCACGACCTGGTCCCGGAGCGCGCGCTCGCCGAGGCGCGGCGCGTCCTCGCCCCGGGCGGACGCGCCGTCCTGATCGGCCAGGACTGGGACACCATCGTGATCGACTCCGGCGACCCGGTCCTCACCCGGACGATCGTGCACGCCCGCGCGGACCTGGTCAGGTCCCCGCGCGCCGCGCGCGGGCACCGCCGCCTGCTGCTGGACGCGGGCTTCCAGGACGTGACCGTCGAGGTGCTCACCGGCGTCTTCACCGGCGAGGCGATGGTCCCGATGGTCTCCGGCTTCGCCGAGGCCGCCCGGGGCGCGGGCGCGATCAGCCGGGCCGAGGCGGACCGCTGGCTCGCCGACCAGCGCGAACGCGCCCGCGCGGACCGGTGCTTCCTCGCGCTCCCGATCTTCCTCGCCGCTGCCTCCCGCCGCCCGTAGCGGCCGACGCGCGGGTCGCGGGTCCGGGCGGCGGGTACGACCACGGGTGCGCGAAGGGGGAGCCATGATCAATGGGGCGCATGTCATCGTCTACAGCCGCGACGCGGACGCCGACCGGGCGTTCATCCGCGACGTGCTCGGGTTCGCGGGCGTCGACGCGGGCCAGGGCTGGCTGATCTTCAAGCTGCCGCCGGCCGAACTCGCGGCGCATCCGACCGACGGCCCGCCGCGGTACGAGTTCTCGCTGATGTGCGACGACATCGAGGCCACACTCGCCGGGCTGGTCGCGCGGGACGTGGTGATCGCCAAGCCGGTGAGCGACGAGGGCTGGGGACTGCTCGCGGCGATCCGGCTGCCCAGCGGGGCCGATCTGCCGATCTACGAGCCGCGGCATCCGCTGGCCCGCTCCGTGTGACCGGCGCCGTCCGGATCAAACCCCCGTCGTCCACAGGCTGGGGGAAACTTTTCACACACCCTCCAGCCTGCGCGGGCAGTGCTTTTGGGGCTCTTATTCCACAGCGATATCCCCAGGCGGCGGGGGCTTTCCACCAGTTGTGCACCTCCCGGCCCCGGGGATGCGCGGACCGCCGCCCACGCCCGCTGTCCACGGCGCTTTCCACAGCCTGTGGATAACTACTGTGCACAGCCTGGGAATTGTGGGTGCGGCGTCTGTCCACCGCCCATCCCCAGGTTGCCCCCAACCCCCTGGAGAAGTTGTCCACTCCGTGGAAAAGCCGATGACCAGGCAGAAGAACACGTTGCGCGCATGGTCGCACACAGGCTGTTCACAGCCTGTGGGTAAAGTGCCTCCACAGGCCCCCGCCAGCGGTGGATTGCACTACCCACCGGAAATCCCCAGCTCGATCCCCAGGGCGGCGGGGACCGTGCACAGCACGATCCCGGCTGTGCACGGCCGTCCTCCAGCCGACACACCGTCGGCGCGGCAGTGATCACGAATGGGCGGGCCGGCGCGGCCCGCCGGTCAGGGGCAGGAGCGGTCGACGACCGCGCGGGCGGCGCGGCGGGCGGCCCGCACCACCTCGGGAACCGGTTCGAGCGAGGCGGCCGACATGGCGCCGTCGAGAAGGATCGTCAGTTCGCGGGCCAGCAGCGCGGGATCTGCTGCGCCCGCGGCCTCGGCAAGGTCGCGCGTCCAGGCCAGGACCGCCCGCTTGTGCGCGATCGTGGCCTCGTGCACCGCGGTGCCGGGCCGGGACTCGCTGGCGGTGTTGATGAAGGCGCAGCCGCGGAAACCGCCCTCGCCCCTTTCCGTTCCCTCCTCCCCTCCGCCGTCCGTCACCTTGATCGCGTCGAACATGCCGGTCAGCGCCTCGCGCGGATCATTCCCGGAGGCCGCCGCCGCGGCGGCGGCGGCCTCTCGCAGCATCCGGCGCCATTTCTCGTCGGCCTGCCGCAGATAGGCCAGCACCAGCTCGTCCTTGGACCGGAAGTGCGCGTAGAGGGTCGCCTTCGCCACCCCCGAGTCGGCGATGATCCTGTCGATCCCGACGCCCCGGATGCCGTGCGCGTAGAAGAGGTCGGTCGCGGTTCGCAGGATCCGATCGCGAGCGGGTTCACGGGCGGATCCGCGGGCGGGATCGCGCGGCGCGGCTCCGGCACTCGCGGCACTCCGGTCCGCGGCCGGGCCCTTGTCGATGCGTGTCATCGGGCGGCTATCCGCCGAAGGTGAAGGTGTGGCCGCTCGCGGTGCCCTCGACCGCCTGGACGAAGGCGTCCGCCACCTCCTTGGCGGGCGTGCCCTCGGCGGCGTCCAGGCCCATGCTCTCCAGGGTCTCGGCCACCCAGCCGGGGCTGACGGCGTTCACCCTGAGGCCGCGCGGCAGCTCGGTCGCGGCGAAGCGGACGAACGCGTCGAGGCCCGCGTTGGCCAGGGCGCCGAACGAGGCGCCCTTCAGGGACAGCGGGATCACGCCGCTGGTGAGGGTGACCGATCCGCCGTCCGGCAGGTGCCGGAGCGCGGTCCGGACGAGGTGCACCTGGCCGTACAGCTTGCCCTCGACGCCGGGGAGGACGGCGTCGTCGTCGGAGTCCAGCGGGCTGAGCACGCCGCTCGCCGCGCAGCAGACGACGGCATCGGCGTCGGGGACCGTCTCGAACAGCGCGTCGATCGAGGCGAGGTCGTGCATGTCGACGCGCACCGGACCGCGGCGCGACGCGCGGACGACCTCGTGCGCCGGCTCCAGGGCGGCGGCCACCGCCGAGCCGATGGTGCCGGTCGCGCCGATTACGATGATCTTCAAGGGGATACTCCAGAAGTCGACCAAGACAGACAGGTCTGTCTAGTGCAGAGTAGGGAGACAGACCTGTCTGGTCAAATCGGGAGAATCGCCCGGCCGGTCACGGGGCGAACGGGACGCTGAGGCAGCCGGCCCTCGGCTGCGTGCCGTCGGGCAGCGCCGGGTTGTGGATGACGACCGAGCCGGGCTTCCGGTCGTTGGCGAACGTCCATGGGTGCCAGGCCGTCGCGGTCGCGTCCCCCTCGCCGTCGGTGCGGAAGCTGAACCAGATCTCGTTCTGCGGGTTCTCCGGGCCCTTGGGGTCGTTCTTGTAGTGCGCGCCGGACGCGGCGGGATCGGCCGCACAGGGTTTGACGTGCACATGGGCGTTGTAGGCGCTGCCGGGTTCGAGGCCGTGCACCCTGAGCGTCACGCGGCTGCGGCCGGCCGCGCTCAGCGACCGCACCGACGCCCGCGACCCGGCCGGCACCCGCTTGGCGTCGTAGCTGAACGCGCGGGTGGCCTTGGCGGCGGGCAGGAAGGTCTCCCAGACCCGGACCTCGACCCGATCACCCCTCGTCGACGACGCCGGTGCGGCCATGGACGCGGTCGGGGGCAGGACCGCGACGGTACCGGCGGCGACGGCCAGTGCCGCCCCGGCCGCGGGCACGAGGTGACGAACCTTCACGAGCATCTCCTTGCGATGTGGCGGATTGCATGACCACCTCCGTCCATACCCCCGGGGGTATCGCGGGTACCAGCCGACGCTCCGGACTTGACGCTTCCCAGGACAGCGGCCGGACGGCTCAGCCGAGGGCGGCCTCCAGGTCTTCGAGACGGCTCAGCTCGTCGCGCAGGGCGGCGCGGTCCGGGTCGGTGAGATCGGTCGCGCGCACCTCGGCGAGCAGCTCGCGGGCGCGGGACGGGTCGTCCAACCGGACGGCCATGTCGGCGCGCAGCACCGCCGCCTTGACCTGCTGCGGCACGGTACGGGACTCGCCGGACGCCAGAAGGTGGTCGAGGATCCGGGCGGCGGCCCGCGGATCCTCCTTGGAGTCACCCAGCAGCACGGCCATGTGCAGGGCCTTGGCCACCGGATCCCTGGGCACGGGGGAGTGCTCGAAGTCGTCGGAGATCGGCTGGCCGATGCGGAGCTGGTTGCCGTCGGGATCGGTGACCAGGAACTGCCGCACGCCGTAGGTCATGTCCTTCAGCGCCCCGATCCGGGGCAGCCCGCGGGTCGGGACGCGGCCGAGCGCCGTCCTGAGCCCGCCGCGGAACGACTCGTACAGCGCATCGACGCCCGGGGTGGAGATGTAGCACATGTGCAGCGACCCGGCCGGGTCGTGCCGCTTCCAGCCGAAGAACTGGAGGTCGATGTCGCCTCGCCCGACGGTGAGGAAGGGGTTGGGGCTCTTCTGGTACGAGGTCTGCTCGAAGCCGAGAGCCCGGTAGAACCCCCAGGTCTCGTCGATGGACCGGCACGGAAAGATCGGGATCGTCTTCTCGTCCATGCCGGGAGCGTAGGTCGCCACCGCACTTCTAGTCAAACTTGATTAATACGGATGCGCGGACGGTCTCAGAGGTCCGGGAGATCGGCGGGAGGTCGGCCCGCCACCTCGACGCCGCTGAGGTAGTACCAGGAACCGGATGATTCGGAGAACGCCCCGGCGGCGGTGTCGGCTAGATGATCACCTGGCGCCCGGTACGAGGTGGCCGCCGCGAACCGGTGGAACGTCGCCGGTCCGGTCGGGTCCGTGAAGCGCAGCGTCACCGCGAGCCCTTCCATCGGCGAGACCGGCACGGGCACGGGATCGCTGACGGCCTCCCGCCCGGCCGGGACCACCGCGGACGCCGTCCGGCCGAACGTCACGTCCCGGATGCTCTCCGGCCACACCGCGGCGCCGCCCCCAGCCCGGCCGACCGTCGCCGCCGCCACACGAAGCGGCCTGGTCCCGTACACGTTGGAGAGCCGGATCCGGACCCTCTCGCCCCCTGCGCTCGCGCGTACGATCTGCCGTACGGACTGGTCGGAGAATCCCTTTCGCGACCAATCGCCCCCCGCGCCGTCGTCCTCGCCGTCACCGCCCACCGGGCGCTGGACCGCGGTGCTCCAGGCGCTCGTCCACGGCGACGCGGACCTCTCCACGATCCCGGCGATCAGGGCGACGCCCGCCAGCCCGCCGATGAAGAGTTTGGCGGCGCGGGCACCGGGCGTGGCGAGGTCCATGTACCGAATCCCACCTCGATTCCGCCCACGAGGCAGCGGGGCACGCCCCACTCTTCAAGTGGGGCCAACCCCACCCCGGCCACCGCGAACAGGACGGACGGCGGCGGCCCTGTTCGCGGTGGAGCGATGGCGGACGGGCGTCCGGTCAGCGGTGCAGGCGCCAGCCGATGACCGCGAGGTCGATCACGGCCACCAGGCCGAACGCGGCGCAGATGCCCGCCACGACCCGGTTCGCGGGCGGCGAGCCGAGCAGGAGGAAGAGGATCGCGACGACCACCGCGGCGACCAGCGTGACGCCGGACATCACCGCGCGCGTCCGCAGCGGGCTGCGCGCGGTCAGCGGCTCGTCTCCCGCCGGTTGCCGGCGGTGGTCCTTGGCGGGCATCGCGCGCCTCCTGGTCCTTCAGCTCGGGCCGATGAGATCCTCGTGCCCGGGAACGCGCGCGGACACGCCCGCACGCGGCGGACGGCCCGTCCGCAGACCGAAGGTTTGGGCGGGGATGGCCGCATGTTTTCCACAGGATGTGGAAAACCGTCGGCCCTGGTCAGATGCTGCGGCCCTCGATCGCCTCGATCTCCTCCACGACACGCTCGCACAGCTCATGGGTGCGCAGGGCGTCCTCGGTGTGGAACGGCCCGCCGGCCCGCACCGCGTCGAGGAACGCTAGCGCGGCCTGCTCGATGCCGCGCTGCCGCGAGACCGGCTCCCAGTCGCCGCGCCGCCGCGCCGTCACCGCGCCCTGGTGATCGACGACCTCGGCGAGGTTCAGCACCTGGCGCTTGGCGTCGCCGCCCGAGACCTCCACGATCTCCTCGGCCGACCCGCTCGACCGGTTCATGATCCCGAGCGCGGTGAACCCGTCCCCGGAGAGCCGGAGCACCACGTGGTGCAGCAGCCCGTCCCGGACGCGGGCGCTCACCCCGGTGTGCTCGACCGGGCCCGGCACCAGGAAGCGCAGGGTGTCCACGACGTGGATGAAGTCCTCGAACACCACCACGCGCGTCGGCGCGGCCAGCCCCGCACGGTTCTTCTGCATCACGACCAGATCGCGCGCATGGTCGAGCAGCGCCGTGTGGACGGGGGCGTGCCGCCGGTTGAAGCCGACCGTCAGGCCGACCCCCGCGCGCTCGGCGCGCCCGGCGAGGCGCGCGGCGTCGGCGTACCGGAACGCCAGCGGCTTGTCGACGTACGCGGGCACCCCGGCCTCGATCAGCCGCTCGGTGAGCTCCGGGTGCCGGTCGGTCGGGGCGTGCACGAACGCGGCGTCGAGCCCCTGCTCCAGCAGGCCGTCGAGCGTCCGGTGACGATGCGGCAGCCGGTACGCGTCGCCGACCCGGTCGAGCGTGGCGGGGGTGCGGGTGTGCAGGTGCAGTTCCAGGCCCGGCTGTGCCGACAGGACGGGCAAGTACGCCTTCTGTGCGATGTCCCCGAGCCCGATCACGCCGACCTTGAGGACGGCGTCGCTGTTCGATCCCATGATCGTGGACCTTAGCGCCCGCGCCCGCCCCGTTCTCGCCCCACCGGGCCTGTGGATGATCGTCGGACCCGGCCCCGAACCGGCGCCGCCGGCCGTCGTCCACCGGCCGTCCCCAATATGATCTTCGTTATCCTGACCACGGAAAACGCCGCGGGCTGCACCTTCACCCACATCCGGGGCCTTTTATCCACAACCTGTGGACAACGACTCTCCACAGGGCGGCGGTCCGGTGGACCGAGCGCGGGAGATCTGGCGGACGGGCGGAGCGCCGGATACCGTCGCCGCGTTCGAGATCTCCGCGTGCGCGGTGACCAACACCGAGTTCGCCACGTTCACCGAAACGACCGGCTACCGCACCGACGCCGGACGCTGCGGCTGGTCCCACGTGTTCGTTGCGTTCCTCCCAGGCCCGCTCCGCCGCGTCTCCCCCCGCATCGACCGCGCCCCCTGCTGGTGCGCCGTCGAGGGCGCCGCCTGGCACGTCCCAGAAGGCCCTGGATCGTCCCTGGAGGACCGCTGGGACCACCCCGTCGTCCACGTCTCCTGGAACGACGCCATGGCCCTCTGCGCCTGGTCCGGCGACCTTCTCTCCACCGAGCCCGAATGGAAGTACGCCGCCCGCGGCGGGCTCACCGGCAACTCGCCGGTGGCGCCGCTGATGCACCCACGCCGAAGAGCGGACCAGTCCGAGCAGGGCCCGGCATCATGCCAACGGCGACGGCCACCGCCCGTGGTGACAACCAGCGGAACTCGACGGCCCCGCAGCGGGTCGAGGCGGGGGCTAAGGTAGCCCGTCATGACGGCGAGTTCCTCCTATCTGAGTGCGACGGCGGAGGCTTACGACGCTGTCGCCCCCCTTTACGCCGAGCTCGTCCAGGGTGTGCTCGATGACCAGCCACTGGACCGTGCGGCGCTGTCCGTGTTCGCCGAGGTCGTACGGGCTGCCGGTGGTGGACGCGTCGCCGAACTCGGATGTGGCCCCGGGCACATGACGGCGCACCTGCAAGGCCTGGGACTGGACGTCTTCGGTCTCGACCTGTCGCCGGCGATGATCGACATTGCCCGCGAGGCATTTCCCGACCTGCGCTTCGAGGTCGGTTCGATGGATGCCTTGGACCTTGCCGACGAGACGCTGGACGGCGTCATGTCCTGGTACTCCGTCATTCATACGCCGCCGCAGGAGCTACCGGCGTACTTCAAAGAGTTCAGGCGGGTGCTGGCGCCGGGTGGCCACCTCCTGCTCGCCTTCTTCGAGTCCGAGGGCGAGCTGGTGACGCCCTTCGACCACAAGGTCGCGCAGGCCTACCGGTGGCCGATCGATGACCTGGCCGCGCTGGCACGCGAGGCCGGCTTCATCGAAGTCGGCCGGGTGTCGCGCGAGCCTCATCAGCAGGAGCGGCAGTTCCGCCAGGGCCGACTGCTGATGCACCGACGGTAGATGTGCCCTCCGGGGCGACCCGGCGCGCGTCTTCGATAAGAAGATCACCGGTCGGGGCTCGGCAAGGCGGCCGGCGAGCTGTTCGGAGATCCGGAGAGTCGAGGGCTACTGCCAAAAAAGCCCCCACCGGATATCCGGTGGGGGCTTTTGAGCTGGTGGGCCTGGGAGGACTTGAACCTCCGGCCTCATCCTTATCAGGGATGCGCTCTAACCGACTGAGCTACAGGCCCGCAGTGCCGCCGCCCTGGCGGCGCAACGAGAGATTACCGCATCTCGCTGGGCAACCGGAAATCGATTCGGCCGGGCGGCGGCGGGACGATGCTACTCGGCCTCCTTGAGGGTCACCTCGACGCCGCCGACCAGGTCGGCGGCGAGATTGTAGATGACCGAGCCGACCGTGGACAGGGCCGTGATGAGCAGCACGTTGAGCGCACCCACCAGGACCGTGTAGCCGAAGACGCGGATGAACGAGAACCAGTTTCCGGCGTCGATGCCGCCGGTGGTCTCGCCCTGCTGCCGGGTGAGGCTGTTGATAGTGTCGCTGATCGCGTCGAAGACGCCGAGCCCGGAAAGGATCATGTACAGGACGACGACGGCGACCAGCAGCACCACGAAGCAGACCAGCGACATCACGAAGCTGAACTTCATCACCGACCACGGCTCCAGCCGGGCCAGCTGGAGCTGCGCCTTGCGCGCCGACTTGGGTCCGGCCGGACCGTCGCTGCTCGCGGGGGCCGCGGGAGCGGCGTTGACCGAGGGGGCGGGCCTGTCCTTCAGGACGGTGCCGGCGAAGCCCGAGCCCGCGGCTCCGGCCCCAGAACCCGAGGAGCCGGATCCGGACGCCTCACGGCGGCCGAAGGGCTTGCGCGGCTTCTCCGTGCGTCCGGTGGACACCGATCCGGCCGGTTCGGCCGGTTTCGTCCAGCCCCCGGCGGAGGAGTTCGGCCCGGACGAGTTCGAGCTCGAAGTGGCGGACGTCGTGGACCCCGGTCCCGACCCGGCCGGGCGCGAACCGCTCGACCCGGAGCTGCTGGGGCTCGTGCTCCGCGGGCTGCTCGAGTTCGAGGCGCTCGCGCTCGGCGACGTCGAACCGGAGAAGGTCGCGCTCGACGAGCCCGAACCCGGGGTCGTTCCCGGCGCCGCTCCCTTCCCCGACGCCGGAGACGAACTCGAGGACGAGCCGGACGAGGTGCTCCGCCCCGAGGGAGAGGACGTGCCCGTCCCCGAGGACGCCGGGCTCTTGCCCGACGTCGTCGACGAGCCCGAACCCGAGCCGGAGCCCGCAGGCGGGGACGAGGACGAGGAGGAGGTCCCCTTGGTGGAGGTCGTGCTCGACGGCTCGGGCTTCGACGCCTTCGACGGCTTGGAACCGGACGGAAGGTCGGTCGGGAGGTCGGTGGCCGTGTCGTCGAGGGGGGCGATCTCCGCGGGCTTGTCGTCGGCCGCCGGGGGGTCGTCGGAGTCGGTGACCTTCGCCAGGTCGGTCCGCGTCTCGTCGGCGGACTGGATGTCGATGGTCGTCTCGTCGCGGCCCGGCTTGGATGCGGCGGCGGCCACCGTTCTCTTCTTGGGTGTGGCGCCGGAGCCGGCCGCCTTCTTGGTGCGGCCGGCGCCGGACCGGCCCTTGCTCTTGCCGGGCTCCGTGCTCACGTGTCCTCCTGGCCTAGCGGCTCGGTGACGGGGTGGGGGGCGTCACTCACCGTCGCCCCCATCGCCCGCCTCGGCGTCGTCTGAGTCCTCTGAGTCCTCCATGGACTCTACGTTCCTCGCGATGGCGACCACGCTGTCCCCTTCGGCGAGGTTCATCAGGCGGACACCCATGGTCTGCCGGCCGGACTGCTTGATCTCCGCCGCCGTGGTGCGGATGACGCCGGCGTTGGACGTCATCGCGAACACCTCGTCGTCCGGGCCGACCGTCAGAGCCCCCACCAGCCTGCCGCGAGTCTGAACGATCTTAGCGGTGAGAACGCCCTTCCCCCCACGTCCTTGGAGCGGGTACTGGTCGACCGGGGTGCGCTTGGCGTAGCCGCCCTCGGTGGCGATCAGGACGTCGTCGGCGTGGTCGTGCACGACCAGCATGTTGAGGACCTCCTGGTCCTCCTCGAACCGCATCCCGATCACGCCGGAGGTGGCGCGGCCCATCGGGCGCAGGGAGTCGTCGTCGGCGCGGAACCGGATCGCCTGGGCGCCTGTGGAGACCATGAGCAGGTCGTCGTCGGACGAGACCAGCCGGGCCGCGATCACCTCGTCGTCGTCGACCAGGTTGATCGCGATGATGCCGCCGGTGCGCGGCGAGTCGAAGTCGCCGAGCGCGGTCTTCTTGACCTTGCCGCCCTTGGTGGCCAGCACCAGGTAGGGCGCCACCTGGTAGTCGCGCAGGTCCATCACCTGGGCGATGTGCTCGTCGGGCTGGAAGGCCAGGAGGTTGGCCACGTGCTGCCCGCGCGAGTCGCGGCCGGAGTCGGGCAGCTCGTAGGCCTTGGCCCGGTAGACCCGGCCCTTGTTGGTGAAGAACAGGATCCAGTGGTGCGTGGTGGTCACGAAGAACTGGTCGACGATGTCGTCCTGCTTGAGCTGTGCGCCGCGCACGCCCTTGCCGCCGCGCCGCTGCGCCCGGTACAGGTCGGTCTTGGTGCGCTTGGCGTAGCCGCCGCGGGTGATGGTGACGACGACGTCCTCTTCGGCGATGAGGTCCTCGTACGAGACGTCGCCGTCGAACGGGACGATCTCGGTGCGCCGGTCGTCGCCGAACTTCTCCACGATCGGGGCGAGTTCGTCGCCGACGATCCGGCGCTGCCGCTCGGGCGAGCCCAGGATGTCGTTGTAGTCGGCGATCTCGGCCATCAGCTTGTCGTGCTCGTCGGTGATCGCCTGGCGCTCCAGGGCGGCGAGCTTGCGCAGCTGCATGTCGAGGATGGCCTGCGCCTGGATCTCGTCGATCTCCAGCAGGCCCATCAGGCCCTGCTGCGCCTCGGACGCCGACGGCGAGCGGCGGATCAGCGCGATGACCTCGTCGATGCGGTCGAGCGCCTTGAGCAGGGCGCGCAAGATGTGCGCGCGCTCCTCGGCCTTGCGGAGCAGGAACCGGGTACGGCGGACGATGACGTCGATCTGGTGCGCGACCCAGTACCGGATGAACTGGTCGAGCCGCAGCGTCCGCGGGACGCCGTCGACCAGCGCGAGCATGTTCGCGCCGAACGTCTCCTGGAGCTGGGTGTGCTTGTACAGGTTGTTGAGGACGACCTTGGCGACCGCGTCCCGCTTGAGGACGATCACCAGGCGCTGGCCGGTGCGGCCGGAGGTCTCGTCGCGGACGTCGGCGATGCCGTCGAGCTTGCCGTCCTTGACCAGCTCGGCGATCTTCAGTGCGAGGTTGTCCGGGTTGACCTGGTAGGGCAGCTCGGTGACGACCAGGCAGGTGCGGCCCTGGATCTCCTCGACCTCGACGACGGCCCGCATGGTGATCGAGCCGCGCCCGGTGCGGTAGGCCTCCTCGATGCCCTTGCGGCCGACGATCAGGCCGGACGTGGGAAAGTCGGGGCCCTTGACCCGCTGGATGAGCGCCTCGAGGAGCTCCTCGTCATCGGCGCCGTAGTTCTCCAGGAACCAGCGGACACCCTCGGCGACCTCGCGCAGGTTGTGCGGCGGGATGTTGGTCGCCATGCCGACCGCGATGCCGGCCGACCCGTTCACCAGAAGGTTGGGGTACCGCGACGGCATGACGTCCGGCTCTTGCGACCGGCCGTCGTAGTTGGGCGAGAAGTCGACGGTCTCCTTGTCGATGTCGCGCAGCAGCTCCATCGCCAGCGGCGCCATGCGGCACTCGGTGTACCGCATGGCGGCGGCCGGGTCGTTGCCGCGCGAGCCGAAGTTGCCGTTGCCGTCGACCAGCGGGTAGCGCATCGACCACGGCTGCGCGAGCCGGACCAGAGCGTCGTAGATCGCCGAGTCGCCGTGCGGGTGGTAGTTCCCCATCACGTCGCCGACGACGCGGGCGCACTTGAAGTAGCCGCGGTCGGGGCGGTAGCCGCCGTCGTACATCGCGTACAGCACCCGGCGGTGTACCGGCTTGAGCCCGTCGCGGACCTCCGGCAGCGCCCGCGCGACGATGACCGACATCGCGTAGTCGAGATAGCTCTTCTGCATCTCGCCCTGGATGTCGACCGGCTCGACCCGCCCGCCGATCGGAACGCCGCCCTCAGTGGTCACGTCCGTCACCTGTTAGACCTCTTCTACGTCGTGGAACGAAGCTCGACTGCCTGCCGGAGCCTCAGATGTCGAGGAAGCGCACGTCCTTGGCGTTGCGCTGGATGAACTCGCGGCGCGGTTCGACCTCCTCGCCCATCAGGACGCTGAACAGCTCGTCGGCCTGGGCCGCGTCGTCGAGCTGCACCTGGAGCAGGACCCGGTGGTCGGGGTCCATCGTGGTGTCCCACAGCTCGTTGGCGTTCATCTCGCCGAGCCCCTTGAAGCGCTGCACCTGGTCGCGCGGGCGCGGGTCGCGGCGGCCGGCCGCGAGGCCCGCCTCGATGATCGCGTCGCGCTCGCGGTCGGAGTAGGCGTAGGCGGCGTCGGTGCCGCGCGCGTCCCACTTGATCTTGTAGAGCGGCGGCTGGGACAGGTAGACGTGCCCGGCCTCGATCAGCGGCTTCATGAACCGGAACAGCAGGGTCAGCAGCAGCGTGTTGATGTGGTGGCCGTCCACGTCGGCGTCCGACATCAGAATGATCTTGTGGTAGCGGAGCTTGGCGATGTCGAACTCGTCGTGGATCCCGGTGCCCAGCGCGGTGATGATCGCCTGGACCTCGTTGTTCTTGAGGATCCGGTCGATCCGCGCCTTCTCCACATTGAGGATCTTGCCGCGGATCGGCAGGATCGCCTGGTAGTGCGGATCACGGCCGCCCTTGGCCGAACCGCCCGCCGAGTCGCCCTCGACGATGTAGAGCTCGGACCGGGACGGGTCGGTCGACTGGCAGTCCGACAGCTTGCCGGGCAGCGAGGTCGACTCCAGCAGGCTCTTGCGCCGGGTCAGGTCGCGCGCCTGGCGCGCCGCGACCCGGGCCCGGGCCGCCTGGGTGGCCTTGTTGATGACCTCCTTGGCCTCGCCCGGGTTGCTCTCCAGCCAGCCGCGCAGGTGCTCGAAGCACGCCTTCTGCACGAACGACTTGGCCTCGGTGTTGCCGAGCTTGGTCTTGGTCTGCCCCTCGAACTGCGGGTCGGCCAACTTGATCGAGATGATCGCGGTGAGGCCCTCGCGGACGTCCTCGCCGGTGAGGTTGTCGTCCTTGTCCTTCAGGAGCTTCTGCTCCTTGGCGTACCGGTTGACGATGCTGGTCAGCGCCGCCCGGAAGCCCTCCTCGTGGGTGCCGCCCTCGGCCGTGTTGATCGTGTTGGCGAAGGTGTGCACCGACTCGGCGTACGAGGAGTTCCACTGCATCGCGATCTCGAGCGACATGCCCTCGGTGTCGTCGCCGAAGTAGATCACCGACTCGTGCGCCGGGTCCTTCTTGACGTTGATGTAGCGGACGAAGTCCTCGATGCCGCCCTCGTAGTGGTAGCGGACGACGTTCGGCTCGCCGTTGATGTGCTCGGGCCGCTCGTCGCGCAGCGTGATCGCCAGGCCGCGGTTGAGGAAGGCCATCTCCTGCATCCGCCGCGACAGCGTCTCGAAGTTCCACTCGAGGGTCTCGAAGATGGCGGGGTCGGGCCAGAAGGTGATCTGCGTGCCGGTCTCTTCGGTCGGCTCGCCCTGGACCAGGCCCGTCACGGGCCCCTTCCAGTTGTAGGCCTGCCGCCACACGTGGCCGTCGGTCCGGACCTCGGCCTCGAGCCGGGTCGACAGCGCGTTCACCACGGCCGAGCCGACCCCGTGCAGGCCGCCGGAGACCGCGTACGACTTGCCGTCGAACTTGCCTCCCGCGTGCAGGGTGGTCAGCACCAGCTCGATGGCGGGCCGCTTCTCGACCGGATGCTCACCGACCGGGATGCCGCGGCCGTTGTCGAGCACCCGGACACCGCCGTCGGCCAGCAGCGTCACCACGATGTCGTCGGCATAGCCGGCCAGGGCCTCGTCGACCGAGTTGTCGACGATCTCGTAAACGAGGTGGTGAAGGCCACGTTCCCCGGTCGATCCGATGTACATGCCCGGTCGCTTGCGAACCGCCTCGAGACCTTCAAGGACAGTGATCGAACTAGCGTCGTACGCCAAAGGAGATCCTCCTGCCGGGGAAACTCACCGCCCCGCGCCCGAGGGAGCGCGGTGTGCCCCGTAACACACGTAAGGGCGCCCAATGTGCTCTGGTCATGTTCGGTCAGAGCCCCAGGCGACCCATGGCGGCGCAGCATCCTGAACCCGATTTCATTCTACCGGGTCACGGGGCGAAAAGTGGCACTGACGGGCGCTGTATGCGCGTGTGGCGGCCGGGCGGATGTGGAGATGCATCCCCCCATAGCCCTAGGGGGGTCCTCGGGCCTACGGGGCGCTCGCTGCTGAACTCGCCGCCGAGCGTCCCGAACAGATGTTCCCACCGGCCACTGACATTCACGTCACCCTCCCGAGTCGGGACGCCCACCGTCCGTGAACGCCGCACGCCATGATCATGCCCCCGGTCCACCGAGGGACGGGAGTGGAACGGCGTTCTGTGGATAACTTCTGTGAAAAATCTTCAGCGAACGCGCCAGGCGCCCGTCCGGCGCGGCCCCGTGGACGGGCCGACGACCTTCACACGGCGGACGGTCCCGTGGCCCAGTTCCTCGTTCAGCCGGCGGACCAGCGTCGAGGAGAGCAGCCGAAGCTGCGTGGCCCACGTGGTGGAGTCGGCCACCACCGTGAGCTCGCCGTCCTCGAAGCGGTCCGGCTTGGTGTGCTCGGCCAGGTCGGGACCGACGATGCCGGCCCAGTTGCCGAACACGCCGCCGACCGCCGCGCGCTGTTCCCAGCCGCGCGTCGCCATCAGCTCGCGGATCGCGGCGCTGAACGCCTTGGGGTCGCCGCCCCGCCCCGACTCGCGCACGCGCGCGGGCCTCACTCCCTTGCGCTTGCCGCTCTGCCCGGGCAGCGTGCCGCGCTTGAGCGCATCGGCTTTGGCCTGGGCGAGTGCCTCCCGAGCAAGCTCGATCCCCGACTTCGCCGGAACCCCGCCGGCCGCATCCCCTGCGGCGCCGATGCCGTCCGTCTTGTCCATGCCGGCCGTCCCGGCAGCGCCAGCCGCGCCGCCGCTGCCGGACGGGGCGGGGGATTCCGCTTGATTCGGGGAATTCACCGGACCGGGGGAGTTATGCACATCCTGTGGATCATCGTTCACGCGCTCTCCCCTTCGGGAGGCGGCGTGCCGCAGCCGGGCTCCCGGGTGACCTCGCCGTCGGCGACCGTGTAGGAGTTGCCGGTCAACTCGACCGGGACATCGGCGGGGACGGCCGCGGTGATGAGGACCTGCTCGGCCGGCGCGACCATCTCGGCGAGGCGGCGGCGGCGGCCCGCGTCCAGCTCGGCGAACACATCGTCCAAGATCAGCACGGGGTCGTCGCCGTCCGCGCGCAGCAGATCGAACGCCGCCAGGCGCAGCCCGAGGGCGAACGACCACGACTCCCCGTGGCTCGCGTACCCGCGCGCGGGCAGCTCGCCCAGCCGCAGGACGAGCTCGTCGCGGTGCGGGCCGACCAGGCTGACACCGCGTTCGAGTTCCTGCTTGCGCGACTCGGAAACACCCGTCAACAGCTGCTCGGCAAGCTGTGCACGGTCTGTGGACAACTCGACGTCGCCAAGCGAACTCTTGTAGAGAAGGTCGGCGTCACCGCCACCGGGCGCGAGCGCCTCATACGCGCGGGCGACCAGGGGACGTAGCGCCGCGACCAGCTCCAGCCGAGCGGCGAGCAGCTCGGCGCCGTTACGGGCGAGGTGCGAATCCCACACGTCGAGTGTGGCCAGGACCTCGGGTCCGGGGGACCTGCGGTGTGCTGCCGCGGACTTCAGCAGGGCGTTGCGCTGTTTGAGGACCCGGTCATAGTCGGACCGTACGCCCGCGAACCGCGGCGCGCGCGCGGTGAGCAACTCATCCATGAACCGGCGGCGCTCTCCCGGGTCGCCCTTCACCAGGGACAGGTCCTCTGGGGCGAACAGCACGGTGCGCAGCATCCCCAGGATCTCGCGCGGCCTGGGAACGGGGGAGCGGTTCAACCGTGCCCGGTTGGCCTTGCCCGGGTTGATCTCCAGCTCGATCAGCGCTTTGCGCTCGTCCTTGACCACTCCGGCCCGGACGATCGCCCTCGGCGCCCCCTGCCGGACGAGCGGCGCGTCGGTCGCGGCCCGGTGGCTGCCATGGCTGGCGACGTAGCCGATGGCCTCGACGAGGTTGGTCTTGCCCTGCCCGTTCGGGCCCACGAACGCGGTGACGCCCCGCTCAAGCGCGACCTCTGCGGTCGCGTATGAGCGGAAGTCCTGGAGCGAGAGGTGGGCGACGTGCACGGGACACGAGGGTAGAGCCTCCCGGCCGCCACGTCGGCCACAAGTCCCCCGCACATCCCTCCCTTAGGCGCACGTAACGTTCCGCCACGCCGTCCCGTACAGGCGTCCCACCAGACCGCAGGCCGCTCACAGCCAGGCGGACCGCCCTACGAGACCACCGCTGTACGGGGACGGCGCCGAGCATGACAGCGCGTTAGGCGGGAGGTGGGGTCGCGTCGGTGCCAGGAGCGCCGGCGCCCTTGGCCGACTCGACCGCGTGCCCTCCGAACTGGTTGCGGAGGGCGGCCACCACCTTCATCGCGGGGGAGTCGTCCTGCCGGGACGAGAACCGGGCGAAGAGGGACGCGGTGATCGCGGGTAGCGGCACCGAGTGGTCGACGGCGGCCTGGACGGTCCAGCGGCCCTCACCGGAGTCGTTGGCGTATCCACGGAGCTCGTCGAGCTGTGGATCGTCGGCGAGCGCCCGGTTCATCAGGTCGAGCAGCCACGACTTGATGACCGTGCCCTCCTGCCAGCTCCGGAAGGTCTCCGGCACGTCGGTCACCACGTCGCTGGCCTCGATCAGCTCGTAGCCCTCGCCGAACGCCTGCATCATGGCGTACTCGATGCCGTTGTGGACCATCTTCACGAAGTGCCCGGCGCCGACCTTGCCCGAGTGCACGAAGCCGAACTCGCCCTCGGGCTTCAGCGTCGTGAAGACCGGCATCAGCCGCTTCACGTCGTCGTCGCTGCCGCCGACCATGAGCGCGTAACCGTTCTCCAGGCCCCAGACGCCGCCGCTCACACCGCAGTCGACGAACCCGATGCCCTTGCCCGCCAACTCCTCGCCGTGCTTCTGGTCGTCCACATAGTGCGAGTTGCCGCCGTCCACGACGACGTCGCCGGATTCGAGCAGTTCCCCCAGCCTGTGGACGGTGTCGTGGGTCGGACCACCGGCCGGCACCATGACCCAGACCGCACGCGGCGCCGCGAGCCGTTCGACCAACTCCTCGATCGACCCGACGTCGCTCACGCCGGGATCGCGGTCGTAGCCCACGACGGTGTGACCGCCGCGGCGCAGACGTTCGGCCATATTGCCGCCCATCTTGCCCAGGCCGATGATCCCCAGCTCCATGCTCGACTCCCCTGTGCGTATGCGTAGACCTGCGAGGGTGGCTCCCCCGCACGGGTGGGTCCCCCGATCTCCCCGAAAACCCCCGATATGCCTTTGTACCGTCCCTTACCCGGACGGTCGCACCTACCCGGACAGTCGCACGGGCATGATCAGGTAGCGGTAGTTAGGGTTCTCCCCGTCCTGCGGCGGCTTGCCGGTGAGCACGGCGGGCTTGGTCGGGGTCGTGAACGAGAGCCGGGCCGTGTCGGAGCCGATCGCCGACAGCCCGTCGAGCAGGAACCCCGGGTTGAAGGCGATGTCGATGTCGTCGCCCTCAAGCGTCGCCTCAAGCGCTTCGACGGCCTGGGCCTCATCCCCGGTCCCGGCCTCCAGCACGACCTCGCCCTGGCTGAACGAGAGCCGCACAGGGGTGTTCCGCTCGGCCACCAGCGATACCCGCTTGACGGCCTCGATGAACGAGCCGGTCTGGATCTCGGCCAGCCCCGCGTACTCGCTCGGCAGCAGCGAGCGGTACTTGACGAAGTCGCCGTCCAGCAGCCGCGAGGTCGTGCGGCGCCCGCCGCCCTCGAAACCGATCATCCCCTCGCCCGCGCTGCCCGCGTCCGTACCGGCGAGGGCGATGGACACCTCCGCGCCCGCGGTGAGCGACTTGGCGGTGTCGGCGAGGGTCTTCGCCGGGACGAGCGCCACTGCGGAGAAGTCCGGGCGCTCCGGCTTCCAGTGCAGCTCCCGTACGGCCAGCCGGTACCGGTCGGTGGACGCCAGGGTGACGGTCTCGCCCTCGATCTCCACCCGCACGCCCGTGAGCATCGGGATGGTGTCGTCCTTGCCCGCGGCGATCGCGACCTGCGCCACAGCGGCGGCGAACTCGTCGCTGCCCACAGCGCCGGCGGCCGGCGGCATCTCCGGCAGTGTCGGGTAGTCCTCCACAGGCATGGTGAGGAGTGTGAACTTCGCGCTGCCACAGCGGAGCATCACCTTCGCCCCGTCGGTCGTCACCTCCACAGGGTGGGGAGGCAGGCTGCGCGAGATCTCGGCGAGGAGGCGGCCGGACACCAGCGCGGTCCCCGGCTCCTCGACGTCGATGTCGGTGGACACCTGCGCCGAGACCTCATAGTCGAACGCCGACAGCTTCAGCCGGTCGCTCGCCTCGATGTGCATGCCGGCGAGGACGGGCACCGGCGGCCGGACCGGGAGCGTGCGTGCGGTCCAGGCCACGGCGTCGGCCAGGGCGTCTCTGTCGATGCGGAACTTCAAGGGGACCCGCCTCCTGCAGGTTTCAACAACGGTGAGCCGGACGGGGCCTGGTCGGGACGCTCGGAGCGCTTCATCCCCAGGCCCTAATTTGAGTTGAGATTTTTCTTGGATAGAGAAGTAGAGCAGTACTAGTCATAGGGGCGGTGGACAGTGTGGATATCCCTCGTTTTCCCAGGTGAGACCGTCTATCTTCGTCCACCGGTGCTGTGCATGACCGGTGGACGGCGCGGCGCCGCCTGAGGATGACGAGAACATCCCCACAGTCTGTCCTCACCTCATCCACCGGTTGTCCTCAGGTTGTCCGCAGGTTTTCCAGATGCTCGCGGGCACCCGGCGGCGACCGGGGCCGGCGGCGGGCGTCGTCCCCAGGGCGTCCCCAGGTCTTCCCCAGGTTGTCCACGGATTCGTCCCCATGATGCCGGGTGGTCGTCCCCAGGCGGTCCACAATCCATCCACGAGTCGTCCTCAGGTTGTCCGCAGGTTTTCCCCTGGTTATCCACCGGGATCCCCAGAGTTATCCCCAGGCTGTGTGTACAGAGCCCCTTCCGGATGGCCTGCGATACGCCCGCAAGGCCGCTTTTCTGGGCCTTTCTCACTGGCCGGGCGCGCGCCGCCGCCGACCCCCTCCGGGGCCCGTGTGAGGGGCGTTCCAAGGCCGTGCCTGAGGCGCGGGCGGGGCCGGTCAGCGCTTGCGCGCCTGATGCTTGATACGGCCCGTCAGCTCTGTGACCTGGTTATAGATGGCGCGGCGCTCGGCCATCAGCGACCGGATCTTGCGTTCGGCGTGCATCACCGTGGTGTGGTCGCGACCGCCGAACTGCTGCCCGATCTTGGGCAGGGACAGCTCGGTGAGCTCCCGGCACAGGTACATCGCGATCTGCCGTGCGGTCACCAGCATCCGGGACCGCGACGGTCCACAGAGGTCCTCGATCGTCGTCCCGAAGTACTCCACAGTCTGAGCCATGATCATCGCGGCGGTGATCTCGGGTCCGGAGTCGTTGGGGATGAGGTCCTTCAGGACGATCTCCGCCAGCTTCATGTCCACCGACTGGCGGTTGAGGCTGGCGAACGCCGTCACCCTGATCAGGGCCCCCTCCAGCTCGCGGATGTTCGTCGCGATCTGGGAGGCGATGAACTCCAGCACGTCCGGCGGCGCCGCCAGACCCTCCTGGCGGGCCTTCTTCTGGAGGATCGCGATCCGCGTCTCCAGCTCGGGCGGCTGGACGTCGGTCGTGAGCCCCCACTCGAACCGGTTGCGCAGCCGGTCTTCCAGCGTCACCAGCTCCTTGGGCGGCCGGTCGCTGGAGATGACGATCTGCTTGCTCGCGTTGTGCAGGGTGTTGAACGTGTGGAAGAACTCCTCCTGCGTCTGCTCCTTGCCCTCTAGGAACTGGATGTCGTCGACGAGGAGAATGTCGACGTCCCGGTAGCGACGTCGGAATCCGTCGGCCTTACCGTCGCGGATGGAGTTGATGAAGTCGTTGGTGAACTCCTCGGAGCTCACATAACGGACGCGTGCCCCGTTGAAGAGGCTTTGCGCGTAATGGCCGATCGCGTGCAGCAGGTGCGTCTTGCCCAGCCCAGAGTCGCCGTAGATGAACAGCGGGTTGTACGCCTTGGCCGGCTGCTCGGCGACGGCCACCGCCGCGGCGTGCGCGAACCTGTTGGACGACCCGATGACGAACGTCTCAAAGGTGTACTTCGGGTTGAGCCTCGCGTGCTCGGCCCCTGCGCCCTGAGCCGCGCCGGAACCGCCGCCCGGAGGCGGGGGTGGCGCCGCGCCCGTTCCGAGCCCGCCGCGGGGCTCACCGGGGCCGCGCCCTTCGCGCACGTCACGGTCACGGGGATCACGGTCACGAGAATCACGGTCGAGGTCGCGGTCCCGGTCGCGGGGATCCCGCCCATCGCGCGGCTCCCCCGATCCGCCAGGGCCCCCAGGACCACCGGGCCCGCCCGGACCACCTGGACCGACCAGGCCGGCCGCCGCGCCGGCCGCGCCGCCGCCTGGAGGACGTGTCTCACGCAGGTCGCCGGGGCCGCGCGACTCACCGGGCCCACGATGCTCGGCCGGCTCGCCCTCTCGGAAGGGGCTCTCACCGCGGTACTGCTGGTCTTGGCTCGGGTACATGTCCTCGGCATGGCCGAGCTGCCCCTCAGCGCCGGAATCCCCCTGGCCGAGGCCCGGACCGGCCCCAGGACCGCCGGGTCCACCAGAGCCCCCCTGACCGCCGGAACCGCCGGGACTGCCCGGGCCGCCGGGAGCATGTTGCGGCTCTCGGCCCTGCCCCTCGGAACGGCCGCCACGAAGCGGCCCAAGAGTGCGGTCGTTCAGATGTGAGGGTGCGTGCGGCTGCCGTCCTGGACGCTCGCCATAGCCGCCCTGATCGCTGTAGCCGCTCTGCTCTCCGTACCCCTCGGACCCGCCGACGCCCTGCCCTCCGCGTCCCGGGTAGCCCTGCCGTCCCTGTCCCTCGAACGGAGAACGTCCGCCGGGGCCCGCGCCGTACGCCGGAGGGCGGGTCGCCGCTCCCGGGTAGCCGCCGCCGTGTTCGCTGTCACGCTGCGGCCACCCGCGGTCGTCGTCGGCCGAGGGATATCCACCGTTCGCCCCGGGGCTGTGGGTAACTCCGGGCGGCTGGCGGTAGCCCTGGTCTCCGAAGCCGCCTTGTTCGGGATAACCACCCTGTTCCGGGTAGCCGGTCTGGTCGCCGTACCCCGGGTCCTTGTAGGGCTGCTCCGGGTAGGCGCGCTCGGTATAGGAGGGGTCGCCGTACGGCTTCTCCCCATAGGAACGGTCACGGTCGTCGTATGGACGCTCTCCTGTATAGGACGGCGCCGACTCGTGGTGTCCCTGCCCCTGTCCGGAGGCCGGCCCTGGGCCGGGGCCCTGTTCACCCGTCCCACCGGGGGGCTCCGGCTGGACGGTCACCGCAACGCGGATCTCCCTGCCCAGCTCATGCGACAGGGCCTGCGTGATCAGGTTGCGCAGCCTTGTTTCCAGGGCGTCCTTGGCGAATTCGTTCGGCGCGGCTAGGAGCGCCGTTCCCTCGACCAGCGCGAGCGGACGGACCATCGGCAGCCAGGCGCGGTAGCTCGGGGCGAGATCGCTCTCCGAGAGGGCCGTGAGGGTCCGGGCCCAGACCGATCCGAGATCCTGACCGTCCATGCGCAAGGTCCCCTCCCCAATACTCCGTGCCCCGGAGTGCCTGTCCGCCCGGCGTTTCCCACGGGTACGGCCCATCTCTGTGGGCACGCTCGCGCCGCGGGAGACTCACTCTCTCATGAGTTGTCCACAGAGTTGTCCACATGCTGTGTACGAACACGGGACGCCTGTGTAAAAGCCCATAGCGGAGGGGCTGGGCAGGTGGTGTCAGGGAATCCTCAGGTTTCCACAGCCGCCGAGCGGCGGGCCCTTAGAGGATCTGGAAGCCGGTTGAAGGACCACGAGAGTGGATCGGCTCGCCGGGCGACACTAACGCCCTGCGGCCCACCCCCGCAACACGATCAGGCCCATGCGACGGCTCGCGTGCCGACCCGCGCTGCCGGGCCTGCGTGCCGGGCCTGTGGTGGCGATGCGCTGTGGCGTGGTTCGAGGTGGGAGTGGGGGGATTGGGCGATGCCGGTTCCGTTTGACCTGATGGGCTCGTAGCCCGTAACGTTCTGAGGTCGAGTCGCATCGATGGAAATGACGCGTGCCCGCCATCGGATCCTCACGGGTAGCTCGGGTGGGCCCCCGCTGCGGGGGACCAGACGCGGCCCTCGATGCGAGTACTCGCCCTCAAGCCACATCCGACCGCAGCACTGGAGCCTCTAGTGAGCAAGCGTACTTTCCAGCCGAACAACCGTCGCCGCCACAAGAAGCACGGCTTCCGGCTGCGGATGCGCACCCGTGCAGGGCGCGCCGTTCTCTCCGGGCGCCGCGGCAAGGGCCGCGCCCGCATCGCGGTCTGACCGACCCCTCACATGCTGCCGTCCGTACATCGGATGCGGCGGCGGGACGAGTTCACGCTGGCCGTCCGGCGCGGTCGCCGCGCCGGACGGCCAACTGTCGTGGTGCACCTGCTTCGCCGGGACGACGCCCGCGAACGGGCCGAGGCCACCGGGTCACCGGAACCGGCCCCGCCGCTCGTAGGCTTCATCGTGGCCCGCGCCGTGGGCAACGCCGTGATCCGCAATTCGGTCCGGCGCAGGCTCCGGCACCTCATGCGCGGGCACCTCGACCGACTCCCGGGGGGTAGCCTGCTCGTAGTGCGCGCCAACCCCGCCGCGGGAACGGCGCGCCATGACGAACTGGCCGCGGATCTGGAGTCGGCGCTCGACCGGCTGCTGCGGCCGGCGTCCAAGGGGCGGAAATGACGAGTCGGCCAGGGGGTGCCATGCCCTTGGGGCAAGCGGCCCGGGGCATCAGTCCCGCGGCCGGTGCGCTGATTCTCCTCGTCCGCGCCTACCGCCGCTTCTTGAGTCCCCTGCTCGGGCAGCAGTGCCGCTTCCAGCCCAGCTGTAGCGCGTACGGCCTGGAGTCCCTCCAGGTGCACGGCGCGTTGCGGGGCACGTGGCTGACGGCCCGTCGAATCGGCCGGTGCCATCCCTTCAACCGAGGCGGGTACGACCCGGTGCCGCCGCGGAAGGACGCGCCAGCGCCCACGATGACCTCCGGCCGCGAGGAGAGCGGCCCCGCCCCAGCAGAGTCCAAGGAGCTGCCCGGTGCTTGATTGGCTGTACCAGATCGTCGCTCAGCTCATTGTGTGGATGCACACTGGCCTGAGCACCGTCGTCCCCAAGAACAGCGGATGGGCCTGGGGCGGCTCGATCATTCTGCTCACCGTCCTGCTCCGGCTGGCGCTCGTTCCGCTGTTCGTCAAACAGATCCACGCCTCGCGCAAGATGCAGGAGCTGAACCCCAAGGTCCAGGCCCTGCGCAAGAAGTACAAGAACGACAAGCAGCGGCTCAACCAGGAGGTCATGAAGCTCTACCAGGAGAACGGCGCCAACCCGCTCTCGGGCTGCCTGCCGATCCTGGTGCAGATGCCGGTGTTCATCGGTCTCTTCCAGGTCCTCAAGCGGATCTCGGACGCCAAGCCCGGTCACGGCGTCTTCGCCGTCACCCCGGAGCTGGTCAAGAGCGCCCAGGAAGCCAACATTTTCGGCGCGCACATCCCGGACACCTTCCTCAACGCCTGGGGCAGCGACCCCAAGACGTGGAGCGCGATCGTCATCACCGGCATCGCGGTGGTCATCAGCTCCTGCACGACGTTCTTCACCGTCCGGTCGAGCATGAAGCGCCAGCCGGTCAGCGACGATGCCAACCCGATGATGCAGGCGCAGAAGATGATGGTCTTCCTGGCGCCGCTGTTCGGCCTCTTCGGGCTGGGCTTCCCGCTGGGCGTGCTCATGTACTGGGTGACGTCCAACAGCTGGACGCTCGCGCAGCAGCACTACATCTACTCCAAGTACCCGCCGCTCAACGCCGCCGCCCCGGCCGGGGACGCCGCCAAGGGCAAGAACGCCAAGGACGGCACGCCGTCCACGGGGTTGAAGGCGAAGCTGAAGAAGGAGCCGGAACCGGAGCCCGAGCCCGAGCCGAAGGCCAAGGTCGTCCGCAACCAGCCGGCCCGTAAGCCGCGCAGCAAGCGCAGCGGCAGCCAGAAGCGCTAGTTTGAACCCCGGCCCTTGTCGAAGAAGGAGATCCCGTTGAGCCAGACCGACACCACCGAGGTCGACGTCCAGGCGCTCGAGGCCGAAGGCGAGATCGCCGCCGACTACATCGAGGGTCTGCTCGACATCGGTGACTACGACGGCGACATCGACATGGACGTCGAGGGCGAGCGTGCGATGGTCGCGGTCGTCGGCGCGGCCCTGGACGAGCTGGTCGGCAAGCGCGGTGAGGTCCTGGAGGCTTTGCAGGAGCTGACCCGGTTGGCCGTGCACCGGCAGACCGGAAACCGGACCCGGCTGATGCTCGACGTCGGCGGCTACCGCGAGCGCCGCCGCGCCGAGCTGACCAAGCTCGGCGAGGACGTCTCCGACGAGGTCAAGCAGGGCTCCGAGCCCAAGCCGCTGGCCCCGATGACCCCGTTCGAACGCAAGATCGTGCACGACGCGGTCGCCGCGGCCGGCCTGCGCAGCGAGTCCGAGGGCGAGGAGCCCGACCGCTACGTGGTCGTCTACCCCGCCTGACGAACGACGCCGACGGCCCCCGCACCCGATGGGTGCGGGGGCCGTCGGCATTCCACCTCGTGACCGGACTTCCCGGATCGACCTCAGATCACCGTTGCCCGGTGCTCGGGTGGACGCCGGAGGTTCATGTGCGGCGTCGGCGTGCCGGTGCCAGCGTTCGAGGGATGCGGCGTCAGCGCTGGCGGGGGACGCGGCGTTCGTCGGGCTGGATGGGCGGAGGGTTGACGAGGGCCGGGTCCTGCGCGATCGCCGGATCCTGCGCGACCGCGGGGTCCTGTGCGGAGGCGTTCCGAGTGGTGCGCCTCGGGGGCGCCTGGCGCTCGACCACACGTTCGACCACCGGCTGCCGTTCATGGGGTCGCTCGGGGACGACCCCCTCGGGCTCGTCCCCGAAGACGGGCGCCTCATCGACGATCTGACCCGCCCGGCGGCGCCGCGGTCGCGTGTACAGCAGGGTGAACCCCAGGCTGACGACGCCGACGAGGATGAGGATCCAGCCGACCACCTCGATGTCGACGCCGCTGAGGTCGACGCGGAGGGCGAAGGCGAGGATCGCTCCGATGGCGATGAAGGCGAGACTGACTCCGATTCCCATGGCTCCGAAGCCTCCTTCCAAAGGGAGGGCAGACTCGTCCTCCTCTACCCGGGCGACGGCGATTATGCGTGGGCCCGCCTGTAGCCCGAGCCACACCTCGGTGACGGGCCGGACCTCGTGACGGGCCGCACCTCGGCGGTGGGCCGCACCTCGGCGGTGGGCCGCACTCGGCGGCGGGCCGGACGGCCGCGTGTACGCCGCCGTGGGTTTTTTGTGGAACGATTCGTTCGGTGGGGATCGCACTAGAGGTTTTCGGTGACGCGCTGCCTGTCGCGGAGCGTTACGCGGCGTTTCTCGCCGATGCCGGGGTCGAGCGTGGGCTGATCGGACCGCGGGAGGCCGATCGCCTCTGGGAACGCCATCTGATCAATTGCGCGGTGGTGGCCGAGGCCATCCCGGAGGGGGCCACGGTCGTCGACATCGGTTCGGGTGCCGGCCTGCCCGGCATCGTGCTGGCGATCGTCCGGCCCGATCTGTCGATCACGCTCCTGGAGCCGCTGCTACGCCGCACCACGTTCCTCAACGAATGCGTCGGCATGCTGGAGCTGCCGAACGTCGAGGTCCGCCGCGCCCGAGCCGAGGAGGCGGCCAAAGACCTCTCGGTGGACGTCGCCACGGCGCGTGCGGTGGCGCCACTGGAACGCCTTGCCAAATGGGCGCTCCCGCTGCTGCGGCCGGGCGGCGAACTCCTCGCCCTCAAGGGCGAGCGCGCCGCGGCCGAGCTGGACGAGGCACAGCCGGTTCTCCAGCGTTTCGGGGTCCGGACGGCCGAACTGCTGCAAGTCGGGCGCGGTAGGGTCGACCCGCCGACAACGCTTGTCCGTGTGGTAGCCGAACGCGCGCCCCGCCGCACAAAGGGCTCGAGGAAGAGGTCTTCATGAGCACGGGACCAGGACTGGGCTGGCCTGACCGCGCCAACGAATCCCCCGACGACCAGCTGACCGGCCTGGGCTGGCCCGGAGGCGAGGGGGAAGACGAGGGCGAGGCCGCCGGGGCCGAACCCGAGGCCGTCCGGGGCGAGACCGGATCGGGGACGGGGGCCGCCCCCTCCGGGCACGCGATGTGGGGGAACACGACGTCCGGCACCGCGGAGAACGTCGGCTACGTTCCGACGAACGGGGGCAGACAGCAGCCGCCGGGTCCGCGTAAGGGACCATCTCAGGGGGAGTCAGAACTCGTGCGCGAGGCGCTCAAGGACGCCAAGGTTTCACAAGAAACATCGGGGGCCGCACTCAAGGTGATGTCGGGCCGCCGGGAACAGGAATGGCCCCGGCCCGCCAGTTGCCGGATCGTCACGATCGCCAACCAGAAGGGCGGCGTGGGCAAGACCACCAGCTCGGTGAACCTCGCCGCCTCGCTCGCGATGCACGGCGCCCAGGTGCTCGTGGTCGACCTCGACCCGCAGGGGAACGCCTCGACCGCCCTCGGCGTCGAGCACCACGCGGAGATCCCGTCGATCTACGACGTGCTGATCGAGGACATGCCGCTCGCCGAGACCGTCGTCGCGGCCACCGACATTCCCAACCTGTTCTGCGCTCCGGCGACCCTCAACCTGGCCGGCGCCGAGATCGAACTGGTCTCCAAGGTGGCGCGGGAGTCGCGGTTGCGCCGCGCACTCGAGGCGTACGAGACCGACAACTTCGACTACGTGCTGATCGACTGCCCGCCGTCGCTCGGCCTGCTCACCGTGAACGCCCTGGTCGGCGGCGACGAGCTGCTGATCCCGATCCAGTGCGAGTACTACGCGCTGGAGGGGCTCGGACAGCTCGTCCGCACCGTCGACCTGGTCAAGGCCCACCTCAACCCCAGGCTGAACGTGTCCACCATCCTGCTCACGATGTACGACGCCCGCACCAGGCTCGCCGCCCAGGTGGCCGAGGACGTCCGCTCCCACTTCGGCGATGTGGTGCTGAACACCGTGATTCCGCGCAGCGTCCGGGTCTCCGAGGCGCCCAGCTATGGACAGTCCGTCATGACGTACGACCCCGGTTCGAGCGGCGCCCTCGCCTACAGCGAAGCCGCGTCCGAGATGGCCCACCGCAACACCGAGGCGGCCAAGTGAGCCAGCAGCGACGCGGCCTGGGCAAGGGACTCGGCGCGCTCATTCCGCCCGCGCCGCCCGCGCCGGAACCCGGCATTTTCGGCGAACCGGGATATCCGAGCGGCCCCAACGGCGCCGGCTCCGATGGTTCGGCCGCCCCGTCCGCCGCCGCGGGCCCGGAGTTGCAACCGGTCACCGGAGCCCACTTCGCCGAGGTCCCGGTGAAGGCCATCCGGGCCAATCCCCGGCAGCCGCGCGACTACTTCGAGGACGGTCCGCTCGAAGAGCTGGCCGATTCGATCCGGATCGTGGGCCTGCTCCAGCCGATCGTCGTCCGCGCGATCGTGTCGGACGAGTTCGAGTACGAGATCATCATGGGCGAGCGCCGCTGGCGCGCCTCCCAGCTCGCCGAGCTGTCCACGATCCCCGCGATCGTGCGGGACACCGACGACAACGACATGCTCCGTGACGCGCTCATGGAGAACCTGCACCGCCAGCAGCTCAACCCGCTGGAGGAGGCGGCGGCCTACCAGCAGCTCCTGGAGGACTTCGGCGCCACCCACGAGCAGCTCGCCACGCGCATCGGCCGGTCCCGGCCGCACATCACCAACACCCTGCGCCTGCTGAAGCTGCCGTCCGCCGTTCAGACCCGGGTGGCCGCCGGTGTGCTGTCCGCCGGCCACGCCCGCGCCCTGCTGTCGCTCGACAGCGTCGAGGCGCAGGAGCACCTCGCCAAGCGCATCGTCGCCGAGGGCCTCTCCGTCCACGCGGTCGAAGAGATCATCGCGATGCGCGAGGTCGAGGAGGGGCCAGCCGCGCCCCGCCAGGGCCGCGCGAAGAAGAGCGTCGCGCCCGCCCTCAGCCAGCTCGCGGACCGGCTCTCCGACCGCTACGACACCAAGGTCCGCGTCGACCTGGGCCGCAACAAGGGCAAGATCGTGGTGGAGTTCGCCACCCTGGAGGATCTGGACCGCATCATCAAGTCGATGGCGCCGGACGAAGAGGGCGTCTCCGACATCGACGAGCTCTGATCACCTTCTCCAACCACCACCAACGCCCCGGAGCCCGGACGGTCCGGGGCGTTCGTGCGCCCATCCATGTTTCACAGGAAACCTCTCCCCCGTACCCGCGGAGCCTTCCCCCACCTTGGAAGCCTCGCCGCGCTTCCTGGGGGCACCGTCCCAAGCCCAGCGACCAGCGACCGGCAGGACTTCGGCGACCGGCGGGACTTCGGCCGTACTGACGGCACCCGACACCGTCCCCTGAATCCGGCGCTGTAGAGGGTTGGCGTACAGGCGAACCTCGGCGAGCGGCGGACGCGCGCAGCGGCGCCACGAACCATCACCAAGATCACCGACGGCACCGGTCGGCTGTCCTCTTCGTTTGACCGTGTGAGCTCCCGCGGCCCGCTCCGTGGTGACTGCTCTCCGTCTCATGGGGGACATTCACCTCGGCATCCGGCCTTCTTGGGGTGGGGGCGTCAGGGAACGGTATGGCGGCATACATCCCCCAGACCTTGTGTGGTGATGGCCGATCGCCTGCCAGCCGGCGAAGCGCCGAACAGGCTCCCTCGCGGTCAAGTGCCCCAGCAGTCGTGCGCATGTGCTGCTCACCTGAAGCCCAGAGCTCCCCAGGGACGGGAGTCAAGGAGGTGGATGGCGACAGCTCCCCAACGGCTAGCTGTACTGACCGGAGACGTTGATTGAGAGCAGGGCGTTCCGATCGGCAGTCACGAGGCTGGGGTCGAGTGTCGTTCAACCAGGTCTCTGGCGAGCTGACTGATGCGTTCGCGGGCTGTGTCTGGGGTGAGTATCGCGATGTGGTCGCCGAACTGGAGGAGTTGACGCACTGACTCGATGTCGGGGTAGCGGACGACGACGGTGCACCAGCCGTTTTCCGCGTCGGAGACATCGTGGATACGGTTGCCGAGGATGCGCCGCGCCAGGTCGAGGCCATTTTCTGGCAGGCGGACGGTCACGCTCACGCGACCTTGCCCCTCGGTGCGTTCCTTCAACGAGGCCCATCTGGTGTGGAGGGTTTCGCCTGGTCGGAGCGCAGCTGGGGCGTCGAGTTGTTCGTAGGACGAGAGTCGTTCCAGAGCGAACAGCCGACCGTCCCCCTGGTCATCGGCGATGAGATACCAGCGGCCTGATTTCGCCACGATCCCGTACGGGTCGACCACCAGCGTTGAGGCCTGATTCTCGGCGCTGCGCCGGTACTGGATTCGCAGCCGGCGGCGGTGCCGCAGGGCCGAGGCCAGATCCGATACGTCGACCGCTGCCTCTGAGTCAGCAAACCACGCGGTGCTGTCCACCAGCACCAGGTCCGCCAGTTGCAGCAGGCTCGGCGACCCAGGTGCTGCAGCCTGCCGGGCGGCGATCTTGCGCGCGGCCGACTCCCACACCGCAGACAGGCCCATACGCTCAAGTTGCTCGCTGTCCAAACCGGCTATGGAGAGGGCCTCCAGCTCTGGTGGTTCCAGATGGGATGCGTTGAGCCGTGCACCAGGGAGCAGGACAATCCCGCCGTTCCGCCCGCGTTCGGCATAGAGAGGCACACCTGCTGTCGAGAGCGCCTCGACATCCCGCAGCACAGTCCGCCGAGACACTTCCAGACGCTCGGCAAGCTCGGTGGTGGTGATGCGCTGACGGGTCTGCAGGAGCAGCAAGAGGTGCAACAGCCTCGAAGCCTTCATGCTGACCAATCTTCGCAGAAAAGGTGACAGGTTCTGTCGCGATGAGGCGATCAACTGGAGCAGTACCGAGAATTCAACGATCTGAGGAGCGCCCTATGCCCGCACCCAACCTGTTCCTGATCGGCGTCCGCGACGCCGAGACCGCTACCGCCTTCTACAGCGACCTGTTCGAGATCGAACCGACCTTCATCAGTCCCCACTACGTAGCTTTCGAGGTTGCCCCCGGTGTCCTGTTCGCGCTGTGGACGGGCTACAGCGAGCATGCGGTTCCGAGCACCCCTCGAACGAGCGAAGTCGGGCTGATGGTCCCAGGAGCAGCGACTGCGATTGACGAGATCTTCACAAGCTGGGTCTCGAAGGGAGTCCATGTCGTGGAGGAGCCGCACGACGCGGTCTTCGGCCGCACGTTCGTGATCACGGACCCCGACGGCAACCTCATCCGGGTCTCCCCGGTGGACTGATCTGCACGCCCCCTACCCGCACTTCTAGTTGTCGAAGGGCCGGCCACACACGATGGTCGGCCCTTCAGCCTGTCCAGGAGTTCAAACTTGTCACATCCGAACGCCGTCCTCACCCCGCGCCACCGTCGCTCGACTCGTCGTTGACGACGGCTGGCCAATCAGCGAAGTCGCGGCCCGATTCCAGGTGTCCTGGCCGACCGTAAAGCGCTGGGTCGACCGCTATCTTGGAGGCGAGTCCATGCAGGACCGATCCTCACGACCCCGGAGGTCTCCGACCAAGACATCCAAGACCGTGACGAAGCGGTGCGTCAGCCTGCGACTGCGTTTGAGAGAAGGGCCGGTCCAGCTCGCCGCGAGACTCGGCATCGCCCCGTCGACCGTGCACCGAATCCTGCGATCGGCCCGACTGAACCGACTTGCCTACGTCGATCGCGCGACCGGTGAACCCGTCCGCCGGTACGAGCACGACCACCCGGGATCGCTCGTGCACGTGGATGTGAAGAAGCTCGGGAACATCCCTGACGGCGGCGGCTGGCGCTACGTCGGTCGCCGCCAAGGCGTGAAGCATCGCGTCGCGACACCGGGCAAGTCACGCAACGCCTACGGCGGCCCGAAGCTCGGGTACGCGTTCGTGCACACCGTCATCGATGACTACTCCCGCGTCGCCTACACCGAGGTCCATGATGATGAGACGGCCGTGACCGCAGTCAGCGTGCTGCATCGCGCGGTGGAGTGGTTCGCCGCGCGATGCGTCACCATCGAGAGGGTGCTCTCGGACAATGGAGGCGCCTACCGGTCCTACTTGTGGCGCGACACGTGCGAAGCCCTCTCGATCACGCCGAAGTTCACGCGCCCTTACCGTCCACAGACCAACGGCAAGGTCGAGCGCTTCCACCGCACCTTGGCCGACGGCTGGGCCTACGCCCGCTGCTACACCAGCGAGCAACAACGCCGAGACGCTCTGCTGCCGTGGCTGCACCAGTACAACCAGCACCGTCCGCACACCGCTTGCGGCAACAAGCCCCCGTTCTCACGATTGATCAACGTCCCCGACCAGTACAGCTAGCCGTGCTTCAAAGACCGGCCCGGCGTCTCGCCTGGCGGCTGTGTTTCCAAACGCCCGGCCCGGCGTCCTCGCCTGGCGGCTCGGACACCGACCTGGCTTGGGCGAGCGCGACATCGCTCCGCGACCTGGCCGGTGGGGCTCGCCTCCGGCTTCGCCCCACCGGCCAGGTAACACGCTCGCGCGACGGCCGAGGCGCTGTGAGACAGGCCCTAGCTGTCCTGGCGTGTGCTCGCGTCGGCTGTTGGGAGGTTTCTCGTGAAACATGGCGAGGACGCTCGCACGAGGCTGTCGAGCATGCACTGACCGCGGTCAGAAGCAGCCCAGGCGATCCGGGCGCTCTGGTGAGGCTGACCCACCGGCGGCTACGCAGGGTGCGGCGTTGAGACCTGAGGTTTCTCGTGAAACATGCACAACGGAGAGGCTGACGTCCGGCAAGGGTGGGGCATCCCCATAGGCTTCGCCGGTCGCTCTCTCGTTGCCGAGTCAGCACCGCTGGCGAACAAGTGGCTCACGAGAACCCGTTCCAACGGCGCCTTGCTCCCCTCCCGGGGGCGGGCACGGGGAGACGAGCTAGGGCAGATTGGGATCCCGCGCTGGACTGCCGACTGGGTCGTCAGGCATCACGCTGGCGTACAGCGGACGGACGATGCCGTCGGCTCGGTCGTCTGTTCCCAGCATGAGTGGGTTGGCGCGGGCACGAGGTTTCTCGTGAAACATGTGCTGGACCGCGCTGCCGTATCGCTTTTGGCCGGCTGGCCTACGGTCGGCCTGGACGCGGCGCAGACCTCGTACCGCCGTGCCCAAGCGTGGCCCACGGCCTGCCCGCAGGACGCGCCCACGGGACGCGGTCACTGGGGCCGCGCCTTCGGGTCCTCCGGCCGCATCGATCCCGACAAGTCTGGGTTCGTTGCCTTCCCATTCGGCTGGACGGGGTGACGATCGCAGCGACCGCTGTGGTCGCGGTGCCCACAGATGGCCCACGCTGGCCCGCTCGCCCGCCTGGCCCAGGACGCTGCCTACCCGTGCCCGACGCTGCGGTGTTGGCGCCGGGCCTGTGTGCTTCGCTCCTCGGACGCCACGGGCGCGGGGCGTTGGGCGCCATGTTTCACGAGAAACCTTCGGGGCGTATCGGGGATCCAGCCGCTCAGAAGGGGGAGCGACGACGCCGACCGGAGGTTCTTACGGGCCATGCATCCCAACCGCGCCCGCGAGGGTGAACACGGGGTGACGTGGCCGGGGACGGGCGACCACCCCGCCGCTGGCGGCGCACGTGTAGAAGCGCCAGTGGTCGACGGTTGGTGGGAGCTGAGTGTGATCTTGGGAAGAGCAGGGGGCGGGCAGGGGATTCAGGTGCGTCCATGCCCATCGCCTTGGGCGTGTCTTTGTCTTTGGGGACGGACGAATACAGGGCGCTGTCCCTGTGGCGACGGTGGCGACGGTGGCGATGGGCCAAGGCCGGCGTAGCCCGTTCTCGCTTGGTCGCTCAGGAAGGGCCGTGCGGATGGTGAGCGAGCCGGTGAGTGTCCAGTGGAACGGGCGCGGAGGTTTCACGTGAAACGGCGGAGGATGAGGTCGCGGCACAGGGGACCGAGGTCGAGACCGGCGACGCTGACGGCTCTCGGGAGGAGGCTGGTCTCGGTCATGCCGGGGGCGACGTTCACCTCAAGGAAGTGGACCTCGCCGGCGGCGTCCACGATGAGGTCGGTGCGGGAGAGATCGCGGAGGCCGAGGGCGCGGTGGGCGGTGACCGCGGCGTCGGTCGCGCGTTCGGCGGCCTCGGGGGAGAGGCGCGCGGGGGTGATGAACTCGGTGTCGCCCGCGTCGTAGCGGGCGGTGTAGTCGTACAGTCCACCGGCGGCGACGATCTCGACGGCGGGGAGGGCGTACGGCTCGCCGTCGCGTTCGATGACGCTGACGGAGACCTCGGTGCCCTCCACGTACTGCTCCACGAGGGCGGCGTCGCCGTAGGCGAAGCAGCCGACCATGGCGGAGGAGAGCTCGCGGGCGTCCCGCACGGGCGAGGCGCCGAGAGCGGAGCCGCCGCGGGTCGGCTTCACGAAGAGCGGCAGACCGAGGCTGCTCACGATCTGGTCGAGGACGGAGGCGGCGCCGAGGTCGTGGAAGACCTCCTTGGGCAGCGCGACGGAGGCGGGGGTGTTGAGGCCGGCGCGGCGGACGACGGACTTGGCGGTGGGTTTGTCCCAGGCGACTCGGCAGGCGTCGGGGCGGGCGCCGACGTAGGGGACGCCGATGAGTTCGAGCACGTCGCGGATGGAGCCGTCCTCTCCCGCGGCGCCGTGCAGGACGGGGAAGACGGCGTCCGGGGGGTCGTTCGTCAGCGAGTCCAGGAGGGTGGAGTCGGCGTCGCGGAGCTCCACCGGGATGTCGAGGGCGCGCAGCGCCTCGGTGACCCGCCGGCCGGAGCGCAGGGAGACCTCCCGCTCGTACGACAGTCCCCCGGCGAGAACGACGATGTGCCCGAGTTCCATGATGTGCTGCCCTTCAAGAAAGGAACACGCCGGCTCCAAGAATGAGGGAGCCGGCGTGTTCCTGGTGACCGGAGTCGTTCAGACGACGTCGGGTCCGGGGGTGTGGACGCCGTCGGTGTCGCTGGGCCGGATTCCGCCGAACGTGTCGCGCAGGCGGAGTTCCTGCTCGATCACGCCCGCGAGCCGCCGGACGCCCTCGCGGATGCGGTGCGGTTCGGGGAAGCAGTAGGACAGCCGCATCTGCCGGTGTCCGCCGCCGTCGGCGTAGAAGCCGGTGCCGGGGACGTACGCGACCCGTTCGGCGATCGCGCGGGGCGCCATCGCCTTGGAGTCGAGGCCCTCGGGGAGGGTCAGCCAGACGAAGAAGCCGCCCGCGGGACGGGTCCAGGTGCAGCCGTCGGGCATCAGCTGGTCGAGCGCCTCGAGCATGGTGTCGCGGCGTTCGCGGTACAGCTCCCGGAAGTCCTTGATCTGCTCCTGCCACGGCTGCGTGGCCAGGTACTCGCGGACGGCGAGCTGGGAGAAGTTCGAGGGGCACAGGATCGCCGACTCGGCCGCCAGGACGAGCTTGGCGCGGACCGCGTGCGGGGCGAGCACCCAGCCGACGCGCAGGCCCGAGGCGATGGTCTTGGAGAACGAGCCGAGGTAGATCACCCGGTCGGCGTCGTCGGCGCGCAGCGCCCGCATCGGCTCGTGGTCGAAACCGAGCAGCCCGTACGGGTTGTCCTCGATGACGAGCACGTCGTGCGCGGCGCAGATCTCCAGGATCTGGGCGCGCCGCGCCGTGGTGAGGGTGACGCCGGCGGGGTTCTGGAAGGTGGGCACCGTGTAGAGGAACTTGACCCGGCGTCCCTCCTTGCCGAGCCGCTCCAGCGTTTCACGGAGCGCGGCCGGGACGAGGCCGGCCTCGTCCAGCGGCACGTGCACGACGTCGGCCTGGTAGGCGGCGAACGTGCCGAGCGCGCCCACGTAGGACGGCGCCTCGGCGAGCACCACGTCGCCCGGGTCCACGAAGATCTTGGTGACGAGGTCCAGGGCCTGCTGGGCGCCGACGGTGACCACGACGTCGTCGGCGGACGCCTGGACGCCCTCGAGCGCCATCACCTCGCAGATGCGTTCGCGCAGGTGCACGTCACCCTGCGCGGGCCCGTACTGGAGCACCTCGGCGCCCTTGCCGGCCACCAGCTCGCCGAGCATGTCGCCGATGACGTCGAGGGGCAGCGCCGACACGTACGGGGCGCCGCCCGCGAGGGAGACGATCTCGGGACGGGACACCACCGAGAACAGGGCCCGGATCTCCGAGGGCACCATGCCGGCCGCGCGGGCGGCGTAACGGTCGGTATAGGCGTCTGTACGCGAGTGCTGTTTCACGAGGCACCTCCATGGGCGATCCGGCCTCCCAGCAAACTACGGCATGCCCAGGAGGAGGGAACGACGAACCCCATGCTTCACGCGCGCGCCACCTCGACGCGGACGCCGAGAGGGAAGCGCGACCCCGTCGGAATGAGGTCGGCAGAGCCGCATAGGAGGCCGTTCCCCGTCCTATACGATGCCCGAGGGTCCCGGACCGTTGTCCGGGAATCTCCGCGAAGTGGCGCGCTCCGCACGAGAGATCCCCATATCAGCACGGTCGTTCGCCGGTCCACGCTCACGCGCCGCCCCTTGCCGGGCCTGGCGGACGAGGCCTCAGGGGGTGCCGACCCGGTGTCGCGACGACTCGTCAACATCACGCTGGACAATCTCGATGATCTGCCGCATCGCTGCCGCCGCTGCGTCTTCTGGGAACTGGACCCGGTGCACCGCGACCGCGCGGTCGAGTCGGGCGAGCCCCGGCTGGAGAAGGAGACGTGGATCTCCTCCACGCTCCTGGAGTGGGGAAGCTGCGGCAAGATCGCCTACGTGGACGACGTGCCGGCCGGGTTCGTGCTCTTCGCGCCGCCGCTCTACGTGCCGCAGTCGGCGGCGTTCCCGACCAGCCCGGTCAGCGCCGACGCCGTGCTGCTGATGACCGGGCACATCCTGTCGGAGTTCTCCGGCGGCGGCCTCGGCCGGATGCTGGTGCAGGGCGTCGCCAAGGACCTGACCCGGCGGTCGGTGAAGGCGATCGAGGCGTTCGGCGACCTGAAGGGCGAGGAGGGCGGGTGCATGGTGCCCGCCGACTACCTGCTCTCGGTCGGGTTCAAGACCGTCCGGCCGCATCACCGGTATCCGCGGCTCCGGCTGGAGCTCAAGTCGGCCCTGTCGTGGCGTGAGGACGTCGAGGTGGCTCTGGAACGCCTCCTCGGGTCCATGTCCCCCGAGGGTGCCCTCCGTCCCGTCTGAGATGAGCTCAGGACGGGCGGCGGGCCGCAGTGCCGCTCCCGCGTGGGACCGTCGAAGCCGTACGGCCCGCCCCTGGCAGGGGACGGGCCGTACGTTTCTCGCGCTCGCCGCGGGAGGGGCGGGTGCGGGACGGTCAGATGAAGTCGCCGAGCTCGCGCATCAGGGCGGCCTTGGGCTTGGCGCCCAGGATCTGGTGGACGACCTCGCCGTCCTTGTAGACATTCATCATCGGGATCTGCAGGATCCCGTACTTCGCCGGGACCTTCGGGTTCTCGTCGATGTTCATCTTGACGATCTCGATCTTGTCGCCGTGCTTCGCGGAGATCTCCTCCAGGATCGGCGCCACCATCCGGCACGGGCCGCACCACTCCGCCCAGAAGTCGACGAGCACGGGCTTGTCGCTTTTGAGGACCTCGGTCTCGAAGTCGGCGTCGGTCACGGCTTTCATGGTGTCTCCTTCTGTTCGCGCCGGCGGCGGTGGTTCCGCCGCCGAGCCTGGTCGCCCGGCCCTGCGCCCCGGCCGGGCGCCGGTCAGCCCTGGTGGGTCAGTTCGGCGGCGGGGGCCGGAACGGTCTCCGCCGCGTCCTGGTCCTGAAGCCACCGCTCGGCGTCGATCGCGGCGGCGCAGCCGCTGCCGGCCGCGGTGATGGCCTGACGGTAGATGTGGTCGACCACGTCGCCGCAGGCGAACACGCCGGGGAGCGCGGTCTTGGTGGTGGGCGCGTCGACCAGCAGGTAGCCGTCGGGGTCGGTCTCGAGCTGGCCGTCGAACAGCTCGCTGCGCGGGTCGTGGCCGATCGCGATGAACAGCCCGGTGACGTCCAGCCGGCTCTCCTCACCGGTCACGGTGTCGCGGAGCTGCACGCCATTGACCCTGTCCTCGCCGTGGATCTGCGCCACCTCGGAGTTCCAGCGGAACTTGATCTTCTCGTTCGCGAACGCCCGGTCCTGCATGATCTTGCTGGCGCGGAGCTCGCCGCGGCGGTGCACCACGGTGACGGTGCTGGCGAACTTGGTGAGGAAGGTCGCCTCCTCCATCGCGGTGTCGCCGCCGCCGACCACCACGATGTCCTGGTCGCGGAAGAAGAAGCCGTCACAGGTCGCGCACCACGAGACGCCCCGGCCGGAGAGCCGCTTCTCGTCGTCGAGGCCGAGCTCGCGGTAGCCCGAGCCGGTCGCGACGATCACCGACTTGGCCAGGTAGACCTCGTCGCCCACCTTGACCACCTTGGGGTCGGTCTTCAGGTCGACCTCGGTGACGTCGTCGGTGATCAGCTCGGCACCGAAGCGCTCGGCCTGCTTGCGCAGGTCGTCCATCAGGTCCGGGCCCATGATCCCGTTCGGGAAGCCGGGGAAGTTCTCCACGTCTGTGGTGTTCATCAGCGCGCCGCCCGCGGTCACCGAACCCTCGAACAGCAGGGGCTTCAGGTCGCCGCGCGCCGCGTAGATGGCGGCCGTGTAGCCCGCCGGGCCGGAGCCGATGATGATGACGTTGCGGACGTCGCTCACAGTTCTGCGCCTCTCCTCGTTCGCCTTCGGTGCCAGACGGGTTCGTCGTGGCCGCCGCGGTACGGGCGCCACGGCGCCCTCGGCCTCCGTGCCGGTGTCCGCTCCGCGCCCACCGGCACGATCCGGCCCTACCAGTCGCGTCAACCGATCCTAGGGCCCGGAGATTCCCGGGCGGCCCCGGCCGTCCGCCCACCTGGCCCTAGGCTGGCCGCATGGCCCCCATTCTGCTTCTCCACTCGATGTACGGGCTGCGGCCCGCGGTGCACCAGGCCGCCGAACGGCTCCGCGCGGCCGGCCACGAGGTGCACGTCCCGGACCTGTACGACGGCCGCGTGGTCGACACCCCGGAGGCCGGGATCGAGATCAAGGAGGAGATCGGGCGGGACGAGCTGCTGAGGCGCGCGGTGGCCGCCGCCGCCCCGCTGATGGACGGCGGGCTGGTGTACGCGGGGTTCTCGCTCGGCGGCGCCCTGGCGCAGACCCTGGCGCTCGCCGACGGGCGGGCCCGCGGGCTGCTGCTGATGCACGGAACGTCCGATCTGGCCGACGACGCGTCCACCGAGATCCCGGTGCAGCTCCACGTCGCCGACCCCGACACCTACGAGCCGGTCGACTGGCTGAACGCCTGGTACCTGCGGATGCGCAAGGCGGGCGCCGACGTCGAGGTCTACCGCTACGCGGGCGCCGGGCACCTGTTCACCGATCCCGAGCTGCCCGATCACGACGCCGAGTCGGCCGGCCGGGCCTGGGCGATCGCGCTGGACTTCGTCGCCGGGCTCTGACCCCCGCCGACACGAAGGATCATGGACGGACCGGGTCACGTCCATGATCCTTCGTTGTGTCCGGCGGGCCCGCCGGAGGCCGGCGCGGGTGAGGTCCCATCTCGCCCCGGACGGGCGGGGACGCTCAGGAGCCGGTGTGCTCCTGCTTGAGGATGTGCGGGTTCTGCTCGGTGCAGTCGGGGCCCACGGCCCAGACCTCCCAGCCGCCGGACGCGTCGTCGCGCACCGCGATCAGGGTGGCCTCCCGGCCCTCGAACCTCGCGGCGTCGACCAGAGCGGGCGGCCTGCCCCCGGTGACGCCGGAGACGCACCCGGTGAGCCGCCGGTCGGGCGCGGCGCCCTGGAGCTTGAGCTCGCCGCCCTTGCCCATCAGCCGGTCGACCTGCGGACCGAGCGTGCCGGCGCGGTAGTCGGTGCCGCTGTGGGCCACGGTGAAACCGGGCGCGCTGAGCGCGGACTGGCGGGACGGGGCCGCTCCCCTGGGCTCGGCGTCCCGGCCCCTGCTCGCGTCCTGGACGGGCGTCCGGGCGCTGCTCTGGCCGGAGCCCGCGTGCGAGTCGTCCAGGGCGATCTTTCCGACCATCGCTCCGCCACCGAGCACGACCACCGCCGCGGCGGCGGCCGACAGGGCCCGCCAGTGCCGCCGTCCGCGCCGCTGCTCCAGGCTCGCCACGGTGGCGTTGTGCAGCGACTCGGCCGCGATGGCGGTGTCGATGCGCGAGGCCAACTCGGCGGGCAGCGGCGGGACGGGCGCCTCCGCCAGAATCCGGGAGACGTCCGCGAGGTCGGCGGAACGGTCCCGGCATTCGGCGCAGGTGTCGAGGTGCGCGTTGACGGAGGCGGCCTGATCGTCTTCGAGCAGCCCCTCGGCCAGATCGGCGAGGATGTCGTAGTCAAGATGTGCGGGGTTCATCTGGGCTTGCCACCTCCTTCCACACCTCCGACGTTCTTGGAGTCCCGTCGGTTCCGATGGTGCACCAGAAGCGGGGCGAGCCGGGCCCGGCCGCGGGCGCACCGGCTCTTGATCGTCCCGGCCGGCACCTCCAGGACCTGCGCGGCGTCGTCGACGGAGTAGCCCATCATGTCGACCAGGATCAGCGCCGCGCGCTGCTCGAACGGCAGCCGCTCCAGCGCCGACCGCACGTCCAGCGACACCCCGTGCGCGTCGGTCGGGTCGGGCATCTTCGGCGCGACGGCGTCGAAGGTGGCGTCATCGCCCATGGGCGTGGCGGGCCGCACGGACTTGCGGCGGATCCGGTCGAGGCAGGCGTTCACCACGATCCGGTGCAGCCAGGTGGTCACGGCGGCGTCGCCGCGGAACCGGCCGGCCGCCCGGAACGCCGACAGGCAGGCGTCCTGGAGCGCGTCGGACGCCTCCTCGGGATCTCCCAGCGTGCGGACCGCGACGGCCCACATCCGGTCGCGGTGGCGGTGCACCAGCTCGGCGAACGCGTGCGGATCCCCCTGGGCGTGCCGGGCGAGGAGCTCCTTGTCGGGAACCTCGTCCACGCGCCGCGTGCTCACCGACGCCATGAGCGCCCGCTCTCGCCCGTGACGGGGCCGGTGGGCGCCGCGCGTCCGCGACCGTTCGCGCCTGCTGGTGTAGACACCACAGATTCCTGGGGGGAGGGGACAGTCTGCTCACAGGCACGATACCGACAAGCGCCGCCCCACGTCACAGCCCATGAGCGACCACCTGTTCCGGTGCGCGGACGCGACCTCGCCCGCGGGACGGGGAGGGGCGGCTCAGCCGGGCGAACCGTAGACGGTGACCTCGCCGAGCTTCGCCTTGAAGCCCGGGGGCACCCCCTTGCTGGGGAACCAGATCAGCACGTACTGCCCCGTAGTGCCCTTGGGCGGGGAGATGGTGAAGCCGCCCGGCCGCGCGCGCTCCTCGCCGACGGTCTTGAGCGCGTCGAGGGTGCGGCCGGCGCCGACCCTGAGCTGGATGGGCACGTCGCTCACCGGAGTGTTGATCTTGACGCTGCTGACCGTGACCGACTTGCCCATGTCGAGGGTGACGCCGAAGCCCTTGGAGTAGCGGCCGAACTCGCCCGAGGTGTAGGTCTGCGTCTCCCAGTAGGGCTTGGGCTTGCCGTCCATCACAGCCTGCGGGTTCTTGTTGATCTGGCTGTCGTGGCTGCCCTGGGTGATTTCTTCCATGGCGACCGCGCCCACCGGCTTGAGCTGGGTCGCCGACGGCTGCGCGGGCGGAGGCGACTGGCTCGCGCCGGGCCCCGGGGGGTCGTTGTCGCCGGGATCGTCGTCGCCGGTGAGGGCCCAGGCGCTCAGCCCGACGATGACGGTGACCGCGGCGGCGGCGACGCCGAGCAGGAGGCCGCGGTTGCCGCCGGGGCCGCGGCGGGGCGCCGCGTGCGCGGCCAGGCCGGCCGAGGAGGGCGGGGACGTGTGCGCCTGCTGGATGTTCCCGTGCTGGTACTGCTGCTCGGGGTGGGGCTGCCGCGCAGGCTGGGGGGCGCGCTCGCGGCGGTGGGGGCGCTGCGACGCGGGCGGCTGCTGCTGCGTCGCCTGCGAGTCGGCCGCCGGGCGGGCCGCGGGACGGGTGGGCGGGGCGGGACGCGGCGCCGGCGGCGGAGCGCTGCCGAGGCCGGCGAACAGCGGCAGCGGGGTGCGCGGCACGCCGCGCAGGGCCTTGGCCAGGTCGGCGGGCGTGGTGAGCGGCTCCTGGTCGCCGATGCCGAGGCAGCGGCACACGATCGCGTCGATCGCGTGGGAGATGCCCGCCTGGACCTGCCGCGGAGCGTGGAACACACCGCCGGTCTCGGGGGCGGCGGGCAGGTCGGAGCGGCGGCTCTCGGGCTCGTCGGGGGCGCCGGGCCAGTGCGCGGTGAGCGCCGCGTACAGCATCCGGCCCAGGCCCCGGACGTCCTCGCCGGCGGGGTCGTCGGAGTAGCGGTCGCCGAGGACGGCGTCGGTCGCGATGCCGAGCAGCTTGACGGTGCCGCCGGTCGTCCAGACCAGGTCACGGGGGGTGAGGCACAGGTGGGCCAGGCCGGCGGCGTGCGCGGCGGTCATCGCCTCGGACGCCTCGTACAGCAGCGTCGCGGCGCGGCCGGGCTCCAGCGGGGCCTTGGCGAGCATCTGCTCGAGCGTCTCGCCGACCACCCATTCGCTCACCACGTAGGCGCTCTCGCCGCTGTCGTCGGCGTCGAACACCTGGGTGAGGCGGGGGTCGGTCAGCCGGCTGGCGGCACGGGCGGAGGTGACCACCTCGGCGACGCGGGGAAAGCCGGGCTCGAAGGTGCGCACGGCGACGGCACGGGCCAGGATCTCGTCGATGGCCTTCCACAGCGAGGATCCGCCGGAGTCGCTGATGCGCTCTTCGAGTCGGTAGCGGCCGGCCAGTTTCGTGCCCGGCTCGATGACTGAGGTGCTCACGGCGCCGTCCTGCGCAGGTGGTCAGATCCCATGTTCGTGGCGTGGCTGCTTACGCCTCCGACCCTCCTCTTTGCGTTCCCCAGGGTGTCGCCCCGCAAGCCGTGGTCCCCCACATGGTAGTGGCTACTTGGTTGAGTGGCTGCCTTATCGCCGCGCGTCCTGTGTACTTTGCCACGTTGTACCCGCGCGGACTGTGCCGGGGGGCGACCCGGGCGGCGCCGGACCGGGGCCGGCCGGACGCGATCAGCCGACGCCGGGCAGCCGCCGGGTGATGGTCGAGAGCATCGCCTGGACCTCGTTCACCCGCATCAGGCGGGCGAAGAACAGGTACAGCCCGCCGCCTCCCGCGCTGCCGACGACGAGGGCGAGCATTCCGGGCACCAGCCCGCTGCCCATCGCGGCCTCCAGGATCGCGTGCGCGGCGTAGGCGAAGCCGATCAGCGGCCAGAGCGCGACGGCCAGCTTGAGGTAGGTGACCAGGATCCGGCGCCCGTCCATCCCGCCGAGCCGGCGGCGCAGGATCGCCCAGCCGACCAGCGCGCCGACCGTCTGGGCGAGCGCGAAGCCGCCCGCGATGCCCACGATGATCTTGTCGGTGGGCAGCAGGTTGTAGGCGGCCAGCGCCATCGTGATGTTGGCGATGACCACGGCCACGCTGACGAAGGCCGGGGTGCGGGTGTCCTGCATGGAGTAGAACACCCGCAGCATCAGCTGGTAGGCGGCGAACGGCACCAGCGCGACCGCGAACGCCTGGAGCACGCTCGCGATGACCTGCGCGTTGGCGATGGTGGTCTGGCCGTGCGCGAACAGCACGGTGGCGATGTCGGACGACAGCACGCCCATCAGTGCCGCCGCGGGCAGGATGATCACCGAGCAGAGCCGCAGGCCGCTGGAGAAGTCGTCGCGGACCTCGCCCATCCGTCCGGCCGCGGCGTGCTCGCTCATCCGCGGCAGCAGCGCGGTGATCACCGAGACGCCGATGATCGCGTACGGGAGCTGGAAGAGCTGGTAGGCGTTGAAGTACGGGGTGTACCCGACGTCGCCGAGGTGTTCCTTGAGGCCGAGCACGCCGGCGCGGTTGGACAGCCGGGTGGTGACCGCGAACCCGATCTGGGTGATCACCACGTAGCTGAGCGTCCAGACCGCCATCCGGCCCATCTGGCCGAGCTCGCCCTTGCGGAAGTCGAGCCGGGGCCGCCAGCGGAAGCCCGTGCCGCGCAGCGAGGGCCACAGCGCGAGGGTCTGGAGCACCATGCCGCCGATCGTGCCGCCCGCCAGCAGCGCGACCTGCCCGCTGGAGATCGAGCCGGGCGTCACCGCGCCGCTGGCGAACAGCAGGAACGCGCCCGCGGTGCAGCAGATGACGACGTTGTTGAGCACCGGCGCCCACGTCGGCGCGGCGAACCGCTTGCGGGTGTTGAGGATCGCGCCGGAGAACGCGCTGACGCCCAGGAAGAAGATCTGCACGGCGAACAGCCGGGCGAACATCACCGCGAGCTCGCGCTGCGCGCCCTCCATGCCGCCGCCGTAGAGGGAGATGAAGACCGGGCCGAGCGCCACCGCGACGGCGGTGATCAGTGCCAGGCCGAGCACGGCCAGGGTGAACAGCCGCTGCTCGTACCGCGCGCCGTACGCCTCGTCGCGCTCCCGCGCGCGGACGATCAGCGGGACGACGACGGCGGTGAGGACGCCGCCGAGCAGCAGGTCGTAGACGATGAACGGGATGGTGTTGGCGGTGTTGTAGGCGTTGGCGAGCGCGCCGGTGCCGAGCGCGGCGACGAGCATCGCGGTGCGCAGGAACCCGGTGACCCTGGACGCCAGCGTGCCGACCGCCATGATCGCGCCGGAGTGGAGGATCCCCGCGGCACCGCCTCGTCCGCCCTTCTCCTCGGAGCCGGAGCCGGAGCCGGGGTCCGGGCCGTCCGGGAGGGGCGGGGTCGGTCCGCCGGGGAGCGGTAGGTCAACCGCCGTTTCCGCCGCGACGCCCGCCGGGCCCGCCGGGACCGGCGCGCCACTCGCCCCTGGTGGGGGCGTCGTTCGTGGGAAGTTCGGGCCCTGGGGAGAATTCGGGCCTTGCCCTGGGACCTGTGGCGGAGCCGTTAGCAGCCCCGGATTCGGCGGAGTCTGAGGGTAGGCCGTCGGGTGCTGTGCCGGAGGACCCTGGGGACTCGGATGACTCTGAGGAGCCTGCGGGTGCTGCCCCGGGTACCCCTGAGGTGCTCGCGGCGTCTGGGGCGGCCCTGGTGGCTCCTGGGGCGTCGGGGGCCCCTGGGAGGGGTAGTCCTGGCTCTGTGCCGGGGGATAGCCCCGGTCCTGCCATTCCGGAGCCGGGGAAGGGGCCTCCCTGGGGTCCGGTGGCCGCTGGTTCCGCTCCCGTCGACCCTTCATCGGCTGCCTCCGTGTTCCGGCGGCGCCTTGCTCTGACGGCCCGCACTCCGACGCCCACGAAGAGTACGGCAAGTCCGCCGCCGGTGATGAGCAGGGCGAGGCGGCCGTAGCCCGTGGTGCGGACCGTGAGGGTCTCGCCGTCGCCGAACTTCCTGCTCTTGGGGCCCGATGTCATCAGCTGGAGGTGAACGCGGAAGTTCCCGTTGCCCGACGCCTGAGCGGGGATCCACTTCGCCACCTTCTGCCCGGGATCGAGGATGATCTCCCGGTCCTTGGCGTCGAGCGTGCCGATCCGGAGCTTGGCGCTGTTCTCCGAGACGGCGTCGAGCTGGACCTTGATCCGCTGGTTGGGCAGGTCGTTGACGATCGTGACCGGGAACTTGCCCGAGCTGCCGGCGAAGGCCACCCGGTTCTGCGGCGGGGTGATGACGCGCACCCGGCCCATGTCGGCGTTGAGCTCGTCCGACACCGCCTGCCGGGCCTGTTTGGCGCGGCCGGGGCGTCCGCGCCAGGCCGCCGACTCCAGCCGCAGGACCGACCGCTGGTAGTTCAGGTTGTCGGCGTCGACCAGCACGGCCGCGAAGCTGGAGGCCCGCCGGGCGATCTCCTGCACCATGTCGAGGTAGCTGATCCCGAGCTCGTACTGCTGGTAGGCCTCGGGGTAGCCGTTGAACTGGCGGGCCTGGGGCTGCGTGCGGGCGATCTTGTCGAGCGCGGTGGCGTTCATCCAGGGCGCGCGGGCGGTGTAGTCCAGGAGCCGCTTGGCCAGGCCCGGGGTCGGGTTCCAGTGCCGGTTGGGCGCGACGACCAGCGTGCGCTGCGCGTTCGGCGCCTCAGCGGCGATCATCGCGGTCTCGGCGAGGAAGCGCTGCTCGGTCAGCACGGCGGTGCCGGGCGTGCGGGTGTCGCCGCTGACGATTTCGTTGATCTTCTCGTCGTAGACGATGGCCTTCTTGGCGCCCTGGGAGGTCGGCAGCGTGGTCATGGCGTTGGCCAGTGCGCCCTGCGCCGGTTCCTGGAACTGCGAGCTGCTCATCAGGAAGGAGCCGCCGCCCTTGAGGTTGAGCTTGGCGAGCGCGTTGAGGGTGAGCTGGCCGGCGGCCCCGGACGTCGGCCAGGCCATCTGTGTGGTCGGCTGCCGGCTGAGGGCGTTGCTCACGATGCCGGTGTTGCGCGGGTCGGAGGCGATCGCGAGGTGGGTCGTCATCTCGTTGCGGACCAGCGCGATGGCGTCGGGGTCGCCGTACGGGACGACCGCGTAGGGGTCGGTCTTGGCGGCCTCCTTCAGCGCGGCGAGCCAGGCGGCGGCGGCGGGGCTCTGCTTCTTCTCGACGCCCTGCTTCGCCCGCGGTGCCTTGACCGTGTACGAGCGGGTCATCTGCTGGACGTCGTCCACCAGGGCGGGGTCGATCGACCAGGTGATCGGGGTGGTGGTCTGCTTCGCCGCGGAGACCAGGTCGTGCAGCCGCCCGCCCTCGGCCAGGTCCTTGCTGAGCCGGTCGTCGATGAAGGTCCGGTCGTTGGACCGGTGCTGCCGGTCGATGAGCGGCCAGACCCAGCTCACCGCGACCGGCTTGACCCGCTGCTTCGGCATGAACGTGATGAACGTGGTCACGCCGCCGACGGCCTGCCCGGCGGAGTTCAGCACCTCGACGCCGATCGGGTAGACGCCGAAGCCGCGCAGCCGGAGCGCGGTGGCGCTGAAGCCGAATCCCCAGTTCTCCCGGCCGCCGGCCGCAGCCGCCCGGGCCAGCGGCTTCGGGGCGCTGACGTTGGGGAGCTGCGAGGGCTGCCACGTGGCGTACTGGTCGAGCTGGCCGCGGCTGGTCATCGGCTGGGTGCCGTACCGCAGCCGGACGGTGAGACCGGCGAGCTGGTGCCCCGACCGGTTCTCCGCCGTCCCGGCGATCCTGACCTTGGCCTGCGCCGTCACCGGATTCGGGGTGACCGTGGTCAGCGCGAGGTTCACCTGCGGGCGGCTCTGCCCGCGTTCGGCGCCCGGTAGCGTGGCCGGGCTCACCGCCGCCGGCGCCGCCGGGCGGGTCCGTGCCGCCGCGGCGCCTGGGAGCGCGACCGCCGTGATGCAGGACAGCACAGCGGCCAGCGCAGCCGCGCGTTTGACCTTTCTCACGCCATGTCCGCCTGAGGGCCGGCTGTTGACCTAAGGGCCGCCTGAGAACGGCGGGCGTCCGATTCCCGCACCACGGCCCCGATGGTAGCCCCGCCCCCGGGCCGGTCAGACCGTCCGGCCCCCCGGGAGCGCCCGATTCAGCGAAGGTCCACGGGTTTGGCGCCGCTCAGCGCGGACAGGTCCAGCGCCCGGATGCCGAGGGCCGTGGAGGCCTCACCGGTCGCGGTGTAGGCGACCTCGTCGGCGCGGAGCCCGTCCACCAGCCGCTGGTCGATCAGCAGCGGCATCGTCTCGGGGAGCAGCAGCGGGCACACCAGCCCGGCCGCGTACTCGGTCACGGAGTTGACCAGATCGGGCCGGGCCGGGCGGATCAGCCGGGCGCCGAGCGCGTGCCGGACCGCGTCGGCGGGCGGGCGCACCCCGGCCGCGACGATCACTCCGGCGAGGAAGCGCAGCCCCCGGTGCACGTCGTTGCAGGCGTAGACGCGTGTCACCAGGCACCGTTCGGCGGGGAGCCCGAGCGCCCTCGGCAGCTCGTCGGCGTGCGCGATCGCGATGGGCAGCCGCACGATCTCATGCACGGTCTCGTGCTCCAGAAGCGTGCGGTGGATGGCGAGAGCGTCCTTCATCTTCGGCTCCGTCCCTGCGGGGTGTGCCCCGCTCAACCTCCGGACCGGCCCCGCGGCGCCCACCTGCCGTGTGCGTGCCGGGTCTCGGCCGCGCGCGGCGGACCGCGCTCCCACCGGATCCCGCTACCGTGGGTGGTGCGGGAGGCTCACCGGGGTCGCGCGGGCGTCGTCGGGGGTGTCCAGAACGTAACCCGGGGCTCGCGTCATGTGAAGAGTCACCTTCCCTTTCGGACGGTCGGAACGGTTCCGCGTTCAGGACCCCGGGCCGTCCGAAGTCCTTTGTCAGCCGCATACCAAGGAAATACGCTCGATGGCCGTGCCCCACCACCCCAGCCAGCCCAACCGGAACGAGCCCCCGGAGCCGTCGCGGACCCAGCGGACGGCGATCGCCGAGCTGCTCCGCGGCGCCGCGCCGGTCGCCGACGAGCTCGGCGCCCGCTTCTCGGCCGCCGGGTACGAGCTGGCGCTGGTCGGCGGGCCCGTCCGCGACGCGCTGCTGCGCCGCCCCGGCAAGGACGTCGACCTGACCACCGACGCGCCGCCGCAGCGCGTCCTGGAGATCATCGACGGCTGGGCCGACGCGGTCTG